>JAEPMY010000011.1 GCA_017643685.1 Sneathiella sp.
AGTTGACCCATAAGGGCATCTGCAGGCGGGCAGGAGGAGCAGCCTTGTGAGGTATATAGTTCAACCACCGTGGAGGGTTGGCGAATGTCCACAGCTTGCGCGGAAGTCGCGGCCAGTAATGCGGACAGGGTAGCGGCTATGGCAATGTGTTTCATCATGCTAAATAGCCTAGCGCCAAGGGTGTTCACAGGCAATTCAAGCTTCGGTGAACACAGAAAGCGGCCATCTTTTGATTGCCGCTTTCTTGTTGGTGGCTTTAAGCTTTAGGCGCTTGAAAGGTCTCTAAGCACATACTGCAAAATGCCTTCGTGCCTGTAATAATCGACCTCATCGACGGTATCGATACGGCAGAGGAGATCAATAGCCTCCGATGTGCCGTCAGCCCTTGTAATGGCGCAAGGCACTGTCATTCGCGGGGTAATTCCATCCTTTAATCCAGAAATGCTAACCGTTTCAGAGCCATCGAGTTGCAAGGTTTTCCGGCTTACCCCTTCAGGAAATTGCAGGGGGATAATCCCCATCCCAACAAGATTGGAGCGGTGGATGCGTTCAAAGCTTTCCGCGATGACGGCCTTGATCCCAAGAAGGCGTGTGCCCTTCGCCGCCCAGTCGCGGCTGGAGCCTGTGCCGTATTCTTTACCTGCAAAGACAACCAATGGGATGCCATCTTTCTGGTATTGCATCGAGGCGTCATAAATCCATTGTTGCTCTCCGTCCGGCATATGGCGGGTGACCCCGCCTTCGGTTCCGGGGGCTAGTTCGTTGCGAAGGCGGATGTTGGCAAATGTACCGCGCATCATGACTTCATGATTTCCACGCCGAGATCCATAGGAGTTAAAATCTCTTTTCTCGACGTCATGGCTTTTCAGATATTCACCAGCTGGACTGTCTTCTTTGATGACGCCAGCAGGGGAGATATGGTCTGTGGTAACAGAATCGCCTAAAAGCGCCAGAATACGGGCGCCTTCAATATCGCTAAAGCCACCGGCTTCTTTTTTCATACCTTCAAAGTAGGGAGGATGCTGCACGTAAGTTGAGGCGCTGTTCCAGCTATATGTTTGCCCTTCTGCAGTTTTGATGGCCTGCCAGGCTTCATCCCCGGCGAACACATTTCCATATTGTTTGACGAACATGTCGCGGCTGACGGCTTGCCGAACAGTGTCCTGGATCTCCTGATTGGATGGCCAAATGTCTTTTAGATATACAGGGTTTCCATCTCCATCTTCACCGATGGCGTCTTTTGTGATGTCAATGTTCATGGAGCCCGCAATGGCATAAGCGACCACTAATGGGGGCGATGCCAAGTAGTTCGCTTTGGCTTGTGGGCTCACGCGTCCTTCAAAATTACGGTTACCTGAGAGGACGGAGCAGGCGACCAGATCGCCGTCGACAATTGCGTTCGCAATTGGCTCCGCCACGGGTCCAGAGTTACCGATGCAGGTCGTGCATCCATAACCGACCAGATTAAAGCCAAGAGCATCCAAGTCGTCTTGAAGGCCTGCTGTAATCAAATAGTCTGTTACAACTTTGGATCCTGGGGCCAAAGATGTTTTAACCCATGGTTTAACTTTTAGGCCTTTAGCCCGGGCGTTGCGGGCCACTAGCCCTGCTGCGAGCATAACACTTGGATTGGACGTGTTTGTACAGGATGTGATGGCTGCGATGATTACATCACCGCTACCGATGCTATAGTCGGTGCCTGCGACTGGAATTTTTTTATTGATGCCATCCGCATTGCCGGCAAGTGTCGGCAGCGCTTCTGCGAATTCTTTGGTAGCATTTGACAGAAGAACACGATCTTGCGGCCGTTTAGGACCCGCCAGGCTTGGCTCAACGGTGGAAATATCCAATGAGAGCGTATCGGTGAAAAATGGATCCGGAGTTGTTGCATCGCGCCACATGCCTTGGGCTTTTGCATATGCCTCAACCAGTTTGACGCGGTCTTCATCACGGGCTGTAAAGTTGAGGTAATTGATAGTTTCCTGATCAATTGGGAAAAAACCGCATGTGGCACCATATTCGGGTGCCATATTGGCGATGGTTGCACGGTCGGCGAGGGATAATTGATCCAGACCCGGTCCATAGAATTCCACAAATTTCCCAACAACGCCTTTAGCACGAAGCATTTGCGTCACAGTCAGAACGAGGTCCGTTGCTGTTGTCCCCTCTTTCAGTTTGCCTTCCAGCTTGAAGCCGACGACCTCTGGAACTAGCATTGAAATGGGTTGGCCCAGCATGACGGCTTCTGCTTCGATGCCGCCTACGCCCCAGCCAAGGACCGCAAGGCCGTTGACCATCGTTGTGTGGCTATCTGTACCAACCAAGGTGTCAGGGTAGGCAACCTCCTTACCGTTTTGATCTTGAGTGGCCCAAACAGTCTGGGCCAGATACTCAAGATTAACCTGGTGGCAGATGCCCGTTCCGGGAGGGACCACCCGGAAATTATCAAAGGCTTTCTGTCCCCAACGCAGGAAAGCATACCGCTCTCCATTGCGCTGCATTTCGAGATCAACATTTTCCTTAAAAGCGGACGCATTTCCAAATTTGTCCACCATAACCGAGTGATCGATAACCAAATCGCACTGGGCAAGCGGATTAATTTTTGCGGGGTCGCCGCCAAGCGCCACCATTGCATCGCGCATCGCTGCCAGATCCACCACGGCGGGAACACCCGTAAAATCCTGCATCAGAACGCGGGCAGGACGATATGCAATTTCGCGGTCTGCTTTTTTCTCTTTCAGCCAATTGGCAAGTGCGGATATGTCTTCAGAGGTAACGGTTCGGCCATCTTCATGCCGAAGCAGGTTCTCCAGCAAAACCTTTAGCGAGAAAGGTAGGCGAGACATGTCGCCAAGGCCTGCTTCTTCAGCGGCTGGAATGCTGTAATAGTCGTATGATTTACCGTCAATTTCGAGAGAACGGCGTGTTTTGAGAGTGTCTTGACCTGTTGTCGTCAACGCTTCGCTCCTTGCTCAGGGTGGGGAACGTGATTTATCCCGTTTCCTCAATCATATATGTCTGATTATTGATCATTTTAGATCTGAACTGAAAAATTCACTTTTTGTATTATAGATTAACTAAATCGGAATGAGTCAAATTTGTAGAAAGTGCATTATCCGACATCCGATTCATTTGCGCACAAACAGTAGCGGAAAGCTTAAGATTCGGATTTGTCGTGATGCGTTTATTGTCTGAGCTCAATACCCGCCAGATACCAACCTAACAAACGTTTTATTTATATAATAGTTGCGCAACAATAGTGGTTTTCTGAAATTAAACTAACCATTGTTTAATTTAACAAATAATTTGAGATATTTCGTATCATGAATAATTAATATTAAGAAAAACTTCGTATAGTTTGTTTGTTAGAGTTATAAGTTCATAAATTTCATAATTCAGAAGATGGGTAATTGTCTATTAAAAGACTTCATTTTATATATTAAATACTCACCATTAAATGCTTTACTTTATATACAAACGCTTGTTTTTTTTATTTATTACGATTTTGCCAGTTTTTTGGGGGTTTTAGGGGCGATTTAGCCAAATGGTCAACTATTTTCACTTGACCTGCGTTATCTTATTTGATTAATGACGAGGTAAGGTTCGCAAAGAAACCGCCAAGAGGTCCCAAAAAAAGGGGCCCGATAATAAACAGGGAGTAAACGTGTGTATTAGGCTTTGTCTCCATTTAACGGGAGACGTGCGTCCTGTATCTGGCTAACCGAGCCCTCGTTATTCCCTGATGCTTAAAATAATTATGTGCTGTTTTGGGAATGCAGGGAGCCTATGACGAATAAAGAACAGGAATTTGATACCTTTCCAAAGCTGATCCGACGTAACGCGGATGTCCGTCCGGATCGTCCTGCTTACCGAGAAAAGGAATATGGTATCTGGCAAACATATACGTGGAAAGACGTGTATGAGAACTCACGCTCGCTTGCCCTTGGTCTAGTAGATCTTGGAATGCAGCGAGGCGATACGGTCGCCATTATCGGGTCCAACCGCCCTCAGCTATACTGGGTATTCGCTGCGGCGCAGGCTGTTGGCGGGCTTCCTGTCCCGATTTATCAGGATGGTGTGGCTGACGAAATTCAGTTCGTTTTGGAACATGCTGAGGCGAAATTTGTTTTCTGTGAAGATCAGGAGCAAGTTGATAAGGTTTTGTCTGTCATCGACAAGTGTCCGAACATTCGCTACCTGATCTATGAAGATGACCGGGGCATGCGCCACTACAAGCAGCCAAACGTTAAATCCTACAAAGATGTGCAGGCGCAAGGCGCGGCATATGATCAGAAAAACGCTGTTTTCTTTGATGCTGAGGTTAATAAAGGCAAGGCAGACGATATTGCGACGATCATGTACACATCTGGTACAACGGGCCGTCCGAAAGGCGTTATGCTCAGCTTCCGTAATATGGGTGAGGCTGGCCGTCTTTCCGTTGAATTCGAAAACCTGACTGAAAATGAGAAAGTTCTCTCTTACCTGCCAATGGCGTGGGTTGGTGATCATCTTTTCTCTTATTCTCAGGCTTCCACGGCAGGCTTCTCTGTGAACTGTCCGGAAAATGCGGAAACGGTTCTGACGGACTTGCGTGAGATTGGTCCAACCTATTATTTTGCTCCGCCAGCGATCTTCGAAAATTTGCTGACCCAGATGATGATCCGTATCGAGGATGCGAGCGCCATCAAGCAGAAAATGTTCCACTATTTTGTGGATGTGGCGAAAAAATGCGGTGTTGAGATTATGGAAGGAAAGCCAGTTTCTTTCATGGATCGCATTAAATACGCGATTGGAGATATTCTGGTTTATGGCCCGCTGAAAAACACACTTGGCTTCAGTCAGATTCGTGTTGCTTATACAGCTGGCGCGCCAATGGGTCCGGAAGTTTTCAAGTTTTACCGGTCTTTAGGCATCAACCTGAAGCAGCTATATGGTCAGACTGAAAGCTGCGCCTATGTCTGTATTCAGAACGACAGAGACGTGCGTCCTGACACAGTTGGTCCACCAGCTCCTGGGTGCGAGATCAAAATCGATGACGCAACAGGGGAAGTAATGTTCAAGAGCCCTGGCACATTTGTTGGCTACTACAAGAACGATGAAGCGACAAAAGAAACCAAGGATCCAGATGGATGGGTTCACACAGGTGACGCTGGCATTATGACGGATGATGGTCAGCTGAAAGTTATCGATCGTGCGAAAGACGTTGGCAAATTGACTGACGGTACTTTGTTCGCGCCACAATATATTGAGAACAAGCTGAAATTCTTCCCGTTCATTTCCGAGGCTGTCTGTCATGGTCATGAGCGTGATACGGTAACAGCTTTTATCAATATTGATCTTGAAGCTGTAGGTAACTGGGCAGAACGGCGCGGTATTTCCTATACAAGTTATCAGGATCTGGCGAACCGCGATGAAGTATACGCACAGATCAAAGAATGCGTTGAGCAGGTTAATAAAGACCTTGCCATTGATAGTGAATTGGCAGGTGCTCAGATAAGTCGTTTCCTAGTGCTGCCAAAAGCGCTGGATGCGGATGACGGTGAATTGACGCGGACACGTAAGGTGCGTCGTCGGATTATCGCTGAGCGTTATGAAACTCTTATCAACGCTTTGTTCAGCAACGTAGAGACAGTGGATATTGAATCACAGATGACTTTCGAGGATGGCCGTCAAGGTACTTTGAAAGCAACCGTGAAAGTCCGCGATGCCGATACTTATCCGGCAATGCGTGCCGCGTCTTAATTTGCAGGGACTTAATACAGAATGACATATCAAGATGTAAAACCGGGTGAAGTCCTTCTTGCAGTGGACAATATCAGCCTGTCTTTTGGAGCGGTTCGCGCCATTTCTGATGTTAGCTTTGACATCAATAAAGGTGAAATCCGCGCCATTATCGGCCCGAACGGTGCCGGTAAGACATCCATGCTGAACTGCATCAACGGCTTTTATCACCCCCAGCAGGGTACAATTACCTACAAAGGTCAGAAGCGTAGCGCTATGAAGCCGTATGAAGCTGCGGCGCAGGGCATCGCACGTACGTTCCAGAACGTGGCGCTCTTCAAGGGGATGTCTACGCTGGACAATATTATGACGGGGCGGAACCTGAAAATGAAGTCAGGGATCTTCTCTTCCATGCTTTGGTATGGTGGCGCACAGAAAGAAGAGCTGGAGCACCGCCGTTACGTAGAAGACATTATCGACTTCCTCGAAATTCAGGCGATCCGTAAAACGCCAGTTGGCCGTCTTCCATACGGTTTGCAAAAACGTGTGGAGCTGGGACGCGCCCTTGCCGCTGAACCAGAACTTCTACTTCTGGATGAGCCAATGGCTGGTATGAACCTCGAAGAGAAAGAGGATATGTGCCGCTTTATTCTGGATGTGAACGACGAATTTGGAACAACAATCTGTCTGATTGAACATGACATGGGCGTGGTGATGGATATCTCCGACCGGGTTATGGTTCTCGATTATGGCGGGAAGATCGGCGACGGTGTCCCTGCAGAAGTTCGCGCTAATCAACAAGTTATCGACGCCTATCTGGGCGGCGGTCATTAATCCGGAAACAGGAGATATCCAATGGAAGACATGATGTATGAACTTTTGTTCTTCTTAGAGGTCCTGTTCAGCGGTTTGTTGACAGGTACTCTTTACTCACTCGTTGCGCTTGGCTTTGTGCTGATCTTTAAAGCCTCTGGCGTATTTAACTTTGCGCAAGGCGCGATGATGCTCTTTGCAGCCCTCAGCCTGGTAGGTTTCCAGGAAATGCTGGGTGTTCACTGGACGATTGCCTTTGTTCTGACCGTTGCTTTGATGGTGGTGGTTGCCTGGTGTATTGAGAAGTTTGTCCTTGGAAAGCTGGTCAATCAGGAGGGGATTATCCTCTTTATGGCGACGATCGGTATTACCTTCTTCCTGGATGGTTTTGGACAGACAATCTGGGGCAGTGACATTAAGACGCTCGATATTGGACTGCCAACTGGTTCTATTGACTTGGGCGGCATTTTTGTCGATCGGCTTGAACTGGTCGCTGGATTGACAGCTGCAGCCCTTGTTGTAAGCCTCGCAATCTTCTTCAACAAAACAAAAATTGGCCGAGCTCTTCGGGCGGTGGCGGATGACCACCAGGCAGCGATGTCCGTGGGTATTTCCCTTCGGACTATCTGGATCATTGTTTGGTCTGTTGCGGGTGTTGTTGGTCTTGTTGCCGGTATTATGTGGGGCTCCAAGCTTGGTGTGCAGTTCAGTCTGACATTGCTGGCTTTGAAAGCTCTTCCTGTTCTGATGTTGGGTGGCTTTACCTCTATCCCAGGCGCGATCATTGGTGGTCTGATCATCGGTGCAGGTGAAAAACTTGCCGAGATTTACATTGGCCCATTTGTTGGCGGCGCTATTGAAAACTGGTTCGCTTACATGCTCGCAATGGCCTTCCTGCTGGTTCGTCCGCAGGGTCTGTTCGGTGAAAAGATTATTGAGAGGGTTTAAGGTCAATGTTTTATCGTGAAGCTGGACAGTTTAAGTCCTCTTATAAAGAAGATCAGGCTATTTTCCCGATCCTGCAGGATCGGGTCGGAATTGCAGCGATCCTTCTGTTTGCTTATATCGCCATTCCATTTGTAATGAGTGATTACCTGATCGGTGCGATTATGACACCGTTCCTGATCCTCGCGTTGGCGGCAATTGGTCTGAACATTCTAACCGGATATGCCGGTCAGATTTCACTAGGTACTGGTGCCTTTATGGCGGTTGGTGCGTTCTCTGCTTATAAGTTCGCAACTTTCTCCATTATGTTAGGGGGTGCCGAGGCAACATTGCCGCTGGTGGTTACAATCCTGCTAGCAGGTGTTGTAACAGCGATCGTCGGTATCATGTTCGGTATTCCAAGTCTCCGCATTAAAGGGTTTTATCTTGCGGTAGCAACCCTTGCGGCTCAGTTCTTTATTGAGTGGCTACTGGTTAAAGTGGGTTGGTTCACAAACTACAGCCCATCCGGTGTGATTACGGCACCGCCACTGGTGATCCTCGGTTTCGAATTTAATACACCAGCAGAGAAATACCTGTTCACATTGACTTTTGTGGCTGCGATGGCGTTGCTGGCGAAGAACTTGGTTCGTAGTCATATTGGACGTGGTTGGATGGCGATCCGGGACATGGACATTGCCGCCGAGATTATTGGCTTCCGTCCATTGCAGACAAAACTTTCCGCCTTTGCGGTCAGCTCTTTCTTCTGTGGTGTCGCGGGTGCGCTCTGGGCGTTTGTCCACCTTGGTACGGTTGAGCCAGAAGCGTTTGGTATTAACCGCTCTTTTGCCATCCTGTTCATGGTGATCATTGGTGGTATGGGCAGTATCCTTGGGTCCTTCATTGGGGCTGCCTTCATCACACTGCTGCCAATTTTCTTGAATAACGTACCACCACTGATCGGTTGGAACATCGGCGTGGATATGATTGCCCACCTAGAATTTATGATCTTTGGTGTGCTGATCATCTTCTTCTTGATTGTAGAGCCACATGGCCTTGCAAGATTGTGGACTATCGGTAAGGAAAAACTGAGATCCTGGCCGTTTCCATATTGATCTGTCGCCCGAAGACGGTCAGAGTAAATATCTGGCCGTCATAAGGGAGACGGCACTTCATCTCTTGGCGATTGGGATATCGCGCTTAAACAAGGGTAACTCTGGGAGGAAAAATATGAGTTTGAAGAAATTTGTACTCGGTGTTGTAGGAGCAGCAGTTCTGGCAGCTCCGTTCACAACGGCAGCACCAGCCATGGCAGAAGATACACTGTATCTGCCAAAACTGGTTTATCGTACTGGCCCATTTGCGCCAGGTGGTATTCCAACAGCTAACGGTGCAGCTGACTACTGGGCGATGATTAACGAGCGCGATGGCGGCGTTGGCGGTGCTCGCGTTATTCACGAAGAGTGTGAGTTCGGTTACAACACAGACCGTGGCGTTGAGTGTTACGAGCGGACTAAAGGCAACCACAATGGTGCGCTGATTTATCAGCCATATTCCACAGGTGTAACTTACGCGCTTGCAGACCGGACTCGGACTGACAAAATTCCTCTGATGACTATGGGGTATGGTCGTGCGGATGCTGGTATTGGTACTGCGTTCCCATGGGTGTTCCCGCTGATGACCAACTACTGGGGTCAGGGCACAGGCATCATGAAATACATTGCCAAGCAAGAAGGTGGTCTTGACAGCGTTAAAGACAAAACTATCGCACTTGTTTACCTGGATATCGCTTATGGTAAGGAATCTCTGCCGATTTTCCGCACTATGTCTGAAAAGTTCGGCTTCAAGCTGAAAGAGTATCCTGTAACATTCCCAGGCATCGAGCAGAAAGCGACTTGGCTTCAGGTTCGCCGTGCACGTCCAGACTACATTGTAATGTGGGGTTGGGGTGCAATGAACGCATCAGCGATCAAAGAAGCTGCTAACATTCGCTTCGATATGAGCAAGTTTATCGGTAACTGGTGGGCCGGTGCTGAGCAGGACACAATTCCAGCTGGTGCAGCCGCAGAAGGTTACAAGAGTGCAACTTTCGCTAATGCGGGTTTTGACTATCCGGTTATCAAAGACATTATGAAGCATGTGTATAAGGGTGATGCCGATGCCGCTTCTGAGAAGAATATCGGTCAGGTGTTGTATAACCGCTCTGTGCTGACACAGGTCTTTATTCACGCAGGTATCCTGAAAGCTCAGGAAAAATTCGGTGTGAAAGCGATTAACGGCGAGCAGCTGCGTTGGGGTCTTGAGAACATCAAGATGGACGCAGCCATGAATGAGAAAATGGGCATCGGTGGTATGGGCCCAGAAATCTCTCCAACATGTGCTGACCACGTTGGTGGCGGTGGCTTCTTCATTCAGCAGTGGAAGGACGGCAAATTCGAAGTTGTATCCGACGTCCTGACACCAATGGATGATCTGGTTCTGCCAGCAATGCAGGAAGCTGCTGATAAATACCTGAAGGATAAAGGCCTAGAGCCAGTATCCTGTAACTAAGCTGTAATTGGTAACCTGAAAAAGAGCGAGTCTTGTCTATGAACGCGTCAAGCAATCCCCTTCTTAGGGTCAACAATATCGAGGTCATCTACGACCATGTTATCTTGGTACTGAAAGGGGTCTCGCTCGAGGTTCCTGAGGGTAAAATTGTTTCTATCCTCGGGGCCAACGGCGCTGGCAAGACGACCACTTTGAAAGCCATTTCTAACCTCCTCCGCTCTGAGCGCGGGGAGGTTACGAAAGGCTCCATCGAGTATCGTGGCAATAACATTACTGACAAATCTCCTGCCGAATTGGTGATGGATGGTGTTGTTCAGGTGATGGAAGGCCGCCACTGTTTTGAACATTTGACCGTGGAAGAAAACCTTCTCACTGGCGCCTACACCCGTAAAGGCGGCCGGGCCATGATCAATGAAGAGTTGGAGAAGGTGTATCACTATTTCCCTCGCTTGAAAGAGCGTCGGACATCACAAGCCGGTTACGTCTCCGGTGGTGAGCAGCAGATGGTTGCCGTGGGCCGTGCCCTGATGGCGAAACCAAATCTTATTCTGCTGGATGAGCCATCCATGGGTCTTGCACCTCAGCTTGTGGAAGAGATTTTTGAAATTGTTAAGCGTCTGAATATTGAAACCGGGGTTAGCTTCCTGGTGGCTGAGCAGAACGCGACAGTTGCGTTGAAATATGCACATTACGGCTACATTCTGGAAAATGGTCGCGTCGTGATGGACGGTGAGGCTGAAAGTCTCTCCAACAACGAAGACGTGAAAGAATTCTACCTTGGCCTTGGCGGAGACGGCCGTAAGAGCTTTAAAGAGGTGAAGCATTATCGTCGCCGTAAACGTTGGTTGGCATAAAGTCATCTGATCCTGAAAAGACAAAAATAATCCGAGTGAGATCAAAATGACTGATGCACGCAAATATTATGATGATCTGGAAACTCGCTCTGCGGAGCAGAGGACGTCAGATCAAATTGCGAACCTGCAGGCTCAAATCGTCCATGCGAAAGCAAATTCCGATTATTTCGGAGAGCTTTTCAAAGATGTGGACCCAGCCTCCATCGATAGTATGGAGGCGCTGGCCACATTGCCGGTTACTCGCAAATCCGACTTAATTGGAAAACAAAATGAAAACCCGCCTCTTGGAGGATTGAACGCTGAGCCTGTTGGTGACGTGTCCAATGTCTTTATGTCTCCGGGTCCGATTTTCGAGCCGGGTCAGGATATTAAAGATTATTTCCGGATGGGCCGGGCAATGTGGGCCGCCGGTTTCCGCCCAGGTGATCTGGTCTATAATACATTTTCGTACCACATGACCCCAGCAGGTCACATGATGGAAAGCGGCGCACGCGCGGTGGGCTGCCCTGTGTTTCCGGCCGGTATTGGTAATACTGAAATGCAGCTGCAGGCTGTTTCTACGTTGAAGCCACGGGCTTATGTAGGCACACCGTCCTTCCTCAAAATTCTTCTGGAGAAGGGTAAAGAGGCGGGCATGGATATGTCCTCCATTAAAGTTGCCAGTGTTGGCGGTGAAGCATTGCCACCATCTTTGCGTCAGGCGTTGAGAGATCTGGGTGTTGAAACTGTTATTCAGTCATATGGGACAGCTGATCTTGGTTTGATCGCTTATGAAACTGACGCGATGGAAGGCATGACAATCGACGAAAACGTCATTGTTGAGATTGTCCGTCCGGGGACTGGCGATCCAGTTGCGCCGGGTGAGGTTGGTGAAGTTGTCGTGACAACTTTCAACAAAACTTATCCACTTATCCGTTTTGGAACTGGCGACATGTCTGCCTTGATGGAAGATGGCAGCGCGTGTGGCCGAACTGGACCACGGATCAAAGGCTGGATGGGTCGTGCTGACCAGACTGCTAAAATCAAAGGTATGTTTGTGCACCCTGGGCAAGTTGTGGATGTTCAAAAAGCCCATAGCGAGATCAAGAAAATCCGGCTTGTTGTTACCAGTGAAGATAACGTGGACATCATGACGGCCCATTGTGAAGTCGCAGACGGTAACGATGCGCTTAAGGCGAACGTTGAAAAGTCGGTTCAGGCGAAATGTAAACTGCGCGGCAATGTGGAATTCGTAGAGCCCGGTAGTCTGCCAAATGACGGTAAAGTGATCGACGATCAGCGTACCTACGAATAAAATCAGGATTATTTGGCATCAATTTGCAAGAATTGATCTCTGCCAATGACCCGAAGAGTTGCTTGATAAAGAACATTCCTGTAGCAAGGGATGTTCTTTTTTTATGGGGTGATGGAACCGCATGTCATTGGCAGCACATGATCTGTCCTGCATTCGGCAGGAGCGGCAGATTTTTTCAAATCTGTCCTTCACCTTGTCGAAGGGGGAACTGTTATGGGTAAAAGGCCGTAATGGCGCAGGTAAATCCTCTCTTCTCAGAATTATGGCGCAGCTTCTGTCATCCCCCACCGGGCGAATTGAATGGGCGGGTCAAGATATCTCAGAAGATCCATCTGAGTATTTACAGAATATCCGATATATAGGTCATCAGGACGGCTTGAAGAGTGTTTTTACACCGCGTGAAAATCTGCAGTTTTGGATCGATTATTTGGGCACAGGTGCTATCAAGCCTGCCTTGAGCGCTCTGGAGTTGGACGCGATCGCAGACAGCCCTGTGCGCATTTTGTCCGCAGGACAAAAAAAGCGAACCCAACTTGCAAAACTCTTAGCGGTTCCGGCACCTGTTTGGGTTCTGGACGAGCCAGTAAGTTCATTGGATGTCCATTTTATTGATTTATTCCGTGATATTCTGAAAGGCCATATTGCATCCGGAGGAATGGCGCTTCTTGCGACCCATCAGGATTTGGGTATTGCGGGTACACGCATCCTTAATTTGGACCAGTTAGTGGTGGAGGGGGGCGAATGAAGCCCTTTCTAACCCTTGTTCAGCGGGATATCCAATTAGCCATCCGGCAAGGCAGTGCGTTAACTCTGACCCTGTCATTTTTTGTGATAGCAGTGACGTTGTTTCCGCTTGGTGTTGGACCGGAGCTGAATATCTTGGCGCGGATTGGGCCAGGGGTACTCTGGGTAGGGGCCTTACTTTCTTGTATGCTGACACTGGATCGTATTTTTCAGGCAGATTTTGAAGATGGTAGTTTGGAGCAGCTGTTGATCGGTCCCCTGCCTGCGTTGTTTATGGTATTGGCAAAAATTCTGGCCCATTGGGTGACGTCAGTTCTACCCCTGATCCTGATCACACCGATCCTTGCCATTTCTTTGAATATGCCGATAGATGGTGTTGTTGCGATGGTCGGGGCATTGTTGGTCGGGACACCGGTTCTGAGCCTTATTGGTGGCGTTGGGGCGGCACTTACCGTGGCAATGCGTCGCGGGGGCGTGCTGTTGTCTATTCTGGTGCTTCCATTGTATATACCAGTTCTAATTTTCGGGGTTGCGGCGGTTGAAGCGGCTATTGCGCTTCTGCCAGTGGCACCCCATATCATGCTACTTGGGGGGCTTGCGCTTGGCGCGCTTGTAATCTGTCCTGTTGCTGCGGCGGCTGCACTCCGTCTGGCAACTGAGTAGTGGGCGAGAGTTGAAGGCGGGAATTAGCCGAATGGCAGTTGATCTTCATAAATATGCGAACCCGAAACGGTTTTTGAGCATCATTGGGGCAATCTACCCTTGGGCAGCTTTGTTGACCGTTGGGCTATTGGTGACCGGCTTGTATCTTGGCCTTTTTGTTGCGCCAGAGGATTACCAGCAGGGCGATACCGTTCGGATCATGTTTGTTCATGTGCCGGCCGCATGGATGGGGCTTAGCATTTATACCATGATGGCAATTTCATCCGCGGTGGGATTGATTTGGAAGCATCCGGTTGCTGATTTGTCTGCTAAATCCATGGCTCCAATCGGGGCAGCTTTTACCTTTCTATCGTTGGTAACAGGCGCCCTTTGGGGGCAGCCGATGTGGGGCACTTACTGGGTATGGGATGCTCGCCTGACCAGTATGCTGATCCTTCTTTTTCTTTATCTTGGATATATGGCGATCTGGGAAAGCTTTGATGATTATTCCAAGGCAGCGAAAGCGGCGGCTATTCTGGTGCTTGTCGGAGTCATTAATATTCCAGTGATTAAATTCTCGGTGGATTGGTGGAATACTCTGCATCAACCGGCAAGTGTTGCGACAATGGAAGGCCCGAAAATCCATAGCTCTATCCTGACGCCACTTTTGGTCATGGGTGCCGCATATATGGCCCTTTTCACCACTATTTATTGTGTCCGTGTGAAAGCAGAAATTCTAGGGCGGCGTCTGCGGATGCTGCAAATTAACCAGATTCAGGAATAATGCCTCTAAATCTCGCGGCATTGTGACGCATGTGTGAAGGCTGTTTCTGGAAGTTTAAGACTGAGTGCCTATACTATTTGGTTAGGTGGGTGATGTGTAACGGGAGTAACATCAGTGTCTGAGTTTTTTGCGATGGGTGGTTATGCTGCCTTTGTCTGGTCTTCTTATGCGATTTCAGCATTGATTCTGATATCGCTTGTGGTTTTTAGTGTTCGCCGTTTGAAACGGATTGAGCGAGAACTTGAGCCATTAGAAGCTGCAAGACAGGAACGCCGCGCTCGCCGTAGAAAAGGGGGCGTTCAATGACCCGGAAGAAACGTCGTCTGTATATTGTCCTGTCAGGTGTAGCGGTGCTCGGACTTGCTGCTGCACTCATTCTGTCTTCGTTTCAGGATAGTCTCGTCTTTTTTCATAGCCCTACGGACCTTGCGGAGAAACCGGTGCCGGCTGGCCGCACCTTCCGCCTTGGTGGTCTTGTTGAAGAAGGCAGTTATGTCAAAGAAGGCATTGATATTAAATTCAGCGTTACAGATACGGCAAATAGCGTGAAGGTGACATTTCAGGGCCTGGTCCCTGATCTATTTCGCGAGGGGCAGGGTGTGGTTGCTGAAGGGCAGCTGAACGAAGACGGTGTTTTTGTTGCCTCTAACGTACTAGCCAAGCACGATGAGAATTACATGCCGCCCGAAGTGGCGGACAGCCTTAAAAAAGCAGGCACATGGCAAGGGAAGGAAGCTGACTAATGATCGGTGAAATAGGTCAGTTCACACTCATTATTGCGTTAGTTGTTTCCTGTTTGCAGGGGATTATCCCGCTTTATGGTGCCCATAAAGGGGCGTTGCCTCAGATGCGGTTTGGATCCCATGCGGCTCTTGTGCAGTTTTTGGCACTCACTGTTGCCTTTGTAGCGCTGACCATTGGTTATGTGATCAGTGATTTTACCATTGCCAACGTGGCAAAGAATAGCCATTCCCTGAAACCAATGCTGTATAAAATCAGCGGGGTTTGGGGTAATCATGAAGGCTCGCTACTTTTGTGGGCGTGGATTTTGGCTTTGTTCGGATTTGCCGTTGCGGCCTTTGGCCGGAATTTGCCAACTTCACTGCGGGCAAGGGTTCTGGCTGTTCAGGGGCTGATTGGTATCGGTTTCCTGATGTTTATTATTTTCACTAGTAACCCGTTCGATCGAATTGATCCCGCTCCCTTTGATGGCAATGGTCTGAACCCACTCCTGCAAGATCCGGGGCTGGCGTTCCACCCTCCATTTTTGTACCTGGGATATGTGGGACTATCCGTTACTTTTTCTTTTGCGATTGCGGCACTGATTGAAGGAAAGGTTGATCCAGCCTGGGCCCGTTGGGTTCGGCCATGGACATTGACAGCCTGGGGATTTCTGACCCTTGGGATCGCTCTTGGCTCTTGGTGGGCTTATTACGAATTAGGCTGGGGTGGCTGGTGGTTCTGGGACCCCGTTGAGAATGCATCCTTCATGCCCTGGCTTGCGGCAACTGCATTGCTGCACTCGGCAATTGTTGTCGAAAAGCGTGACGCCCTCAAAAATTGGACTATTCTTCTTGCAATTATAGCTTTCAGCTTTTCGCTTCTCGGGACATTTTTGGTTCGTTCAGGCGTTTTGAACTCTGTCCACGCCTTTGCGACCGACCCAACTCGGGGCTTGTTTGTATTGGGCTTCTTTGTTGCGGTTGTTGGCTCTTCCTTGACACTTTACGCTTTCCGGGCGCCGGCCATGAAAGGCGGCGGGCTTTTCTCTCCCATCAGCCGGGAAGGGGCGTTGGTGCTGAATAACCTTCTGTTGTCTACGGCACTTGGAACGGTGTTGGTCGGTACGCTTTATCCTATTTTCCTCGATGCAATTGCAGAAGCTAAGGTCTCCGTCGGGCCGCCATATTTTAATTCGACATTTATTCCGATTATTGTGCCGCTGATTATAGCACTTGCCATGGGACCTTTCATGCCATGGAAACGGGCAGATTTGGCTGGTGTGTTGTCGCGGTTGAAACTGGCACTGGTAGCTGTTTTGGTGATTACCGGGTTGGTCTGGTGGCTGGCTGCAGATGCCCCAATCCTTGCCTATGTGGGGATGGCCTTATTTGCGTGGCTGACTATTGGCATCTTGGTGGAATGGGCTGACCGTTTAAAATTATTCAGGACTTCTTTTGTCAATAGCTGGAACCGCTTTAAGAACCTGCCCCGAAGTGCACATGGGATGACTGTTGCGCACCTTGGTGTCGCCTTTATGATTTTGGGGATTACCGCATCTGAGGCGTGGCAGTCAGAACATCTGGGTGTTATGGCGCCGGGTGAAAGCATCAATGTTGGCGGTTATGATTTCCGTTTCGATGGGGCCCGTGAAGGCCAAGGGCCGAACTATGGGTATCTGGAAGGGACATTTTCTGTTTCTAAAGAGGGCGAATACGTTACTGTTCTCACCCCATCCCAGCGGGAATATACATCACCGCCGATGGAGACAACCGAAGCCGCTATTTGGCCGATGATTACGGCTGATTTATATGCGGTGGTTGGTGAAGAAGACGGTAAGGGTGGTTATGCAACCCGTATCTATCATAAGCCGTTTGTTTCCTGGATTTGGGGCGGCGCTATTGTGATGTTTTTGGGAGGCTGCTTGAGCCTTAGTGATCGTCGCTTCCGGATTGCGGCTGCCAGCAAATCTAAAAAGTCTATCCCTGCTAACAGTTCTGTCGCTGGAGCCTGATGAATGCGTTTTGGTTTTCTTGCCCCAATAGGTGTTTTTCTGCTGATCGCGGCGGTTATGTTTTATGCGCTGTTTTATCTAAATCCGAAGGAAATACCGTCGGAATTGGTGAATAAAACGGCCCCTGAATTTTCACTGGAGCCTGTCCCGGGATACGGGGAACCTCTGTCCTCAGAGCATGTCAAACAGGGAAAAATGACTTTGTTGAATGTGTTTGCATCATGGTGTGTTGCTTGTCTAGCAGAGCATCCGACACTGATGGATCTGAAAAAACAGGGGAAGGTTGAGATTTTTGGTCTGAACTATAAGGACAAGCCAGATGCCGCAGCTAAATGGCTCGGCCGTCACGGCAATCCTTATACCCGAACTGGGATGGACCAAAAAGGTCGCGTTGGGATCGATTTCGGCGTCTATGGTGTGCCGGAGACATTTATTATGGGGCCGGACGGGACCATTTTGGATAAAATCATTGGTCCGATCACTGAGAAAGATCTTGAGACCAGAATTCTGCCTCGCATTGCTGAATTTAACGCGGGGAGCTGATTTATGCGCTTAGTTTCCGCAAATCTGTTGGGAATGCTGCTGGCGGCATTGTTCTTTGTATCTCCTGTTGGGGCGGTCTTTAACGATGAGCGTCTTAAAGATCCTGCTCAAGAAGAGAAAGCACGGGAAATTTCAGACAATATCCGCTGTTTGGTATGCCAGAACCAATCCATCATGGATAGTAATGCCGATCTTGCAAAAGATCTGCGGAGCATCGTGAGGGAGCAGGTCGCTGCGGGTAAGAGCGAAGCGGAAATTCATGAATTTCTGGTGAGCCGCTATGGCGATTGGGTGTTGTTGAACCCGCCTTTTAAGGCGCGGACCTTTATCCTTTGGGTAAGCCCTGCCTTTGTGTTTTTGCTGGGCGGTTATTTTATGTTTCTGTTTTTACGCCGTAAGAATGACAAATCTGCAGAAGCCGATAGGAAATCCGCTCCTTTAACTGAGGAGGAGCAGGTGGAGTTGAATAAATTGTTGAGTGAAGGGGAACGCCCCGGAGAACCTAAATGATTTGGTTTGTTTTTGGTCTGATCCTTCTGATCTCAGCGGCGATCCTTCTATACCCGTTCTTTTTTGGAAACAAAGAAGAGGCGAACGAAAATGAACTGGGACTGAGCCTTTATAAGTCGCAGCTTGAAGAGTTGGAGCGAGATGTTGCCAACGGGGTAACAACCGAAGAAGCAGCGCAGCAGATACGCCTGGAAATTCAGCGACGTATCCTGAAAACATCTCGCCAAGGAACAGAAGAGAAGCGCAGAAGCATTGGCCTTTCAAAGCTGACTTTGGTTGCGATTTTGGTGACGCTGGTTGGTGGTAGTGCTGCGCTTTATCTAGAGCTAGGTTCTCCAGATTTGCCAGCCAAACCCCTCGCGCTTCGAGATATTGAGGCTGAAAAGCGGGAAATGGCCGGGAATACGGAAAATCTGGAGAATCTGGTCAAACGCCTCGCGGAGCGGTTGCAGGAGCAGCCTGAAAATGTCGATGGATGGGTTCTGCTCGGCCGAACGTTGAACCGGATGGGCCGTTTTGAAGCAGCTGCAAATACCTTCTTGCAAGCGACCAAAATTGAACCCGATGATGTGGATCTGTACGTAGGGGCCGGGGAGAGCTTTTATTACCATGCGAAAGGGAATGTCAGCGCAGATTCCCTGGCTGCCTTTAAAAAAGCGGAGGATTTGGCACCTGATCATCCGGGTGTCCGTTTCTATCTTGCTTTGCATAAGGCCGAAAGTGGAGATGAAAAAGGTGCCTTAGAGGGCTGGTTATCCCTTTATGCGGATAGCGAGCCGACTGAGCCTTATATGCCAACTTTACGTGAGCGCATTTCTTTGCTGGCAGAAAAATTGGAAATGGATGTGGAAGCTCAACTGGCTGGAAAAGAACTTCCAGAAGACAGTATGCGAGGGCCAAGCCGTGAAGATCGGGAAGCTGCCGCAGAGATGAGCGCAGCAGATCGTCAAGAGATGATTGAAGGCATGGTTGCAGGGCTTGCTGAGCGGATGGCCGAAAGTCCTGAATTTGATGGTTTGATGAGACTTGGACAGTCTTATAGTACGATGGGCCAGTACGAGAAGTCTGCCGATGCATATGGCCGTGCAGCTGAGCTAAAGCCCGATGCGTCTATGCCGTTGATTATGCAGGCGTTGGCGATTGTTCAGGGCGCACCCGAAGAGAGCCCGCCGCCAAAACCAGCTATCGAAATCTATAAGAAGGTTCTCACGCTTGATGACAGTGTGGCAGAAGCGCATTGGTATGTCGGTTTGGACGCAGCCATTGCAAAGGACAAAGAAACAGCATTACGGCATTGGCGACAGATTTTGGCCCTTGTGCCACCGGAAAGCCCTCTATACCGCAATGTGGAAGAGGCAATCAAATCCCTTTCCGCAACTGAATAGACTTGCTATCCTATGGGCCTAGGGTAGAAACCCAAAGCCGCGAGAAAAACGGAAATGGTTAAGATATCAGGCACTTTGTCCAGTAATGTGTCCCTGTCTGGCAGGTTGCTGGGCGGGCAAGGAGATGCATCCGGGCATCTGGCGCAGCAGGTAAAAGCGCCTGAAAAACCTGCGGCGATTAAAGATGAGCGTCCGGATATGACCTTTAGTGGTCTGGGCCGCCGCATCGATATCAGCGTTTAAGGCTTAACGAGAGTAGTTTCGTGACTTCCACTAATCCAGATGATTTCGGTTTTGAGAAGCGCGTTCCTGATGGGGATGATCTGGAACGGCACGTATGCCGTGATTGTGGGTGGATCCACTACGATAACCCGAAAATTGTCGTGGGCTCTGTTGTCACCTATGAGGACAAATTTCTACTATGTCGCCGAGCTATCGAGCCAAGGAGAGGTTTCTGGACGTTACCGGCAGGTTATATGGAAAACCAGGAAACGACTGAAGACGGTGCCCGCAGGGAGGCATGGGAAGAAGCAAAGGCGGAGATAAAAATCCGTGACTTGCTCGCCATTTATAATGTGACCCATATCAGTCAGGTGCAGATTATGTACCGGGCCTACTTAGAAAAGCCGGAATTTTCAGCTGGAATCGAAAGCCTCGAAGTTGCGCTTTTTAGTTGGGATGAGATCCCTTGGAATGACCTTGCCTTTCCAACAGTGATATGGGCTTTGCATCAGTTTCGAGAAGTATCAGACCGCAACCTGATAACCCCGTTCAGCAATGCAACGGGTGAACTGCTGAAGCAATCATTTAGTACTTTAAGGCGGTAGCGATTTTCAAAAGCCCCTGTCTGCTGTATAATAAAATAATTATATAAAAGCGGAGAATTGGTATGAGGGGTCTTGCCATATTAGGTGCCGCCTGCTTTTTAGCAGCCTGTAGCGGTCCTACGTCTTATCTATATAAAACTGAAAAAGCACTGGGCACAGAAGCTCAAGCCACGAAGATCATGCATTCTGGTGTTGATTTTCCAAGGGGTCTCTCGCTTTCGATGCCGGGTTACGTAATTGGCATTGAAAAGGCACCACGAAAGCTTGTTACAACAGAGCGCTGGCAAACGTCTCCTCGCGCAAAAGGAGAGGCGCATCCCCGCATTCCAGAAGGGGAGCGCCGTACCAACATTTTGGCCGATAGCTTATATACAGATTCCAAGGCGCATATTGTCACGCATATAATGAAATACGACGTGACCAAGAGCCCTATATCTGCCTATCAGCGTGTTAAAGGATGCGCGCTTTATAACCTCTATGAGCAGGATTTGGCGGACGCCAAGATTCAGTGTGAACGCTACTTACCGGCGTTACCCGAGGGCCAATATACCAAAGCGTTTGATTATAGCTGGAATGCTTTAGATCAGTTCAAATCTTCATTGCTGGAGACTTTAAGCGGACCTGATGCCCCGACCCATGTGGTTGTTTATGTCATGGGATGGAATACGCCGCAGATTGAGGCCTATCGGAACTTTAACTCACTTGCCGGGCATATGCTGGATGCCGCTGAGGCAGATGCCTCAAACGGAAGAGTTGAATTTCGGCCATTAGTTGTAGGGGTTACCTGGCCGTCACTTTGGCGCAATCTTAAATTTGTTCCTGATCTGATTGCCCATCCGATTAGTTAT
This sequence comes from Sneathiella sp., assembly GCA_017643685.1. GTDB lineage: Bacteria > Pseudomonadota > Alphaproteobacteria > Sneathiellales > Sneathiellaceae > Sneathiella. The sequence continues at coordinate 21,174 of JAEPMY010000011.1, forward strand.
CGAAACAAGGCTAATGACGCTGACGAGGTGGGAATGTCTTGGCTTGGGGTCCTGTTGCATGACGTATTGGTTGGTGTTCGTAATCAGGTGGATCGGGAGCAAGGCCGATACATCCCAATCATTGCAGTTGGACACAGCTTTGGTGCCCGTGCAGTTACCCGCGGTGTTTTCACCGGTCCGGCAATAGCCCCTAATCCAGAGACTGCGCCGATAGATAACTATAACCGTGTGGCTGATCTGGTTATTGGCTTGCAAGGAGCGTTTAGTAAAAACCGCTTTCATCCAAAAGGGGGTAAAGGGGAGGAGGACCAACCCTATGATCATTTCCGCGATCAGGCTGGGCAAACCCTTCTGACAGCTTCTCGGCATGACTCTGTCATTGGTCTGAGCTTTTGGTCAGAGACGGCAGGAAATGACGATAGTTGGAATGATGAGTGTAAAGCGGGCGCTGTATCCGATAACCCCTTATTTAACTGCCAGAATGTGGCGGAAAAATCTGAATTTTTAACCACTTTAAGAAATCTGCCTCGAAAGGCCTGTATTGGAAATGATCCGACCAGTTGCCGCATTCAATATGTGAGAATGGATCCAATTGTCAGATTTAATGCCGCAGAAACAGGCGGTGGTGCCCATAGTGATATCTACCGTGCGCCCATCGGACAGTTGACATGGGAGATGATTAAGAAATATGCGCCGGGCGGCGGCATACAGCGTCCACCAACAGCCTCACGCTTGCTTAAGGTAACGGAAAAGTAAATCCTCGTACCGTGCGACGGTCTTGTAACGTCGCATCGCATCGGGCATTGTTGATAGCGAGCGGAGTAAGGTCTCTTTTCGGGCTAGGTCTTGAACAACTTCCCCAAGTGGAGTGTTGAAGATACGTATTGTGAAAAGAGCGCTATCAGGCGTTTTCAGGCGTTGCAAAGTCTGACGTTCAATCCGAAAGAAAAACTTCTCGCCAATTGTCTCCAGCGTAATTTCTGGTTTCTTCGGTTGCTGGTCCCGCCACCAATTGGGTTGGAACAAGGCGTCATCGTCATAAAGGCCCCAGTTAAAGCGCTCTACGATTTTGCCAGGCTTCATATTCTGGAAAAACTTATCAATGGAGTTACCAATAGCAGGGTTTAGATCCGGTACAGGATTATGTATTTCCCACATAGGCCGCCCAATTTTTTCAGATAAGTTCCAGCCGGTCGGAAAGGACACAGAAGCTGCCGTTAAATCATATCCGCCCCCTTCTCCTTGTTGCATCAGGACAAGGTCCTCTTGAACCATTAATGCTGCTTTAAGAAGTGGATTTCCCTCCTCACAAGGAGGAGGGGTGACATGTGGATGGGCGGCGGCAAGCTCTTCAGTTACGATCTGCAGGATATCCTCTGCGGCTGCTTCTGTATGCGGGTTTTCTGCAAAAACTGCGTCTTTATACCGTTCTAAAAGCTCTGTTTTCAGTTTTATATCGGAAGCGTAATGATCGTCTGTGTCCAGCCAAGATCGGTTCCGAACAGGCTTTAATCCCATGGAAAACCGAAAATCACCATTTTCTACCGGAAAATAGCGCATAAATCAGCTTTCGCTGTCGCTTTCTAGGCCGTGCTTTTTGAAAAGAGGCATTTGCATCAGGAAGAAAACAAATGTGGCGGCTGTAAAGCCAAAGACTTTGATATTTACCCAAAGCTCTGTTGAGAACTGCCGCCACACGATTTCATTGACCACAGCCATTGCCAGGAAAAATACGACAAGGCGCCATGTCAGTTTGCTCCAGCCATCTTCGTCCAGCTTCCATACATTACCGAAAATCACTTGAACAAAGTTTTTCTTCAGCAGAAGGCCTGCAACGAGTGCTGTGGCAAAAAGGAAATAGATGATGGTTGGCTTCATCTTGATGAAGGTTTCATCTTGAAGGTAAAGGGTCAGTCCGCCGAAGATGGTTACGATCACAGCGGTTACCACAGGCATTAAAGGGAGCTTGCGCTCATAGTAATAGGAAATCGCGAGTCCAATCAGGGTGGTTACGATAATAACGCCCGTCGCAACATAAAGATCATATAAATAATAAGCCCCGAAAAAGAGACCAATTGGCCCGAGCTCAGTTGCGGTTTTAATTCCTTGTGGCATTTGGCGCTGTGACATGATGATCCCCCTGAAGCTACTTAAATACGATACTTAGTTATTTTTATCTGCGCCGCTAAGGGCACGGGCGAAATCACGAGCCTCAAAAGGTTGTAGATCATCAATGCCCTCTCCAACACCAATGGCATGAACAGGCAGACCGAATTTATCGGCTATCGCCACCAGAACGCCGCCGCGCGCAGTGCCATCCAGTTTGGTCATGACAAGCCCGGTGACATCACAGGTTTTGCCGAAAATCTCTACCTGATTGAGGGCATTTTGACCTGTTGTGGCATCTAGAACCAAAATGCTGGAATGCGGACCATCTGGATCCAGTTTGCGAATAACGAGCAGGATTTTCTCCAACTCCGCCATAAGTCCCGCTTTATTCTGTAGACGTCCTGCCGTATCAATCAGTAACAGGTCAACATTTTCATGTTTTGCTTCTTCCATTGCTGTGTAGGCGAGGCCCGCGGCATCACCGCCAACTTTTGTGGTGATTACACGCGCGCCGGTTCGTTCTCCCCAGATAGAAAGCTGTTCAACTGCAGCAGCGCGAAATGTGTCGCCGGCAGCCAGCATAACTTTCTTACCTGCATCAGCATGTTGCTTGGCAAGTTTACCGATTGTGGTCGTTTTACCTGATCCATTTACGCCAACGACGAGAACCACGTGCGGTTTGACGTCCGTTTTCAGCTCAAACGGATGGGCGACGGGTTCCAGAATGGCTGTAACCTCATCAGCGAGTGCTTCGCTGATTTCCTCCGGGGAAATTTCTTTATCGTAACGAGATTTGGCAATGTTGCTGGAGATGCGAGCCGCCGTTGTTACCCCGAGGTCTGAGGTGATCAGGAGCTCTTCCAACTCTTCCACGACATCATCATCAAGTTTTCGCTTGGTGAAGATTTCAGTGATGCCGGATGTCAGCGCATTCGAGGAGCGTTTAAGACCGTCCGTTAATTTGCGAAACCAGCCTTTTTTCTCTTTTTTGTCGCTGTCACTCATTCGCTTGTTGCCTTTTCGCTCGCGTAAAGTTTTTTGCCGTCGGTGTGGGTGATTTGAACGAAGACGATGTTACCGGGTTCTGTTTCAAAATCAAACTGAACCGGAGCATATTGCTCTGTTCGACCCGTCGTTTCATTTTCAGCCAGTACATTTAGTTTTCGGCCCACTTGTTCTCCAAGATGGCGTGCCAGATTTGCGGCGCCTACAGCCCGTAGGTTTGCTGCTCGCTCTTTGCGTTTGTCTCCGCGAACCTGCGGCATCTTTGCGGCGGGTGTTCCCGGGCGCTCAGAGTAGGGAAAAACGTGAGCGTAAGTGATATTGCACTCTTCCAGCAGTAAGCGGCTATTTTCAGCCATCTCATCAGTTTCAGTTGGAAAGCCTGCAATGATATCAGCGCCAAAAACAACATCGGGGCGTAATTGACGCGCTTTATTGCAGAAGTCATACACATCCTGCCGCAGATGACGTCGTTTCATTCGTTTCAGAACCATGTCGTCACCAGCTTGCAAGCTGATATGCAAATGCGGCATCAAGCGGGACTCATGTTCAATCAGACCCCAGAGATCCTCATCCACCTCAACTGGGTCAAGAGAGGATAACCGCAAGCGCTCAATCCCCGGGACAAGAGCCAGAAGACGGCGGCACATCTGCCCAAGAGTGGGAGAGCCGGGCAGGTCCTCACCATAAGCGGTGATATCCACTCCGGTTAGAACAAATTCTTTGTAGCCATTTTCAACGAGGGAATTGGCTTGATCGACGATGTCACCCAAAGGAACCGAACGGCTGTTTCCGCGGCCATAAGGGATGATGCAGAAGGTACAGCGATGGTCACAGCCATTTTGAATTTGCAGGAAAGCACGGGCGCGACCTTCGAAGCCTTCAAGTAGATGACTTGCCGTTTCTTCGGCTGACATGATGTCATTCACCTGGACCCGTTCAGATGCTTCCAACCCAAACGAGGACGCTTCCAGCTTCTCAAGATTGCCGAGGATTTGATCGACTTCGCCCATTTTCTGGAATTGATCAGGGTTTGTCTGGGCTGCGCAGCCGGTCACAATGATGCGAGCATCTGGGTGATCTCGGCGCGCTTTGCGAATGGCTTGGCGGGCCTGCCGCTCGGCTTCATTTGTGACCGCACAGGTGTTAATGATAACCGCATTATTCAAACCTGCCGCAGTGGCGTGACCGCGCATCACCTCAGATTCATAGGAATTGAGGCGGCAGCCGAAGGTCACGATTTCAGGTGCGTCGAGGGGTTTTTTTGACATTACTTGTTACCGGATAAAAGTTCCTGTGACAGGATTCCATCAAAAGAATAAGCAACTGCACCCCCCATTAGCACAGTTCCATCAGGCTGCCACTCCATGTAAAGAGGGCCGCCGTTCAAATGCAAAGTGGCTTTGTGATCTACAAGCCCCCGAATTGTAGCCGCGACAATAGTTGCGCAAGCCGCAGATCCGCAAGCCAGCGTAATACCAACGCCGCGCTCCCACACTCGAAGTCGGAGACTGCCATCACCATTCAGGCTGGCAACGCTGATATTGGCTTTTGCCGGTAGGAGTGGATCATGTTCCAGAATGGGCCCCCATTTCTCTACGTCGATTGCTTCCGCGTCATCGACAAAGAAAACCAGATGCGGATTGCCCATATTAACAGCGACAGGGTTGGAAAGTGGTCCGGCACTGATCGTGACGTGATCGGTATCTTCAGCGCGGGCGAGGGGAATATCCTGCCACTCTCGGCGGGGAGTGCCCATATTGATGGTGATGGCATCCTCACCACGACGTGTCCCGCCCAACAAGCCAGCGACTGTTTCAATAACGATTTCATCGGATGCCTTTTCAGCCATCATCAAATGGGCCACGCAGCGCGTGGCATTGCCGCAGGCTTCTGCCTCGGTCCCATCTGAATTATAGATGCGCATAAAGACGTCCGCCTTTTTTGTTGGCTCCAGCACGACAAGCTGATCATAACCAACACCCCGATGACGATCCCCAATTGCGCGTAACTGCGCTGGGGTTAGGTTCGGGTTCTCAGCGCGTCCATCAATGACAACAAAGTCATTGCCAAGTCCATGCATCTTTTTGAATGAAATCTGTTCCATATGCCGCGATATAGGGGTTAATTGGGGATTGGTCCAGAAATAATGTATCTGGGGCAGGCGTGCAGACTTGACAGAATGGCAGGTTTGTGGCTATTTCACCCCACTCTTTCAACAGAGCGACATATTTTGCATGCCCCAAGGGGCACCGTCAGTCCGCGAGTTTCGCGCACTGGCGTTTTTTGCGTTGAGTCGTATTTGGCCGATTGGGTGATGTGAAACTAGCAGTTTTGAACGGGTTTTGACCATATGTTCGAAAATTTGACCGGCAGACTGGGCGATGTACTTGGTAAACTAACCAAGCGAGGCGCTCTTACAGAATCGGATGTCAATGAAGTGATGCGCGAAGTGCGTGTTGCACTTCTTGAGGCCGATGTTGCTTTGCCTGTTGTCAAAAGCTTCATCAAAAAGGCCAAGGAAAAAGCCATTGGCACTGAGGTTCTGAAATCCATCAACCCAGGCCAAATGGTTATCAAGGTGGTTCATGACCAGCTTGTTGAAACTCTCGGATCCGAGCAGCAGGAGCTAAACCTGCTTGCAGTGCCACCTGTCGTCTACATGATGGTCGGTCTGCAGGGATCTGGTAAGACGACATCGACGGCAAAAATCTCTAAATACCTGACCGAGAAACACGGCAAAAAGGTGATGATGGCGTCCTTGGACGTGCGTCGCCCAGCGGCTCAAGAGCAGCTTAAAATTCTCGGTGAACAACTTGATATTAAAACACTGCCGATCATTGAAGGTCAGCAGCCAGTTGATATCACCAAACGCGCCATCGAAGCTGCGAAGCTGCAGGGTTTTGATGTCATTATGCTCGATACGGCAGGTCGCCTGCATGTGGATGAAGAGCTGATGATGGAGATGAAGGCTGTTCATGATGTCTCCACTCCGACAGAAACGCTTCTGGTTGTCGATAGCTTGACCGGTCAGGACGCGGTCAATGTGGCGGAACAGTTTAAGTCCCGTGTGGATGTGACTGGTATCGTTATGACCCGTATCGATGGTGATGGTCGCGGCGGTGCTGCCCTCTCCATGCGACAGGTCACAGGCTGTCCAATTAAGCTTTTGGGTACTGGTGAGAAACTGGATGAGCTCGAAGCTTTCCATCCTGACCGTATCGCAAACCGTATCCTTGGCATGGGGGATGTTGTCTCCCTTGTTGAAAAGGCTGCAGAAGTTATCGAAAAAGACGAGGCTGAAAAGCTCGCCCTGAAAATGCAGCAGGGTGTTTTCGATCTCGATGACTTGGCAAGCCAGCTTCGTCAGATGCTGAAAATGGGGGGGATGAGCAGCCTTGTTGGTATGCTTCCCGGTGTCGGCAAAATGAAGAAGCAACTTGATAACGCAAATCTGGACGACAAGCTTATCCGTCGTCAGATCGCGATTATTGAGAGTATGACGCCGAAAGAGCGCCGTAATCCGAAGATCATTGCCGCGTCCCGTAAAAAGCGTATCGCAACGGGTGCTGGCATGTCCGTACAGGATGTCAACCGCCTGCTAAAACAGCATAAGCAGATGGCATCTATGATGAAAAAGGTGAAGAAACTTGGCAACAAAGGCGTCATGCGTGGCGGCCTGCAGGGCCTTCTTCCGCCTGGTATGAAATTTTAATTTGAGTTTTGACTGAAGAGAAAGAACGTAACTATGGCAATTAAAATCCGCCTCACTCGTCAGGGTGCAAAAAAACGTCCCTTCTACCGCATTGTAGTTGCTGACGTTCGCAGCCCACGCGATGGTCGTTACATCGAGCGTGTTGGTACATACAACCCAATGCTCGCAAAAGACGACGCGAACCGTGTGACTTTGGACGAAGAGCGCATCAAGCATTGGATCGGCAATGGCGCACAGCCAACTGACCGTGTTGCTCGTTTCCTCGCAGAAGCTGGCATGATGGACAAACCTGTTCGTAACAACCCAGAAAAAGCGAAGCCAAAAGCGAAAGCTCAGGAGCGTCTGCGTGAAGCTGAAGAAGCTGCTGCCGCTGCTGCAGAAGCTGCCGCTGAAGCCGCTGCTGAAGCTGAAGCGCCAGCTGAGGAAGCTGCAGAAGCTTAAGGGTTTCAAGTATGTCACAGTCGGACCGACTGCTAATGGGTGTGGTGACTGGCTCGCGGGGTATCCGCGGGGAGGTTAAGGTGAAAAGTTTCACCGAATATCCAGAGGATATCGCCTCATATGGCCCTCTTACCGATAAAACCGGCGACAAGGTGTTTCACCTGAAGCTGGTTGCGATGGCAAAGGGGCAGCCGGTTTTGAAGTTCAAAGGGGTGAATGACCGAAATACAGCAGATACGCTGAAAGGTCAGGAGCTTTATATAGAGCGGGATAAATTACCTGCCCCTGAGGAAGAAGACGCGTTTTATCATACGGACCTGATTGGTCTGGATGTAAAAACAGCAGACGGTGACAAATTTGGTGACATCCTTCGCGTTTTTGATTTTGGCGCGGGGGATATGCTGGAAATCCGGCCTGAAGGGAAAGGCGCCAAGGCGGCGATATTTGTTCCCTTTACGATTGAAATGGTGCCTACCGTGGATATCAAAGCCGGGTTTGTAGAAATAGATTTGCCGGATGATTTCTTCGCTGTTCCTGCAAAAGAGCAGTCGGAGAGTAAATCCGGTGGCGAAAAAGGGAGTGCTGACGCATGACGGGCAGCGCAACCGATGAAAAAGAGATCGGACGGAATGCGGCTTGGTCCGCCCATGTTCTTACTCTCTTTCCGGAGATGTTTCCGGGACCTGTTGGTCAGTCCCTCGCGGGGCGTGGCTTGAAAGATGGGGTCTGGAATTTACAAGTGACACAAATCCGGGATCATGCGGTTGGCAAGCATCAGAATGTGGATGACAGTCCCTTTGGCGGCGGTGCAGGAATGGTGATGCGACCCGATGTGTTGGGAAGTGCCATCGATCAGGCTAAAGCCGTATCCGGTGAGGATAAGAGGCTGATTTACTTTAGCCCACGGGGGCGAGTTCTGGACCAGAAGATGGTTCGGGAATTGTCTGAAGAGCCAGGCGTTATTCTGGTCTGTGGGCGCTTTGAAGGGGTGGATCAGCGGGTTCTCGATGCTCGGAACGTGGAAGAGGTTTCTCTAGGAGATTTCATCCTGTCAGGCGGAGAGGTTGCAGCCCTAGCCCTTTTGGATGCGGTGGTTCGATTGCTTCCCGGTGTGACCGGAAACGTTGAGTCGCTAGAAGATGAGAGTTTTGAGACCGGGCTTTTGGAATACCCCCATTACACCCGGCCAGCGGTCTGGGAAGACCGCGAAGTCCCGGAAGTTCTGCTTTCTGGACACCATGAGAAGATTAAGGACTGGCGGAAACGACAGTCCATGGAATTGACGAAACAAAGACGGGCAGACCTTTGGGAAAGCTGGTCGGCGGAAAATTTGAAATAAAGGTGAAAGCTATGGATACTATTCAAAAGCTAGAAAAGGAACAGATTGAGAAGCTCGTTGCTGAGCGTCCAGTTCCTGAATTCCGTGCAGGTGACACCCTTCGCGTTCACGTGAAAGTTGTTGAAGGTACACGCGAGCGTATTCAGGTGTTCGAAGGCGTTTGTATCGCCCGCAACTCCGGTGGTATCAATGCGAACTTCACAGTTCGTAAGATCTCCTACGGTGAAGGCGTTGAGCGTGTGTTCCCACTCTACTCCCCACGTATCGACAAAATCGAACTGGTTCGTCAGGGTGTTGTTCGCCGCGCGAAACTTTACTACCTGCGTGAGCGTCGTGGTAAATCTGCTCGTATCGCCGAGCGTCGTGACGACCGTTACGCAAAGAAATCTGCTGAATAAATTTTATTCGGCTCGATTTTGCTAATCTGATACTCACCGGCGCGGGTTTTCTCGCGCCGGTGCACCTATAATAATGTCAATAACCCGGCTTTGAGAGGAATAGTCATGGGCGAGCCAACGACCCTTTACGATAAAATTTGGGATAGCCATCTTGTGGATGTGCAAGATGACGGAGCCAGCCTTCTATACATTGATCGTCACCTAGTTCATGAAGTGACAAGCCCACAGGCTTTTGAAGGTCTTCGTGTGGCGGGTCGTAAAGTACGCCGCCCAGATGCAACATTTGCTGTTGCGGACCACAACGTTCCAACCAAAGACCTTGATAAAGGCATCACCGATCCGGAAAGTAAACTGCAGGTGGAAACACTTGAAGCTAACGTTAAAGAGTTTGGCGTGAATTACTTCTCCATGACCGATGATCGCCGCGGTATCGTTCACATTATTGGTCCAGAGCAGGGTTTGACATTGCCAGGCATGACCATTGTTTGCGGCGATAGCCATACTTCAACTCATGGTGCATTTGGCGCTCTGGCTCATGGTATCGGTACATCTGAGGTTGAGCATGTTCTGGCTACTCAGACATTGATCCAGAAAAAAGCCAAAAACATGCGCGTGCTGGTCAATGGTAAATTGCCCGCGGGCACAACAGCGAAAGACCTTGCCCTCGCGATTATCGGTAAAATCGGCACTGGCGGTGGTACTGGCTGTGTAATTGAATATGCCGGTGAAGCGGTTCGTGATCTTTCCATGGAAGGCCGTATGACCTTGTGTAACCTGACAATTGAAGCAGGTGCGCGCGCTGGTCTGGTTGCGCCGGATGAGACTACTTTTGAGTATGTGAAGGGTCGTCCATATGGTCCAAAAGCAGGCGCTTACGAGCAGGCTGTTGCTTACTGGAAGACACTGAAAACTGACGAAGGTGCGGTTTTCGATGAAGAGGTTGTTCTGGAAGCTTCTGAAATTGTTCCTTATGTCACTTGGGGAACGAGTCCGGAAGATGCCCTGCCGATTACTGGCAATGTTCCTTTCCCGAAAGATTTCAAAGATGCCGGTAAGCAGGTTGCTGCTGAACGTGCGCTGAAATACATGGGGCTCGACGCTGGCATGAAGCTGACAGACATCGAAGTCGATCATGTATTTGTCGGTTCATGTACAAATGGCCGTATTGAAGACATGCGTGCAGTTGCTGCTGTCGTTGAAGGCAAGCAGGTTAAAGACAGCGTTACCGCGATCATCGTGCCGGGCTCCGGCCTTGTGAAAATTCAGGCTGAAGAAGAAGGTCTGGATAAGATCTTTACTGCTGCCGGTTTTGAATGGCGTGAGCCGGGTTGTTCCATGTGCCTTGCCATGAACGCGGACCGTCTTGATGAGGGTGATCGCTGCGCATCTACTTCAAACCGTAACTTTGAAGGTCGTCAGGGCCGTGGTGGTCGGACACATCTGGTGAGCCCAGCGATGGCTGCAGCAGCGGCGTTGACAGGTCGCCTGACAGACGTCCGTGAATTGGATTAAGGGAGGGTAACAATGGAAAAATTTGTAAAACTTGACGGTGTTGCCGCTCCAATGCCTTTGGTAAATATCGATACAGATATGATCATTCCAAAGCAGTATTTGAAAACCATTCAGCGTGCGGGCTTGGGCAAAAACCTGTTTGCTGAGATGCGTTACGATAACGACGGGAATGAGCTGGAGGAATTCGTTTTGAACCAGCCGCAGTATCGTTCCGCTCAGATTTTGGTTGCAGGTGATAACTTTGGTTGTGGTTCCAGCCGTGAGCATGCACCTTGGGCGCTTGCTGATTTTGGTATTCGCTGTGTAATCTCCACAAGCTTTGCTGACATCTTTTATAACAACTGCTTCAAAAACGGCATCCTTCCGATTCGTGTGTCGCAGGAAGAGTTGGATAAACTGATGGATGATGCAGGCCGTGGTTCAAACGCAGTTCTGTCTGTTGATCTGGAAGCTCAGGAAATCAAAGGTCCTGATGGAGGCACAATTTCTTTCGAAATTGACCCATTCCGTAAGCATTGCCTGCTGAACGGTTTGGATGAGGTTGGACTTACAATGCAAAAGGCTGACAAAGTTGATAACTTTGAAGCGATGCAGAAACTGTCTCAGCCTTGGCTGCAGTCCTGATTTAAATTCAAGTCGCAGAATATTGGGGTGTCTCCCCGGCACCCCGCAAGAAAAGGAAATAAGGAATAATGGCGTCTAATAAATCCCTTCTTATCCTGCCTGGTGACGGTATCGGTCCGGAAGCCATGACAGAAGTTCGTCGTATTGTTGACTGGATGGGCGATCGCCGTGCCGTCAAGTTTGACGTTGATGAGGATCTGGTCGGTGGTTCTTCCATCGACAAACACGGTATCCCAATCACTGACGAAGTTGTGGATAAGGCCCAGAATGTAGACGCCGTTCTTCTTGGGGCCGTTGGCGGTCCAAAATGGGATAACCTCGACTTTTCAATTAAGCCAGAGCGTGGTTTGCTGCGCCTTCGTAAAGATCTTGAGCTTTTTGCGAACTTGCGCCCAGCGATTTGCTTTGACGCACTTGTTGAGGCATCCAGCCTGAAGCCTGAACTGGTAGCAGGTCTGGATATCATGATTGTTCGCGAGCTGACCGGCGGTGTTTACTTTGGCGAGCCGCGGGGCATTGAAGATCTGGGCGGCGGCGTTCGCCGGGGTATCAATACTCAGGTTTATACAACACCAGAAATTCACCGTGTTGCTCGCGTTGCGTTTGAACTGGCTCAGAAACGTGATGGTCGCGTTACTTCCAGTGAAAAAGCGAATGTGATGGAATCAGGTCTTCTGTGGCGTGAGGAAGTGACGAAAATCGGTCAGGAAGAATTCCCTGATGTAGAATTGTCACATATGTATGCAGATAACGCAGCTATGCAGCTAGTTCGCGCACCAAAACAGTTTGATGTGATTGTCACCGACAACCTGTTCGGCGATATTCTCTCTGACTGTGCGGCGATGCTGACCGGTTCTCTGGGCATGCTGCCATCTGCTTCCTTGGGCGGCGTGGACGAGCATGGTCGCCGCAAAGCGCTTTATGAGCCAGTACATGGCTCGGCACCAGACATTGCGGGTGAAAATAAAGCAAACCCGATTGCGACAATTCTGTCTTACGCTATGGCGCTTCGCTATAGCTTCGATATGTCTGACGAAGCTGATCTGGTTGAAAAGGCCGTTCAGAACGTCTTGGCAAGTGGCGTGCGTACCGGCGATATTATGGCCGAAGGCATGACACAGGTATCAACCACTGAAATGGGTGATGCTATCTTGAAAGAGCTTGATAATCTGAACGCGTAGTTCATATACAGCTCGTAAGCTTAAACTGCTTTGGCGGCAATAACGCCGCCAAAGGTAACCTTAAAAGAGATCAAAAATGGGATATAATGTTGCTGTTGTCGGCGCTACAGGTAATGTAGGGCGCGAAATGCTGAAAATTCTGGATGAACGTCAATTCCCGGTGGCCGAAGTGACGGCACTGGCGTCTAAACGTTCTGCAGGTAAACAGGTTTCTTTCGGCGACAAGACACTCACGGTTAAGTCCCTCGAAGATTTCAATTTCACGGGAACGGACATTGCGCTGTTCTCCGCCGGCGGTTCTGTAGCTGCTAAATATGCGCCGATTGCTGCGTCTCAAGGCTGTATTGTCATCGATAACTCCTCCCACTACCGGATGGATCCCGATGTGCCTTTGATCGTGCCTGAAGTGAACGCGGCTGCGGCAGCGGGCTACACAAAGAAAAACATCATTGCAAATCCAAACTGTTCAACTGCTCAGTTGGTCGTGGCGTTGAAGCCTTTGCATGATGCGGCGAAAATCAAACGTGTTGTTGTCTCCACTTACCAGTCAACATCTGGTGGTGGCATGGATGCCATGGATGAGCTGTTTAATCAGACTAAAGGCATCTATGTAAATGACGCACCGACACCGGAAAAATTTACAAAGCAGATTGCTTTTAACGTTATTCCGCATATCGATGTGTTCATGGATGATAACTACACCAAAGAAGAATGGAAAATGATCGTTGAGACAAAGAAAATTGTCGATAAATCGATCAAGCTGACCGCTACTTGCGTTCGCGTACCGACATTCATTGGCCACGCTGAAAGCGTTAATGTGGAGTTCGAGGATGAACTATCCGCTGCAGATGCACGCGAGATTTTGCGGGCGGCGCCGGGTATCCTGATTGTGGATAACCCAGAAGAAAATGGATATGTCACACCTGTTGAATGTGCCGGCGAAGACGCGACTTACATCTCAAGATTGCGGGATGATAGCACTGTCGATAATGGTATCAACTTCTGGTGTGTTTCTGACAACCTGCGGAAGGGGGCAGCGCTGAATGCCATCCAGATTGCAGAGTTGGTCGGCCGTGAGTTTCTGAAAAAAGCTGCTTAATTCAGCGTTTTTCAAGTCAAAGAAACAAAAAAGCCACCGGAGAGATCCGGTGGCTTTTTTTATCGATGACCCCATTACTTTAGGCACTTCGAGCATATTTGGATGAGGTTGGAAGTTTCTTATTGCGAGGAGCTTTCGTAACATTGTTGCGTTGCAGCAAAAATAGCGTATGATGCTCCGCAAAAAAATGAAAAGTGGGCAAGTGCCCCACAACAGCGGAGAAGTAACATGGCCTCATCCATTCGCCCTCGTCGTTCAGTACTTTACATGCCTGGCTCCAATGCGCGGGCGCAGGAAAAAGCTAAATCCCTGGCGGCTGATGGACTTATTCTGGATTTGGAAGATGCGGTTGCACCAGATGCGAAAGCAGAAGCCCGCAAAATCGTATGCGGCAATGCAGCGTCCGGTGAATATGGAAAGCGCGAGATTATTATTCGGGTTAATGGGTTTGATACTCCTTGGGGGCGTGATGATGTCATCGCTGCGTCAAAGGCAGGGCCAGATGCAATCCTTCTTCCAAAGGTGGAAAGCGCCGCACAGGTGCATGAGCTTGAAGAGTTGATGAATAGTTCAGGCGCACCTGAAGCAACAAAGATTTGGTGCATGATGGAAACGCCGCTGGGTATTCTGAAGGCGGAAGAAATCGCTAGCTCCAGCCCTCGCGTTGAATGCTTCGTGATGGGCACATCAGACCTGGTGAAGGAATTACAAGCGCAGCATACACCAATGCGTCTTCCTGTTATTACCTCTCTTGGGCTTTGCTTGTTGGCAGGCAGAGCCTATGGCTTAACTGTTCTTGATGGGGTTTATCTGCACCTTGCAGATGAAGAGGGTTTTCGTGGTTCCTGTATTCAAGGTCTGGAACTTGGATTTGATGGAAAAACTCTCATTCATCCCAAGCAGCTTGCAGATACTAATGAAGTATTTGCCCCGTCTGATGACGAGGTTGAATTCTCTCGCCGGGTGATTGAGGCATTTGAGGCTGCGGAAAAAGAGGGTAAAGGTGTCGTCGTCGTGGACGGTAAACTAATTGAAAATCTCCACGTAGAAATTGCTAAGGCCAAAGTCGCTTTGGCGGATGCCATCGCCGAAATGGTGGAATGAGGATTGAGTATGGGATCTACAAAAACAAACGCTGGAAATTATTTCGAGGATTTTAAGCTGGGTCAGGTGCTTCACCATGCGACTCCGCGAACCATTACTGAGGGAGATGTCTCTCTTTACACAGCGTTGTATGGTGGCCGCTTTGCCCTTCAATCTGCTGATAGTTTTGCCATCGATTGTGGCCTTCAAGCCGCACCGGTGGATGATCTGTTGGTATTTCATGTGGTATTTGGGAAGACGGTTCCGGACATTTCATTGAATGCTGTGGCGAATCTTGGGTATGCGGACGTGCGTTTTTTGGCGCCAGTTTTGCCGGGTGACAGTGTTCAGACAAGTTCCGAAGTCATCGGGCTTAAGGAAAATTCTAACGGTAAAACCGGTGTCGTTTATGTGCGCTCTACCGGCACAAATCAGATGGGCGAAGTTGTTCTGGATTATGTGCGTTGGGTAATGGTCCATAAAAAGGATAAGGATGCTCCAGCTCCTAAGCCTGTTGTACCAGACCTCCCTGGCGTTGTTGATCCGGCCACTTTTGCCCTGCCAATGGATCTAAACTTTGGTAATTTTGATGCTACTCTGTCCGGATCACCTCATTTCTTCGAGGATTATGAGGTCGGAGAGAAGATCGATCATGTCGATGGAATGACCATTGAAGAAGCCGAGCATATGATGGCGACACGTCTCTATCAAAATACCGCGAAAGTTCACTTTAATGCCCATATGATGAAAGATGATCGCATGGGGCGCCGCCTAATCTATGGCGGCCATATTATCAGCCTTGTTCGCAGCCTTTCCTTTAACGGGCTTGGCAATGCGATGCTGATTGCTGGGATTAACGGCGGTTCGCACACGGCGCCAACATTTGCGGGCGATACCATTTATGCCTGGAGTGAGGTTCTGGACAAATCGGATCTGTTGGGACGAAATGACGCAGGTGCGCTCCGAATCCGAACTGTTGGCGTAAAAAATAAAAATGGATCTGATTTCCCTGATACGGGAGAAGATGGGAAGCGGGATCCAAATGTTGTTCTTGACTTGGATTACTGGGTGATATTGCCAAAATCCACAGTTTAGGTATAAAGGGCGGGTAATTTCGTAGGGTTTTGTTGACTTCGGATTTCCCCGCCTTAAAATCCGACTGAAAAAACAAGCTGTTCAGTAACTATTGATAGCCTAGCTAGAGAGATATCATGGCGAATATAGAAAGACCCCTATCGCCGCATCTGCAGATCTACAAACCGCAGATCACGATGGTAACCTCCATCACCCACCGCATCACCGGGATTGCGATGGCTGTTGGAACACTCCTGCTGGCCTGGTGGCTTATTGCCGCTGCGACCGGACCAGAAGCCTTTGCAACTGTTAGTGCCTTTATTACATCGTGGTTCGGCCGCCTTGTGATGTTTGGTTTTTCATGGGCATTGTTTTACCACCTTTGCAACGGTATCCGGCACCTGTTCTGGGACGCGGGTAAAGGCTTTGAATTGCCGACCATGCGCAAATCTGGCATGGCTGCGATTATCGGCTCCGTCGTTCTGACCCTGCTGACTTGGGTCATCGCATATGGAATGGGGGCTTAATCATGAGTATGAGAACTCCTCTTAAAAATGTTCGCAGTCTTGGCTCAGCCAAAAACGGAACCTCTCATTACTGGCATCAGCGCGTTACAGCGATTGCCATGATCCCATTATTCGTGATTGCGATTGCATATGTGGTCTCACTTGTCGGGGCTGATTACGATCGTGTTCGCTATGTTCTCAGCCTGCCATTTACATCTTTGGTATTGCTGCTGCTGATCGGTGCGGTTTTCTATCACATGAAACTCGGCCTGCAGGTGGTGATCGAAGATTACATTCACACTGAAGGCACAAAGATGGTTCTGCTGTTGCTGAACACATTCTTCTGTACAATTGTTGGTCTTGCCTCTGCGCTGGCCGTTTTGAAGCTGGCCTTCGGAGGATAACGTATAATGTCTGAAGCATATCCTATTATTGAACATAAATATGACGTGGTTGTCGTCGGTGCCGGTGGTGCTGGCCTTCGGGCGACCATGGGCATGGCCCAGGCTGGTCTGAAAACCGCTGCGGTCACAAAAGTATTCCCAACGCGTTCTCACACAGTTGCGGCGCAGGGCGGTATCTCTGCATCTCTCGGTAACATGGGTGAAGATAACTGGCAGTGGCACATGTATGACACTGTGAAAGGGTCTGACTGGCTTGGTGACCAAGACGCGATTGAGTATATGTGCCGTGAGGCCCCGCAGGCGGTTCTGGAACTGGAACAGTTCGGTATGCCGTTCAGCCGGACCGAAGAGGGTAAAATCTATCAGCGTGCTTTCGGTGGTATGACCACCCAGTTTGGTGAAGGCCCTGCCGCGCAGCGGACATGTGCCGCGGCTGACCGTACTGGTCACGCGATGCTGCACACGCTTTACTCTCAGTCGCTCAAATATGACACCGATTTCTACATCGAATATTTTGCTCTCGACTTGATCATGGATAAAGACGGTGCCTGTAAAGGTGTTCTTTGTCTGTGTCTGGAAGATGGTACTCTGCACCTGTTCCGCTCCCACATGGTAGTACTGGCAACCGGTGGTTTTGGCCGTGCATATTTCAGCTGTACATCTGCCCACACTTGTACAGGTGATGGCGGCGGTATGGTTCTGCGTGCAGGCTTGCCATTGCAGGATATGGAATTCACACAGTTCCACCCAACTGGAATTTACGGCGCAGGTTGTTTGATTACAGAAGGTGTGCGCGGTGAGGGTGGTTATCTTGTAAACGGTGAAGGCGAGCGTTTCATGGAACGTTACGCACCGAGTGCGAAAGACCTTGCCAGCCGTGATGTTGTTAGCCGCTCCATGACTATGGAAATCCGCGAAGGCCGCGGTGTCGGTAGTCGCGGTGACCACATCTACCTGCATCTGGATCACCTTGACAGTGCAATGATCGATGAACGTCTGCCGGGTATTTCTGAAAGTGCTCGCATCTTTGCCGGTGTTGACGTGACGAAAGAGCCAATTCCGGTGATTCCAACTGTTCACTACAACATGGGCGGCATTCCAACCAACTATCATGGTGAAGTTGTGGATCTTAAAGATGGCAACCCTGATGCGGTTGTTCCGGGTCTGATGGCAGTTGGTGAGGCAGCTTGCGTGTCCGTTCACGGTGCGAACCGTCTGGGCTCTAACTCCCTGATCGACCTTGTTGTGTTCGGTCGTGCAGCAGCGCTTCGTGCGAAAGACATCATCAAATCTGGTGAGGCTCATTCTCCGCTAGCAGCGGATGCTTGTGACGCGGCAGTTGCTCGCCTCGATAAGTTCCGTCATGCAAAAGGCGACACATCTACAGCGCAGATCCGCGACGACATGCAGCGTGTGATGCAGGATGATTGTGCGGTGTTCCGTACAGGTGAAAGTCTGCAAGCTGGTGTTAAGAAGATCGGTGAAGTTGAGAAGACAATGGCAGATATCAAAACAACGGATCGCTCCCTTGTTTGGAACTCTGACCTGGTCGAGACACTTGAGCTGGATAACCTGATCCGTCAGGCCGTTGTCTCTATGACAGCTGCTGAAAACCGGAAAGAGAGCCGCGGTGCACATGCCCGTGAAGACTTCCCGGATCGTGATGATGAAAACTGGATGAAGCACACACTTACCTATCACAGTGATGGGGAAGGTGTTCGCCTTGATTACCGTCCAGTTCACACATACACGCTGACTGACGAAATTGATTACATCAAACCCAAAGCCCGGGTTTACTAAGAGCTAGGGAAGACAGATATGGTAGAACTGGCATTACCTAAAAAATCAAAAGTAGGCACGGGGAAGACGCATCCGAAACCGGAAGGGGCCACAAACCTCAAGACCTTCAACGTTTATCGTTGGTCTCCGGATGATGGGGAAAACCCGCACATTGATACATACTATGTGAATCTGGATGACTGTGGTCCGATGATTCTCGATGGATTGATCAAGATTAAAAATGAAATCGATCCGGGTCTGACATTCCGTCGCTCCTGCCGTGAAGGGATTTGCGGCTCTTGTGCGATGAATATCAACGGAACAAACACACTGGCATGTACAAAAGGCATGAGCGAAGTTGATGGTGACATCAACATCTATCCATTGCCACACCAGCCTGTTGTGAAAGATCTTGTTCCGGATCTGACAAATTTCTATGCGCAATACGCGTCCATCAAGCCTTGGATGCAGACACAAACTCCTCCGCCACCGGATCGGGAGCGGCTGCAGTCCAAAGAAGATCGGGCAAAACTGGATGGCTTGTATGAGTGTATTCTCTGCGCCTGCTGCTCTACTTCCTGCCCAAGTTACTGGTGGAACTCAGACCGCTTCCTCGGCCCTGCTATTTTGCTGCAGGCATACCGTTGGCTGGCGGATAGTCGTGACGAATTCACGGGTGAGCGTTTGGATAACCTTGAAGATCCATTCCGCTTGTATCGTTGCCACACCATTATGAACTGTGCAAATACCTGTCCGAAAGGCCTGAACCCGGCCAAGGCGATTGCAGAGATCAAGAAAATGATGGTTGAGCGCCAAGGGTAAAGTGACTGAAATAGAATTGAAAAAGGCTGCCTTTTCGGGCAGCCTTTTTTGTATCTGGCCTATAGGGGGTAGGGGATGTTCAGTTATGCGATGGAATATTTATCTGATGGATTTAATCTTCCATCGGTTTTGTTGGCGGCCTTGGTTATCACAGGGCTTTTACTGATTACAGGAAGATTTCATCGGCTGTTTCGGGTGCTTTTGGTTTGCTTTCTATTGATGAGTTTCCCCGCTGTTCCCAAATGGTTATTCACTCCGCTGGATATTGGTGTTCACAACGTTGACTTTTCCGCTTTAGATGATGTTGATGCCTTTGTTGTGCTAACCGACGGAGTACGAACGGAGAGGGCAAGTGATTATTCTGCCCTTTCGAACAGCACTGAAATAAGATTGTCTCATGCGTTAAATTTGGCGCGCTATGATCAAATTCCTCTCTTTGTGTCCATTACGGATGAGGCCGAGCAGGAACTGGTAAAAGAATTTGTCGGAGAGGAAGCCCCCCTTATCGTGTTTGGCCCTTCCGCAACGACAAGAGCCCATATTACTAATGTTATAGAGACTGCGAGGCCTTTGGGCGTTAATTCCGTTGTCCTCTTTACAACGGGCAGCCATGCGTATCGTCAGCGCGCGCTGCTGCAATCAAACGGTCTGGAAGTACTTCACGTAAGGGTTGGGGTGAAAGATGGCTCTATAGATTTTCGTGATTTTCTACCGTCTTTTAAAGGCTATTTGTACTGGCAGTTGATGCTGAAGGAATATTGGGCGTTGATTTATTATGATCTCACAAACGAGCTTTAGGGCTGGCTCTTCTTCTTTTTAAAAACTGGTACTGGTCAGTTGGGCGATACTGTTCAAAAAGACAGGAAAAGGAGTCGTTACATGTATATACCACCGCATTTTAAAGCCTCTGAAGTTGACACCCTGCGAAAGCTCTTGCCGATGGCGAGCTTTGCAACACTGGTCAGTACAGATGATGACGGCCTTCCTTATGCCACGCATTTGCCAGTGAGTTTTGATGCAGCAGCTGGCGGTGAGTGTGGTGTGATTTATGGTCATGTTTCGAGGGCGAACAGCCATCATCATTTTTTTCATAAGCCAGCTTTGATAATTTTTAGTGGCCCGCATGCGTATGTTAGTCCAAGAGATTATGCTTCGGACATTAATGTGCCGACGTGGAATTATATTGCTGTTCATGCCTATGGTTCGCTCACCCCTATTGACGATGCAGATCGGGTAAAAGAAGTTTTAGCGACGTTAACTCGAGAGAATGAGGGGGATAACCCTTGGACGATGGCGGAAGTTGATGAAAAGCGTATCCAGGGGCTATTGAAAGGGATTGTGGCGTTCGAGATGAAAATTGAACGCTTGGAAGCAAAAGCAAAGCTTGGACAGAATAAATCTGCTGAAGATCGTCGCGCCTTACACAATGCCCTTAAAGAAACTGACATTGGTTCGTGGTAGGCGACTATTCTGGATTAACCGATTGCACCTTTTAGGTAATCTTCTGAGCGCATTTCCATCAGGCGAGAGACGGTACGGGCAAATTCAAAATGTCCGTGCCCTTCCTCATAGAGATGCTCTGCATCTATATCTGCACTGATAATCAAATTGGCCCTGGCTTCATAAAGAACGTCGACCAAAGTGACAAAGCGTTTGGCCTCATTTCGGTTATGGGGACCTAGCTTTGGCACATTCTCCAGAACCAGTGTGTGGAAGGTTTCAGTTAGTAGCAGATAATCGATAGCTCCAAGGGGGCGGGCGCATAGCTCCTCAAAAGTGCAGCGGGCAACACCTCTTGCCGTTCGGTCAATCTCAATTTTCCGCCCTTTGTGGGATAAGGTTTTGTGTTCGATATCTGCACCTTCGGTGAGCATCTCGAACAGGCGATCGAGTTCTTTGTTTGCGTTCTCATCAAGTGGTGCAAAATAGACAGGGCTTTTTGAAAGACGATCCAGTCGATAGTCGGTTCCCCCAGACAAATGAAGGATATCCAACTGTTCTTTAATCAGGTCGATAAAGGGCAAGAAAAGTTCCCTGTTCAAGCCGTCTTTATACAGATCCTCAGGCACCCTATTTGAGGTGGCTATTACAACGACCCCTTTTTTGAACAGAAGCTCAAATAACCGGCCTAATATCATTGCGTCGGCCACATCAGTTACCTGAAACTCGTCAAAGCAAAGTAGCCATGCTTCTTTTTCAATTTTTTCAGCGAGCGGCACCAAAGGGTCATCACCTTTACGGTTCGAACTTTGACGCCAATCATGAATAAAGGCGTGTGCCTCTAGCATGAAGGAGTGGAAATGTACGCGGCGTTTGGCGGTTACTGGAGCTGTGTCGAAAAACAAATCCATCAACATGGATTTTCCGCGCCCGACATCCCCATACATATAAATGCCTTGGGGAGGCTCCACCCTTGGTTTGCGAGCGCCTAGTTTGAAAATATCAGTCCAATGAGCGCTGGTGCGTGGATCATAGGATTGCAGGCGCTTATGCAGCATCTGCAATTTCTCCACGGCCAGTTCCTGAATGGGGTCATGGCGAATGGCGTCTGAGTGACGCAATTGCCGATATTTTTCCAGAGGGCCAAGCGATGTCATGTTGGCTTTAAAACAATGTTGGGGAAACTTGTAAAGAATTATTGCGTGTGATCTTAGAACAAACCGCGTGCCAAACGCGCTCTCAAGTCTGATTTATCAACCGGCGTGACATCGGCAACAACTTCGCGTGAGGTCGCTTTTTCTGTGTATTCAGATGTCGCGCTGGTTAAATGGATCAGGCGCTTGCTGTCATCCCGGCTGCGCGCGATGGTGGCTGGAACCAGATTACGATCTGTTAAATCAGCAAGAATTTTCGGGGCTTGTTTCAACGCAACAGGATTAACCGTTGGGAATTGGTCTTGGCCCATTGGAATATCTGCAAGCTGGATCTGATCCCGGCCGGCATCATCAATGAGCGCAATCAGACCTTTAAAGTCGTCTTTTGTGGCTTGGGAGTCTCGCGGCTCACAAATAGCGCGATTTTCGCGAAATATAGCATCCAGAATACGGCAATCTTGACCGGTTGCCACATCAAGAGCATGCTCGCCAAGACCTTTACCACTGACAATGGACGAGACTATCGATCCTGCGGTGAGCAGTTCGCTGATCGTAAGGCCTGCAATGATTGTCTCAGCACAACCGGTCAGGGCTAGGGTAAGCCCTCCGCACACGGCCATGTTTCTGACGAATCGTGCTGCCTTGTTTTTGCGCATGCTGCCTTCAAAGTGATCTTTGGTAGAAAATATTAGTCTGAAAGCTAGCAAAGAATTCTTACTAACAGGTTACCCGAAAGCCTGAAATTTTATGAAAATCTGTCTGAGGGAGAGTTCGTGACACAGAATTTGGCGTTTACGACGAAAAATTGGTTAATTTTCGTGCGGTGATCTTGCCCTTGGTTCGAAAAGGGAGTAGTACCCTCGGGTGTAATTCAAAGGAGGATCGCCTCCCTACCGGAGGTGTTCTTCAACATCAACACCGGAGATTAGAATGGCTCGCAAAAAAATAGCGTTGATTGGCGGCGGAAATATCGGCGGCACCCTGGCACACCTGGCCGGGCTCAAGGAACTGGGCGACATTGTCATTGTTGACCTCAACGATGGCATGGCAAAAGGTAAGGCACTGGATATCGCCTCCTCTTCTCCGGTTGACGGGTTCGACAGTGCAATGTCCGGTACCGGTGACTATGCTGATATCGAAGGCGCTGATGTATGTATCGTAACAGCAGGTATTGCCCGTAAGCCAGGCATGAGCCGCGATGACCTTCTCGGCACGAACATCAAAGTGATGCAGGCCGTTGGTGAAGGTATCAAAAAATACGCTCCTAACGCTTTTGTTATCTGTATCACAAACCCACTTGATGCGATGGTTTGGGTTCTCCGTGAAAAGTGCGGTCTGCCACATAACAAAGTTGTTGGTATGGCTGGTGTTCTGGATAGCGCCCGTTTCCGTCTGTTCCTGGCAGAAGAGTTCAACGTATCCGTCGAAGACGTAACCGCCTTCGTTCTGGGTGGCCACGGTGACACAATGGTGCCGCTGACACGTTACTCAACAGTTGCTGGTATTCCGATCCCTGATCTGGTGAAAATGGGTTGGACGACTCAGGAAAAAATCGACGAGATCGTAGACCGCACCCGTAATGGCGGCGCCGAGGTTGTTGCGCTGCTGAAAACTGGTTCTGCTTTCTATGCGCCGGCAGCGTCTGCAATCGTCATGGCTGAAAGCTACCTCAAAGACAAGCGGCGCGTTCTGCCATGTGCTGCATATGTTGATGGTCAATATGGCCTCGATGGCATGTATGTGGGTGTGCCTGCGGTTATCGGTGAAAACGGCATCGAAAAAGTCGTTGAGATTAGCCTCAATGATGACGAGCAAGGCATGTTCGACAATTCTGTCGATGCGGTTAAGGGATTGGTAGAAGCCTGCATTGGCATCGACCCGAGCCTCGGCTAAGAGTTGAAAAGGGCGCAACTTAACGGTTGTGCCCCTTTTTTTGACTGTTATAGTCTCTTTTGTATTTGATAACTTCGGCCAATGACGGTCACAAATTGCAAATAGCGAATTACTATGAATATCCATGAATATCAGGCCAAGGGCCTACTCGGAAAATATGGCGTTACCGTGCCGAAAGGCGGGGTGGCGTATACTGCTGAAGAAGCAAAAACAGTAGCGCAGGAACTGGGCGGCCCTGTTTGGGTTGTAAAGGCACAGATCCACGCAGGTGGTCGTGGTAAAGGCGGCGGTGTTAAAGTTGTCAAATCTGTCGAGGAAGTTGCAGAAACTGCAAAATCCATGCTCGGCATGCAGCTGGTAACACACCAGACCGGACCAGAAGGTAAAGAAGTTAAGCGTATTTATGTCGAAGATGGTTGCGACATTGCCCGCGAACTCTACCTTGGTGCGATTATCGATCGTGCGCAGGACTGCGTTACGTTTATGGCGTCCACTGAGGGCGGCATGGAAATTGAGGAAGTTGCGGCTGAAACTCCTGAAAAAATTCACATGGTCAGCATTGATCCAGCAACTGGTATCATGCCTTTCCATGCCCGCAAGATTGCTTTTGCGCTTGGTCTTGAAGGTAAGCAAGTTGGTGCGGCTGTTAAATTCATCGTCGCGCTCTACAACTCCATCATTGATACAGACGCCAGCCTGGTTGAGATCAACCCATTGGTTGTGACAGGTTCTGGTGAGGTGATTGCGCTTGATGCGAAAATGAATTTTGACGACAACGCACTGTTCCGTCAGAAAGAGATCGCAGAGCTGCGTGACCCGGATGAAGAAGATCCAGCAGAACTTGAAGCTGCTCAACACGAACTGAACTACATCAAGCTCGATGGTAATATCGGTTGCATGGTGAACGGTGCCGGCCTTGCCATGGCGACTATGGACATCATCAAACTGAATGGTGGCGACCCTGCCAACTTCCTAGACGTTGGCGGCGGGGCAACCAAAGAGCGTGTTACAGAAGCGTTCAAAATCATTCTGAAAGATAAAAATGTTGAGGGTATCCTCGTGAACATTTTCGGCGGTATCATGCGCTGTGATGTGATCGCGGAAGGCGTTGTTGCTGCGGCTAAAGAAGTTGCACTGAGCGTTCCTCTTGTTGTTCGTCTGGAAGGCACTAACGTGGAGCTCGGTAAAGAGATCCTTGCAAATTCCGGCATCAACATTACCTCCGCAAGTAACCTCGGTGAGGCTGCGGAATTGATTGTTAAAGAAGTGAAGGGAGGGCAGTAAACATGGCCGTTCTCGTTAATAAGGACACCAAAGTTATCTGTCAGGGCTTCACTGGTTCTCAGGGTACATTCCACTCAGAGCAGGCGATTGCTTATGGCACCAAAATGGTTGGTGGCGTGACGCCTGGTAAGGGCGGTGAAAGCCACCTTGATCTGCCGATTTTCAACACAGTTGATGAAGCCGTTCACACAACTGGTGCAAATGCCAGTGTGATTTACGTGCCGCCTCCGTTCGCAGCAGACGCTATCTTGGAAGCTGTTGATGCAGGTGTTGAACTGGTTGTTTGTATCACTGAAGGCATTCCTGTTCTGGACATGGTTCGTGTTAAACGCGCCCTGAAAGACAGCAAAACGCGCCTGATCGGCCCTAACTGCCCAGGTGTAATCACTCCAGATGAGTGTAAAATTGGTATTATGCCAGGTCACATTCACCGCCGTGGTAATGTCGGTATTGTTTCCCGCTCAGGTACACTTACATACGAAGCTGTTGCACAGACAACTGCCGCCGATCTGGGGCAGTCCACATGTATTGGTATTGGTGGTGATCCAGTAAACGGCACCAACTTCATCGATTGCCTGGACATGTTCCTGAAAGATGATGAAACAGAATCCATCATCATGATTGGTGAAATTGGGGGTTCTGCAGAAGAAGAAGCTGCTGAATTCCTGAAAGCATCCAAAGTGAAAAAGCCTGTTGTTGGCTTTATCGCGGGTGTTACTGCACCTCCAGGCCGCCGCATGGGTCACGCTGGCGCGATCATTTCCGGTGGTAAAGGTGGTGCCGAAGATAAAATGGAAGCTATGCGCAGTGCCGGCATTACCATTGCTGACAGCCCATCTGCGCTTGGCTCAACTTTGGTAAGAGTTTTGAAAGGTTAGTAGTTTAAGGCTGCTAGATTAGAAACTCTAAATTTACTTTTGGGGGCGGGCCTAAGTGCCCGCCCAATGACCGGAAATGGCTCAACAAGTGGACAATTCTTCCTTTCTTTCCGGCTCCAACGCCGGATTTCTCGAAGATCTCTATCTTCGCTATCAGAATGACCCAACTTCAGTAGACGCAAGTTGGCAAACTTATTTCCAGGCCCTCGGTGATGACGCTGAAACAGTAGTCGCCGAAGTGAATGGCGCTCCCTGGACCCCAGCAAATGGCACGACGGTAGAAGACGAATATGGCATCCTCGGCGATGCGGCCTACCGTGCGATTGAAAAAGCAGAGAAAAAGGGCCTGCCTCAGCAGGATGTGCGCGCGGCGGCGATCGACACGATCCGCGCCCTTATGCTGATCCGTTCCTATCGGGTTCGCGGCCACTTGAAGGCTCACCTTGACCCGCTAGGGCTTGAAATTCCAAAAGAACACCCAGAACTGGATCCTCGTAGCTACGGCTTTGATGAGGCAGATTGGGATCGTGAAATTTTCATTGATAATGTTCTCGGTCTTGAGACCGCCAGCATTCGTGAAATTCTCGAAATTGTACAGCGCACGTATTGTAGCACCATCGGTGTTGAGTTCATGCATATTCAGGAGCCAGACCAAAAGGCCTGGATTCAGGAACGTATTGAAGGTCGCCACAAGGAAGTGACTTTCACGCCGGAGGGTAAAGTTGCGATCTTGCGCAAGCTGATTGAAACCGAAGGTTTCGAACATTTCCTCAACGTGAAATACACAGGCACAAAACGCTTTGGCCTTGATGGCGGTGAAGCTTTGATCCCTGCGATGGAAGGTGTGATCAAGCGCGGTGGTCAGCTTGGCGTGAAAGAAATCGTATTGGGGATGCCGCACCGCGGACGTTTGAACGTTTTGACAAATGTGATGGCAAAGCCGTTCCGGGCCGTTTTCTCTGAGTTTCAGGGTAATCCTGCACACCCAGAGGATGTTGAAGGTTCAGGTGATGTGAAGTATCACTTGGGAACTTCATCCGACCGCGAGTTTGACGGCAACAATGTTCATATGTCATTGACTGCGAATCCGTCTCACCTTGAAGCCGTGAACCCAGTTGTTCTGGGTAAGGCCCGTGCCAAACAGTCACAGATCGGCAGCGATGTTGGTGGTCAGGTTATGCCACTTCTGCTGCACGGTGATGCAGCCTTTGCCGGTCAAGGTATCGTTGCAGAATGCTTCGGTCTTTCTGAACTGAAAGGCTACCGGACTTCTGGTACGATCCATTTTGTGGTCAATAACCAGATCGGCTTTACAACAAGCCCTAAATACTCTCGCTCCAGCCCGTATCCATCTGACGTGGGTAAAATGGTGCAGGCGCCTATTTTCCATGTGAACGGTGATGACCCTGAAGCGGTCTGCCATGTTGCTAAGATCGCAACTGAATTCCGTCAGCAGTTCCAGATCGATGTTGTTATAGACATGTTCTGTTACCGTCGTCATGGTCACAACGAAGGCGATGAGCCAGCTTTCACTCAGCCACTGATGTATCGCACGATTGCGCAGCATCCTACGACGATGCAGATTTACGCCAAGAAACTGATTGAAGAAGGTGTCGCCACCGAAGATCAGGTTGAAGGCTGGATCAAGGAATTCCGCGATTACCTAGAGAAACAGTTCGAAACAGCAAACAGCTTCAAGCCAAATAAAGCTGACTGGTTTGAAGGTCGCTGGCAGGGTTTTGAACGTGCTGATCAGGGCGCCCGCCGTGGTACAACCGCTGTTGAAGTTGATACTCTTCGTGAGATTGGTGACAAGCTCTGCACAGTACCAGAGGGGCACAATGTTCACCGGACGTTGCAGCGTGTTCTGAAAAACAAGCGGAAAATGATTGATACCGGTAAGGGTATTGATTGGGCAACTGCTGAAGCACTTGCATTTGGTAGCTTGTTGAAAGAGCAGTATCCAGTGCGCTTGTCTGGTCAGGACTGTGGCCGTGGTACCTTCTCTC
>JAEPMY010000146.1 GCA_017643685.1 Sneathiella sp.
GACAGGATCACAAGACTGATAATAAAAATACCGGCCCCGGTCACAATATCCGACAGCAATAGGTTTGGAATATACAGACGCGGATAAGGCTGCAGCACAGGAAAAAGGTAGAGCGTGATAAAGGAGGCGCCAACCCAGCCTGTGATCGAGAGAACTTCTTTTGCGAAACCCCGGATAAAGCCAAAGATTGCAGATATGACAAGGATTACGAGGACGACAGCATCCGCTATGTTAATGGGTAATTCCTGCATAAATCCGATCTCGCGCCTGAACTCTCTAACTCGCGTCGTTATTGGCCGTGAACAGCCGGACAATCTCTGACAGATGCTCGATTTCAATGACCCTGATCGATTTCTCGTTCACCTTGCTCCCCACGGGGATAATGGCCGTTGTAAATCCAAGCTTTGCCGCTTCTTTCAAGCGGGCATCCGTCTGACCTACCGATCTGATCTCACCTGATAATCCAATCTCGCCAAAAATGATACTATTTTCGGGTACCGGGACGTCAGAAATTGACGAAACCAATGCGGCGGCAACAGCCAGATCGGCAGCAGGTTCATTCACCCGAAGGCCACCGGCAACGTTGAGGTATACTTCGTTCCCCGCAAGAGACAGACCGCAGCGGGCATCAAGAACCGCCAGGATCATGGCAAGGCGGCTGGAATCCCATCCCACCACGGCGCGGCGCGGGGTTGCCTGCTGCGACGGGGCGACAAGTCCCTGGATCTCCACCAGAAGGGGGCGTGTCCCCTCCATTCCAGCAAAAACCGACGCACCGCTCACCGCTTTGTCTTGATTGCCAAGGAAAAGAGAAGAGGGGTTGGTGACCTCTTGCAGGCCTTTATCCGTCATCTCAAAGACACCGATTTCATCGGTGGCGCCAAAACGGTTTTTAACGGCTCGTAGAATGCGGAATTGATGGCCTCGGTCGCCCTCAAAATAAAGGACCGTATCCACCATATGTTCCAGCACGCGAGGGCCAGCGATCTGACCATCTTTGGTCACATGCCCAACAAGCATCAGCGCGCAGTTCAGTTTCTTGGCGAGGCGGATCAATTCCTGTGAACAGGCGCGCACCTGTGACACGGTGCCGGGGGCGCTGTCCAGATTATCGGCATACATGGTCTGGATTGAGTCGATAATCAGCAGGTTTGGCGCTTCTTCTTTTTCAAGGCTGGTCACAATATCGCGCAAAGAATTGGCCGCCGCCAGTTTTACGGGGCTGTCCTGCAGACCAAGCCGTTTGGCCCGCATGGAAATCTGTGCGGTTGCTTCCTCACCAGAAATATAGGTGCATTTATATCCAGCTTTGGCCATGACGCCGACGGCCTGCAACAGAATGGTTGATTTACCAATGCCCGGATCACCGCCAATAAGCACAGAGGAGCCCGGAACGAACCCGCCGCCCAAAACCCGGTCCAATTCGGCAACACCTGACAGGCTGCGTTTATAGTCACGGGTTTCGGTATCAAGGGTGGTAAATTCCAGATGCCGTCCTTTGCCAGATGACAGGCCTTTTGGGACGGCCTCGCTGGTGGCGTCCTGCTGAATGGTATTCCATTCCTGACAGGCGTCACATTGCCCCTGCCATTTACGGTAGCTAGCACCGCAGTTCTGACAGGAATAATGTTCTTTATTGCGCGCCATTTAGTCCCTTTTAGGGTTTGAGGATATCCAGTTCGATAGGGCCGTTTATATCACCGTTGATGAACTGTTCAACATAAGGATTGCCAGAATTTTCTATTTCCTTGGCAGGGCCTACCCAAACCACAGATCCTTTGTAAATCAGGGCAATCCGATCCCCGATTTTCTGTGCACTTTCCATGTCATGGGAAATGGTCAGCGTGGTCGCACCCAGATGTTCGGTGCAATCGCGGATAAGGTTATCGATCACATCGCCCATAATCGGGTCAAGTCCGGTTGTCGGCTCGTCAAAGAAGATGATTTCCGGGTTGGTGGCGATGGCGCGGGCAAGACCTACCCGTTTTTGCATCCCGATGGAGAGAGCAGAGGGGTTCTTGTTGGCCATTTCCGGCCCTAGCCCCACAAGGCCAAGTTTTTCGATGGCGATATCTTTGGCTTCTTTGCGCTTCACCCCATGGGCTTGCATCAGGCCAAAGGCCACATTCTCCCAAACCGGCAAGCTGTCAAACAGGGCCGCATATTGAAACAGCATCCCGGTATTACGGAGCGTCTTTTCCCGCTCCACCGGTGACATGCCGATTACCTGTTGACCATTGATATAAATTTCACCGCTCTCTGGTTGCAGCAGGCCCAGAATGCATTTCAGCATCACCGATTTTCCGGTGCCAGAACCGCCAATAACCACAAGGCTTTCCCCCTTGCCGATATCAAGCGACAGGTCTTTCAGCACATGCTTCTTGCCAAAAGATTTGCAGACATTCTTGAGAGAAATCATGGGCGCATCTGTATGTTGCGAGGCGGCCATGGGATCAGTCCAGCAGCAATACAGTCAGGAAGTAGTCGCTGACCAGAATAAGAATGAAGGAGGAGACAACGGCATTCGTTGTTGCCCGGCCCACACCTTGCGCCCCGCCGTTGGAATTGAAGCCGTGGTAACAGCCCATCAAGGAGACAATAAACCCAAACACAGAAGCTTTAATCAGGCCGGAGACAACGTCCCGTGTTTCCAGAAAATCAAAAGTGTTTTTGATGTAGGAGCTGGCATTGAAATCCAGAACTTCCGTCGCCACCAGAAAACCGCCAGAGACACCAATAATATCAGCAATGAGAACCAGCGCAGGCAGCGTGATCATCCCGGCGAGAACCCGTGGTGCCACCAGATACTTAAACGGATTAGTGGAGAGGGTTACAAGGGCATCAATTTGCTCGGTCACACGCATGGTGCCGATTTCCGCCGCGATCGCGGCGCCGACGCGGCCCGCAACCATCAGGCCGGAGAGAACAGGGGCCAGCTCGCGGGTCAGACCGATCACAACGATGGTCGCAACCGCGCTTTCCGCATTAAAGCGGGAGGAGCCGACATAAATCTGCAGGGCCAGCACCATACCGGTGAACAGCGCGGTTAGCCCGACAACAGGTAGGGAATAGTATCCGATGCTCATCAGTTGGCGCAGGAAAATGCGCATATAGAAAGGGGGCGTGAAAATGTGGCGAACGGTCTGCACGGTAAACAGGCTGAGATGCCCAACTGCCTGCATGAATTTCAGGGTAACGCGTCCGATTGCCGCGAGGAAATTCCAATCCATTAATGTGCCCCTTTACCTCTCGGCCCCCAAAGAACGCCACTTCATTTTACGCTCCGCCCAGATAATTGCGGTGATACCGATGTCCCAGTGACGTCAGGATCTCATAGGGGATTGTACCGGCAGCTTTCGCCACCTCATCCAAAGGAACCCCCCCGCCGATCAGGTGAACATAATCACCAACCCGGCTTATCTCTTCGTCTATGTCGGTCAGATCTACGGTTAGCATATCCATGGAGATCCGCCCAACGACAGGTACACGTTTACCACCAATTGCCGCCGTTGCGATACCCCCTAGATTGCGGGGATATCCATCTGCATACCCGATAGCAATCTTTGCAATCCGCTCTTTTCGGCTTGTTACATAGGCGGAACCGTATCCAACGGTTGTACCTTTGTCAAGCGTATCAACCTGCATGATTTTCCCTTTTAATTCAATGACATCTTGCATTGGATTAGGCTTGTCAGGGGTTGGATTTGCACCATAGAGGGCAACGCCCGGACGCATGATGTCCCGCTGATAATCGGGCCCTAGGAAAATCCCGCTTGAGTTGGCAAAAGATCGGGGCAGATTTTTAAGGTTGCGCGGCAAGGCGTTCAACACATCATCAAAGTTTTGACACTGGGTCTCGTTCATGTCGTGACCGGGCTCGTCAGCACAGGCCAGATGCGTCATAACGGCTTTGAAATCAATGGCTTCAATCTGTGTTGCCAGTTCCTGTAATTTGGGTAGGTCATGAGGCGGTATACCAAGGCGGCTAATCCCCGTATCCACATGGAGATACGCTGGCAGTTTCTGTTTTGCTGTTTTCGTGCAGAAATCTGACCAGCGGACAATGTCGTCCAAACTGCCAAGGGCAGGGGTCAGGCCATGTTCCAGATAAAGGGAGCCATCCCCAAAAAAACCGTTCAGGATAATGATCGGCACATTGGGAAGTACCTGCCGCAGCTTTGCCCCTTCGGCAGGAAGGGCGACAAAAAATGTTCTGCAGCCGGCATCATAAAGGGTTTGCCCGACGATACCGGCGCCCAGCCCATAACCGTCCGCTTTGACGACACCGCCGCATTCAGATGCCGGGGCCTGTGCGCATAAAATCCGGTAATTTTCGGCAAGGGCAGACAGGTTGATATCCAGAATACCGCCCGCCAGTTCCGAATTGATCATTCATGATGCTCCGGCAGATATTGATCCAGTGCCAAGTCACCGAACCGGGTAAATTCGGACTGGAACTGCAAGCGTACGTTACCAATTGGACCGTGACGCTGCTTACCGATAATTACCTCAGCCATATTGTGGACGCGGGCCATTCTCTCTTGCCACTCGATATGTTCAGGCGTGCCTTCCGTTGGCTCTTTACGGCCTTCGTAATATTCTTCACGATATACGAACATCACAACGTCGGCGTCCTGCTCAATAGAACCGGATTCTCGAAGGTCAGAAAGCTGTGGTCGTTTGTCATCTCGGCTCTCCACCTGTCGGGAAAGCTGGGAGAGAGCAATCACTGGAATATCCAACTCCTTCGCCACCGCTTTCAGTCCCTGTGTGACCTCGGAAATTTCCTGCACCCGACTGTCAGAGCGGCCAGAGCCTTTCATCAGCTGCAAATAGTCAACCACGATCAGGCCAAGCCCATGACTTCGTTTCAGACGCCGTGCCCGTGTTCGAAGCGCCGCAATGGAAATCGCCGGTGTATCGTCGATAAACAAGGGCAGTTCAGAGAGCATGGCACTTTGCGGTACCAGGCGGTTGGCAAATTCTTCGTCTGAAATATCGCCGCGGCGGAGCTTTTCTGAACTAATTTCTGTGGCTTCTGCCAGAACACGGCCGACAAGCTGCTCAGCCGACATCTCAAGAGAGAAAAAAGCAACAACAGCTCCTTCATCACCGCCCGAGTTATAATGGGCTTTTGCAGCGTTATAACAAATGTTGGTCGCCAGCGAGGTCTTACCCATGGACGGGCGACCCGCCAGGATCAGAAGGTCAGAATTATGCAAACCGCCAAGCTTGCCATCCAGATCTCTAAGACCAGTGGTACAACCAACAAGCTGACCTTCGCGTTGGAACGCTTCTTCGATGCTTTTTACGGCTTGGCTCACCGCAGTCCGAACCGAGGTCAGGCCGCCTTCATGGCCGCCCGTTTCCGCAAGCGCAAAGAGATGCCGCTCTGCATTTTCGATCTGGGTGGAGGCGGTTTCGCTCAAATCGGAGTCGTAGGCCGTATTGACGATATCCTCCCCAAGGGTAATCAACTCACGGCGAAGGGCGAGGTCGTAAATAATCCGCCCATAGTTTTCCGCGTTAATAATTGTGGTCGCAGAGGCCGCAAGCCGCGCCAGATACTGTGCACCACCAATATCAGCCAGCGCCTCATCCCGGTCGAAATAGGATTTCAGGGTAACGGGGTCGGCAATCTCTCCGCGGTCAATCAGGATCGATACGGCGTCATAAATGCGTCCATGAACCGGCTCGTAAAAATGCTCTGCCCGTAAAAAGCCATTTACCTTTGACGCGGCTTCATTGTTGAC
>JAEPMY010000147.1 GCA_017643685.1 Sneathiella sp.
GATTGCCCGTGTCGTTATCGATGAGCAATCCGGCATTATCGTGATCGGTAAAGAGGTAAAAGTAGACACAGTTGCCATTGCACAAGGCAATCTAACCGTCAAAATCACAGAGACACCTCAAGTCTCCCAACCTAATCCGTTCGCTGAAAATGGCGAAACGGTTGTTGTTCCCCGCACCGAAGTCGAAGTAACCGAAGACGGGGACAAAAAACTGACCGTCCTTAACCCTGGGGTTCGCCTTCAGGATCTGGTGGATGGTCTTAATGCCCTCGGCATTGGCCCGCGCGATATGATTTCCATTCTGCAGGCCATTAAAGCTGCAGGTGCCCTCCAAGCTGAAATCGAGTTGATGTAATGACAGATCAAATTCAGAGCTCAGGACAGATTGCCGTCCACGCCGCAGGCGGTGCAAACGGCAATAATCACGCGAACCAGGCAAAGGCCCAAAAGGCTGCTGAAGAATTTGAAGCGTTTTTTCTTAGCCAGGTTCTCAACAGCATGTCATCTGGTATCGAAACCGACCCCACCTTTGGCGGCGGCGAGTCTGAAAAGGTTTTCAGATCGATGCTGAATGACGAATACGCGAAATCCATGAGCCGTTCCGGCGGCGTTGGTATTGCGGACGCGGTATACCGCGAAATTCTAGCCTTGCAGGAGCTGTAAAATGAACTTTATGCCACAACAAAACGCAGCCGCACAGCGCACCCCAACCCTTTTGGCCCCGAAAGAACTGGCTGAAAAGATTGCCCGGCTCCATCAAATTCTTGAATTTGAAAATGAATTGCTTTCGCTGAAAAATGCGAAAGCAATGAGCGAGCATCAATCAGAAAAGACCCGCCTTGTTGCCATTTACAACCAGCAGATGACCCTGCTCAGCAGCAATCCGGAACAGTATAAGAAATACCCGAAAGCAGATGTGGAAGAGTTGAAACAAGTCAGCCAAGGGTTCTATGAAATTCTGGACGCCCATTTTCGCAAACTATCTTCTGTGAAGACTGTTAGTGAGGGGATTGTGAAAGCCGTGGCGGACGAAGTGTCCAAAAAGAACGGCCCACCGCCAACCTATAACGCAACGGCGGCGTTCAGCAGCACGATTTCATCAAACAACAGCCGGACACTGGGCGGCGCCCTGTCCTGCAATCAGGTTGTCTAATCCTGCGAATATATGTAGGGGATAAGTGGTACTGGAAATGCGCATCCTGAATGGCGCGCAAAAGAAAACAGTATAAGAACAGCAACTTAATTGCTGTTCTTATACTTCGCTATCTACAGCAATCCCTTCAAGCTCACGATAGTAAGCAACGCGGCGAAGGACATAATCGCCAGGGAACTGCTTAACAACTTCGCCCGTGTCAGAATTAATCAATCTGTACACAAAACGACCGCTGTCTCGGTCTCTATCAATCGAAAACCGGCTGTTGGGTTCGCCCTCTTCCTCGAAGAAAGC
The DNA here is from genome assembly GCA_017643685.1 of Sneathiella sp. Taxonomy (GTDB): domain Bacteria; phylum Pseudomonadota; class Alphaproteobacteria; order Sneathiellales; family Sneathiellaceae; genus Sneathiella. Next base: position 1,448 of record JAEPMY010000147.1, read on the forward strand.
ACCAATAGCTTGCTCTGCACGACGAACAGGATCCTCGATTTGCACCTCAGATGACTGATCCGCAGGTTGCAAAGCGCCCTGCTGGCTTACACCACGTCCTTCGTCAGCGCTGGACTGCTGTCCTTGGCCTTTAAAATCGGCGGCATATACACCCGGTTTTGAAATGGGGGCTACGTCCATAATCGCAACTCCTCTCTTCAATTAAACGCGTAACTATACGCACGAAATCGTTACCAATTAGTAAAAATCAAATGGACCACGACATACCAAATGCGTAACCCTATGATATCCCTGAGAAAGTATCAGGGCAACTGATAACTCGTTGTCGGGCTCCATAACAGAAGCAGCCAGACGAGAAGAGGATAAAACGCGATCCGGACAAGAAGTGTTCGGAGGCTAAACTCAATAAAACATCCCTATTCTTAGGTCTAAGCAACAGCTTCAGGTATTTTACCCGCCTGGATAAATGCAAAATACATGCCAAATCTCGCAACTTGCAAGTCATTGTTTTTATTGAATTAACTCTTAATTAACCATGTTTTTGATGGGCACATTTTGCCCACATACGGCATATTTTGCCGCCCACCCCTCAAAAAGGCGGCAAAAATTACCTTAGGATTTTAGGAAAATTATCTGTATCAGACCGAAAAAAGGCCTCAAGAAATTGAGGCCTTAAGAAATAAGAATCAAATCCCGAAGTGAATTTGATCTGCCCATACCCGCTCAATCTGACGGAGCGCGCTACGGATCAACTTCATATCTGGCGACGGATCAGAGTTAGCCAACTTTTCCGCCTGCGCCTCTTCGGATGCATTTAGCTTCTCGATGAGGTCGAGCCCCTTCTCTGACAACCGGATCATGGTTGCCCGGCGATCTCGCTCGGACTTCTCTTGAATCAGGTAATGTTTCTGCTCAAGCTTCTTCAAGTTATAAGAAGCGTTTGAGCCTTGATAATAACCACGCGCCATCAATTCGCGTACATTGACCTCTTCTTCGCCAATATTCACAAGAAGTAGCGCCTGAACGGCATTAATGTCTTTAACCCCTAGTTGGTCCAGCTCGACACGCACAACGTCAAGAAAACGACGGTGCAGCCGCTCGATCAGCCTGGTCATTTCACGATAGTCTTCTACCACTTGAACCCCTTATATTACGGCTATTCGGTTCCGCATTTATTATGCAATCAGCCTGTAAAGTGACCAAACAACCTTAAAGAATAGTAAAATAAGACTGCAAATCAGACGCTCAGTGTGCAAATCACCCCAAGTTTTGACATTTCAGCCGGACGGAAATCACTAAAGACGGGAAATCTGAACCAAAAAAGATAACAAATTGCAAACAGCCCAACTGTTACTTGATAAAAACCACAGAAATTCAGCGAAAAATCTATATATGGGCTAACAACACCGATATTAGCACAAACTATAGTTAATTCATCACAAATAATGAATACATACGTCTTATTATTACTTGAATATCAACCCGAAAAACTGTGGCATTTTAGCAAATTTTTCACATTTAATTGAACAAACCTAAGGAAATAATTGCAAATTGTTTACTAAGACTGAGTAAATGATTCTGCAGAAAAAGTTGTGAGTCTCTAGGGATTTATTAGCTTTTGCAAAGTAACCTGTGGTGTCGATTCGATAGAATGTCGCTATTAACACCTCAGAAGGAAGTGGTCTTATGGCAGCAAGTAATGATTCAGTACTGAATGAACTGATTGCGCTATCTCGCAATAGCAGCCAAGCATCTCGGCGTCGGCTGTTCGAAGATATGGGCAACCTTTTCCTGTCTGAGAATGAACGCCTGACCGAGCGGGAACGCGCTCACATTTCTGACATTATGAATAAATTGATCCATGATGTGGAAATGACAGTTCGCCAAACGCTTGCGCAGGAACTGTCCCGGAATGAAAACGCCCCAAGCGAGCTGATCACCCTTCTGGCCAATGACGAAATTGACGTCGCCCGCCCCATTCTTGTCCATAGCCGTGTCTTGAAAGAGCCTGATCTTCTGGTCGTCATCGAAAGACGGACAAAGGAACATATGCTCGCCATTACAGAACGTGAGGATATCAGCCCACTTGTGAGCGATCTTCTGATTGAGTATGGCGATGAAGATGTAATGGAGCAGCTTATCCGCAATAACGACGCGGAAATCTCTGAAGAGGCCCTCGGCCTTCTCGTGGAAGAGAGCAAGCGGGTAGACAGCTTCCAAGAGCCATTGCTTGCCCGTCATGATATGCCGCCTGCGCTGGCCCACAAGATGTTCTGGTGGGTATCTGCTGCGCTTCGCCGTCATATCGTCGAGAATTTTAAAATCGATCGTAATATGCTGGACCGTCAAATCCATGACAGCACTCTGGCACTGATCGAAGACGACACAATTCCTGAATTTGGGGAGACCCATGCGGATCGTTTGGCGGCCCATTTGGAGGCCCGCAACGATCTGACAGAGCGAACCCTTATTCAAACACTGAAAAGCAACCAAATCAGACTGTTTTTGGCAGGACTTGCCATTAAATCAGGGCTCGATGCGCATCGTCTGGGAGACTTTGTACATAGCCGCAACGCCGAGGCCATGGCCGTGGTGTGTAAAGCCCTGTCATTCGACCGGAGCAGCTTCTCTGCCATCTTCCTTTTGACACGTCGTGGGGGCGTTTCAGGGACCGATGGAAAAGCGGCGTTAAAACCGGAAGAAATTGAAAGAGTAATGAAGTTTTTTGACAAATTGGATCCAGCTAAAGCGCAAATGGTGCTGGAGCATTGGCGGATGAACACAGGTTATGCCAATGCCATTCATCAGATCGACAAGGCTGAGGACGACCAGTTTGTCTATTTGTAAGTTTAAAGTGGTGCAATTTTACATGTGAAGGGGGTAATCAGCGTTAGCTGGTTATTTTGGACATGAAGAAAAAAACGTCGGGAAGCGTTGTTTCGTTGCGTAGCAGTGTACAAAACACTGAAAGCGTCATGCCTTCTGGTATTCAAAGCGCGATTAGTCGCGAATTTTTTGATGCCGTCTTTGATCAGGCTCAGCCGATGTATATCGCGCGTCCTGACGGAACAGCACTTTATGTAAATTCAGGATATCTGGAAATCTTCTCCGTACCCGGCATGGGCCGCGCAAAAGAGAAAATTTTCCCGCAGCTTCAGAACGAGCATCTTGAGATCATCTCTCGCATCGCCATCAGCAAAGAGCCTGAAACCAAACAACTTTCCATCGAAACGCCCCAAGGCACTGAATATTATCTGTCCCGCCACTTCCCGATCCTGGACAGTAATGACAATTTCATAGCCGTTTGCGGCTCCTTTATCAATTCTACGCGTCAGGTAAATGCGGAAATCCGTCTACGTCTTGAAAAACGTCGCTTCCTCGACATTACTCGGGCGGCATCCGACTGGATCTGGGAGACCGATGAAGATGGCAACATCACCTATGTGTCTGATCGCGCAGTTCAGGCCGTAGGTCTGCCCCCTCTTCTTCTGAAAGGGAAACAACTTAACGAGCTTGGCACTTTCCACGCAGACACCGGCCACTTAAGCAAGGCCGAGGCCGCGATTGCCAAGCATATTCCGTTCCGCGCCGTTCCAATGACGATTGTCGGCCGGGATAACGAAACCAAAATTTTCAATATCAGCGGCGTCCCTGTCTTTAATGAGAAAGGACGCTTTGTTGGCTACCGCGGCACCAGCGATGATATTACTGCCCGCCTGGCTGCAGAAGATGAAGCCTCATCCTCAAAAGCGGATCTGGAAGATGCTATCGCGGAAATCACGCACAAGAACCTGCAACTTGAAATGACCGCGAAAAAAGCTGTTGCGGCGGCACGGGCAAAAGATGAGTTTCTGGCAACGATGAGCCATGAACTGCGGACACCGTTAAACGCGATTATCGGCTTTGCCGAAGTGATGGGCATGGAGACATTTGGCCCGCTTCAAGATAAATATAAAGATTACGTTGGGGATATCCTAAGCTCTGGCCGCCACCTGCTTAGCCTGATTGAAGACATTCTGGATATTGCCAGAATTGAAAGCGATCGCATTCCGATCGATATCGAGAAAACATCTCTTCTGGAAATCATTCATGATGCCCGCTCTCTCGTTCAGAAGCACGCAGATGACAAGTCACTGGATATTTCCAAATTTGTTACTGACGAAGATTTCGATCTAAAAGTCGACCCAACACGCTGCCTGCAAATTATTGTGAAC
>JAEPMY010000171.1 GCA_017643685.1 Sneathiella sp.
ACCCCATATGCACCTGCTGTGGATATCCTTTTGAATTTGATGCAGGTGCCGATTCTGAATGTGCGAATTGCATCGCCCGCCCCCCAAAATTCAAAATAGCTAGATCAGCGTTTCAATATGACGAACATAGCCGGAAGATGATCCTGGCCTTCAAGCATGGAGATCAAACGGACCAAGCCGCCGCATTTGGAAGCTGGATGCATAGAGCCGGGATTGACCTGTTCGAAGGCGCCCCCATCCTGATACCAGTTCCTTTACATACTCATCGCTTACTAAAGAGACGCTATAACCAAGCCTCAATCCTTGCTGATCAAATTGCGCGATTAACAGGGCTTGAGGTGGATCACCTTAACTTTAGACGCGTAAAAAAGACTGAATCTCAAGGTTTTATGAGCCTGAAAGCCCGTCACAAAAATGTGAAAGGAGCATTTAATTATCAAAACAGAGCTAGATCACTATTAAAGGGACGACCTGCTATTTTAATAGATGATGTCTACACAACGGGCGCAACACTCAATGAATGCGCCAGATGTCTTATCAAATCAGGAGCTTCAGAGGTACGTGCTCTAACACTCAGTCGTGTCGTTAGAGCGTCATCACTCACTGATTTATAATAACCAACAAACCAACAGCGCCTTGCATGTCGTATAATGCAGTCTATATAACGATCTTCCGATTAATTGAGACGAGCATCCAATGAAAGACGTAGAAATTTATACGAGCATGATGTGCCCATTTTGCTCCCGCGCGAAATCTTTGCTGAAAAAGAAAGGCGTTCATTTCAAGGAAATTGACGTAACAACAGACCTTCGAGGCCGTGAAGAAATGAGAAAACGAGCTGGCGGCGCGCACACTGTTCCTCAGATCTTTATTGGCGGCAAACATATCGGTGACTGTGATTATGTTCATCAGCTTGACGCGAAAGGCAAACTGGATAAGCTTCTCCAAATCTCCTGATTGACAATCAAAATGGCAAGGAACCCCATGACCAGCTTTACTGCGGCCTGTATTCAACTGACCTCTGGAAAAGATCCGGTTGAGAATCTGAAAGTCACGTCAGATTTGATTGAAGAAGCCGCAGCCAGCGGCGCTGACTTCATCACAACACCCGAAGTGACGAATATGATGGAACCGCATAAAGCTGCTGCGCGGGAAAAAGCCCAGTTTGAAGAAGACGACATCACTTTAAAAGCACTCCGTGAGTTAGCGGCAAAGCATGAAAAGTGGATACACGCGGGTTCTTTAGTGATTAAAAAGCCCGATGATGATCGCTTGGCTAACCGCGCCTTCGTCATCAGCCCGAAAGGGGATGTTGTCGCAAAATACGATAAAATCCACATGTTCGATGTTGAGTTGGGAAATGGCGAAACCCATAAAGAAAGCAGCGCTTACGCACCGGGAGATCAAGCCGTCACAACTGATTTACCATGGGGGCGTTTGGGGCTATCCATTTGTTATGACGTCCGCTTCTCACATCTCTTTCAGGATCTCACTGTAAAGGGGGGCGCCGAAATTCTCGTTACGCCAGCAGCCTTCACCTATACAACGGGCAGTGCTCATTGGCATGTACTACAGCGGGCGCGCGCCATTGAAAATGGCTGCTTCGTTATCTCAGCCACTCAATGCGGCAAACATTCAGAAAAGCGCCGCACCTATGGCCATTCTCTTATCATTGACCCATGGGGTGAAATTCTCGCCGATGGCGGAGAAGACATCGGCATTACTATGGCAACAATTGACATGGAGCAGGTCGCAAAGCGGAGGCAACAAGTTCCTAACTTGCAAAACTTCCGCGATTACACCTTAAATCACCTCGGCTCATAAGCTGAGGCGTTAATCCGGTTTTCGGCAAATTATGGATTGGCGCATGGCGGGACCTGGCTTATCAACATAACCGTGCGCATAATCCAGTATTTGAAAACCTGAAAACGCGTCCAAAAGCTCCCCTTCCGTTAATAAAAAGTTTGGGTTTGAGGGTCTTCCATAAACCTCATTTCCGACTGCGAATGTGTCCCAAATAACCAATCCTCCCGGCTTCAAGCTTTTCCGGATCTCAGAAAAATGGGGGCGCCAAAGGTAATTGCTGATCAAAATGACAGAAAATGCCTCTTCTGAGAAAGGCCACGCCTCTCCTTCTAAGTCCGCGGTTATTACCTCGACGCCTTCGAACTCCTCCCCCGCAAGCGAAGAAGTATCGATATCAACAGCGACAACATCCAAACCAATATCTTTGAGAAAAAGCGTATGACGCCCGCCCCCCGCGGCCAGATCGAGCGCCCCCCCCTCAACCGGCAACCATTTCCGCGCAGCTAAAATCCAGGGTGAAATGTCGGCCATTGAAAACCTCCCTTTTCGGTTCCAAAAAACTAGCACACCGTCTAATACTTGCGAAAATACGCAAAATGCATATTTATTCAGGGTAGTAGAGATCGTTTGATCGATATTTAATTCGCTATTCGTGAGTTTCGTGAATGATCAAGTATAACCTGAAATGTAATAAAGAGCACGTGTTCGAAGCGTGGTTTAAAAATAGTGCTGCCTACGATGAGCAGGTGGCTAAAGGTATTGTCAGCTGCAGTATTTGCGGCTCCAACTCGGTGACCAAAGCTCCTATGGCGCCCTCTATTCCGACCAAGGGCAATAAAAAGAAAGAAACAGCCGTAGCAGGTACAGCTCAAAATGAAGAACTTGCTAAAGCGATGGGTGCCCTAAGGGACCTTCGACAGAAAGTTGAAGAAAACTGTGACTATGTAGGCGCTAACTTTGCCGAGGAAGCGCGTAAAATCCATTACGGGGAAACAGAAGAGCGCGGAATTTATGGCGAAGCCACTCCTGAAGAAAAGGCCGAGCTTGCCGAAGAAGGGGTCGAGGTTGCTACCGTTCCATGGCTTCCGACCCACGACTCTTAATGACACAAAAAAAGCCCGTTAGCTAACGGGCTCAGACTGCTGACAAAGTCCTCGCTATTTGCGGGGACTTTTGATTCAATGGGGAATGCTTAAAAAACCCACTCCTTTACAAACCGAACTTGAGATGGTGACGCTTGACAGTTTGGTTCCCGCGGATCATCTGTTG
>JAEPMY010000005.1 GCA_017643685.1 Sneathiella sp.
AAGGGCACTTAATGAGATACGGATTTGTTCAACATTTGGGATGTTAATCTCAAATTGTTGGGAAGGGATCGTGCTCAACAGACAAAAATTAACGGCAAAAGACAGGGCGAGAAAACCGCCCCATCTCTTGAAGTTAATTGGTTGTTCTGCGATCGCAGTTACCATTTATAGCTCGCTTTCACGTTGAAGCTACGGCCTTCCTCAACCAGAACGGCATACCGTTTGGTGTATTTCTGGTCGAAGATATTGCTGATGCCGAAGTCGACAGTGACGTTCTGGAATGATCCATCGGTTGGGGCCCAGCGATAATAAATGTCGTGGACGCCGTATCCGCCTGTACCTTCGTTGCCATCGCTCACACGGTCATTGCCTTTGGCATATCGGCTTTGGAAGCCAACAACTGATGAATATTCAGCAATTGTGTAGTTGAAATCGGTGGTCAGCGTCAGAGGCACATTATTGTCATTGTAATCGCCAGTATCCTTATCCTTTGCATGGACGTAGGAAAGACCCGCATTTGCTTCAAAGGCGCCAATTGCGTATGACGATGACATTTCGAAGCCGTACAGCTCTGCTTTGTCAATGTTGAGGAACTGCGTCGTTCCCGCAAACACATTTACCTCTTGTGCGATGAAATCTTTACCTTCACTCAAGAAGACAGAACCTTTTACATTCAGGCTATCTTCGTCAGTGAAAAGTTTATCGAAATCAACACCCGCACCCAGCTCATATGTTGTGACCTTTTCAGGTGCCAAATCCGGGTTTGGAATAAAGAAGTTGTTCGGGATCGGGCCACCGCCTGGGAAGTGAAGGCCCGCGGCATATACTTCGGTCATGTTTGGCGCACGGAAAGCCTGTGCAATGCTACCAAAAATGACGAAGTTATCTGTCGGGTTATAGCTCAGCGCCAATTTTGGTGAGAAAGCGCTTTCATCCTGTTCGTTGCCAACCTCATCTTCAGTTTGGTAGCGATCATAACGGAGGCCCGGAATAATTAGAAAGCGGCCAATACCTGTTTCAAATGCGATTTCATCTTGAATAAACGCGCCGTAGTTCAGCGTTTCCGCATTTGGGACACCGGGGCGTGTCCCGTCGCCGGTCGCCGTACTTTTACCGGTTTGCTTGTCCTGATAAATCTCAAATCCATAAGAAAGGGTATGTTTATGGGTATCGGAAATCTCAAAACGGCTTTGGTTATCTGCAGTAAAGCCTAGTGTTTTAATCGCGCGGCTTTGAACACGGCCGGCATTAGTTCCGGTGATGTCTGTTTCTTCAACATCTGTATCATTGAAGTAGAGATGTAGTTTTGAATTCAGCAGGGTATCGCCGGGGTTTTCATAGGCGTATTTTAGGCTGTATTGCTTGTCATCAACGACTTTGTCCACGATAGGATTGGATGATCCAATAGCACCCGCGCCGTTATTTGGCTCTTGTCCATCATTGTTCGATCCTTGGAATTCGGCTTTGAAAGTGTGCCAATCCCCAATGGTGAATGAGCCTTTCAAAAGGGCAGAGGCGACTTGATCATCTGTGTCCAGTTCGTCCTCGGGCGTGTTGATATCCCCAGAAGAGCGAAGTGCGAGACTACCAATGATATCAAGGTTTTCTGTCCGCCCATAACCTGTGAGAATAGAAGAAACCTCTTCATTTCCTGTGCGTCCGCCAAGGGAGAAGCTTGCGCCAGCCATCTCACCAGGCTCCAGAATGTCGGCTGCGTCTTTTGTTTCAAACGCAACTACCCCACCGATGGCGCCGCCGCCATAAATGGACGATGCCGCGCCCTTAACAACCTCAACCCGGCGAAGCAGGGAAGGGTCAATGAAGAAACGGCCGTCATGGGCAGACTCAAAATTCTGACGGCGACCATCTTTTAGGGTGATAATAGCTTCGGCATCAAATCCACGAATGGAAACCGTCTGTCCGTTGCGGCGCGGGCCGTTATCAACTTCAACACCTGGCGTGTGGTTCAGAAGATCTTTGGTACTACTGGAGAGAGCTTTACCCGGTGCCTCTGTGTCAATAACATTAACGATTGCCGGCACATCAAACGTGGATTGCGCGCTTTTCGTCGCATAAACGGTTACTGCTTCCAGATTTTTAGTTTCTTTTTCCTGCTCAGCCGCGATAACCGGGCTTAAGCAAGTAGTTGTGAGCAGGGCACCAGCTAGTGCCACGCAAGACGCATGTCGCATAATCATTCCTACAATGAAGTGGCGATGGCTTGCTGCCTTGCTGGTGCTTATGCACGTGGCTGGGTGGCTAGCTACTAACCGATATTACTTGGTTAAAATCAGTTTTCCGTTTCCAGTCAGGCGAAGCTTATATTCGGAACCATCATGCAGAATGGACAGCTCGCGTCCGCCAACAAACAGGGCGGTACTTTCGATCTTGTGGTCCTTAACTGCGATGTTCCAGTCCGACACTGCGGGAGCAGCGTTTCTATTCACCATAACCTTGGTACTCAACTGATTGTGATTCATAAGTTGTTAGGAATGATTATCAATGGCGTTCGCAACTGTCAACAGTAATTTGAAACCTTTATTTTCTAAGGCTTAGAGACAGTTTTTAAATTGAAGCAGGCCAAACCCAAAAAGAGGGTCTTTTCCCTCTGCACCTAAATCAATTGCTTCTGTGGCAAGTTGTGAGCGAATAAACTCCGGTGAGCGGTTTTTCCTGTCTTTCTCATCAGAGAGGATTAGTGCGGTTTTCAGTACCGCAAAAGGCACCGCAAAAGAGGTGCCGGACTGGTAACTGGCCCCTTCGCCTTTTCGGGCTGTCCATATACCAACACCGGGGGCGGCAATATCGATAAATGATCCACGATTGGCTTTGGAGTATAGGCTTTTGGTTGGGCCAACTGCAGTTACAGCGATAACTGAAGGATATGCTGCGGGGTAAATCGGATGATCTTCTAAACCGCCATTTCCGGAAGCCGCAACGATAAGTATTCCCATTTGATCGATTTTTTCAATGGTGGACGCGACGGCGCGATTATAGGGCCCCTCCATTGAGATGCTGATAATTTCCGATTTAACTTTTATTAACCAGTTAAATGATTTTAATAGGGAAGTGCTGTTCCCGGTGCCCGTATCCTGTCCTAAAATATCTGCCACAAAAACGCGTGCGTTCGGCAATAAACCCCTAAGAGAAAGGGCGTTGTCCTGCCCTTTGAATAAAGCCGTAATCGCTGTTCCGTGGGCTGAGGCAATAGGAGGGGAGGGAGGGCCGTCGCCAAATCTGGCGATCCGAACATCTTTTGCCTTCTGTAATGCCGAGTGGCGCATATCCGGCGCTCCGTCGATTATCCCGACCCGGATGTTATTCTCTTCGGCATCTTCGCAAATGTTTGGTGGTGTCGGCAGGCCGGTTAATTTCTGCGCGTAAGATTTTCGCCCGTTTGCTAATCGGCTGATGTGGTTGAAATCAATCTCCGCATCTGGATAATCAAGTCGAAGATTTTCGATCAATTCAGATAACTTCTGACCGCTTGGTGCTTTAAGACGAAGCAGGTGAGTTTCTAAAAAATTTAGGGAGACATCTTCAAGAATGACATATCCTGCGGCAACCAAATCTGCACGGATTTGACTAATTCCGCCCGCGTCATATGCGCTTTGAGGAAGTAGTATCAATATCTCTGCAGGGAGATAATCCTGCGTATTATTATCCGTGTTAGGGTTTGCGCCCGCAGAAGCACATTTCTGAATGTTGATTGTGTTCCCTGTTCCTTCGATCAAGCGTTTATCAACTTTGATCTGGAAACGATAGTTTTTGTGTTCCTCCAGTTTTATCTGCTTTTGCAGGCGGCTGGTGATTAAGCCATCCCGCACAGATAAGATGGGCAGGGAGATACCGCCCGGTTCGAGTGTGATTTCCAACGCCGCCCGACGAGGTCTTGAAAACCCCTTGCCAAGGAGGCGAATTAACTGTCCTTCTTCAAGGCAAGTTCCTTCAACTCGGTGAAAGGCATAAGAAGTTCCGCCACCTCTTCCCGGGTCGGTTGAATTTGTGGCGCCGGGCATTGGTGCCGTTCCGGGGGCACCAGTTGGTGTCCGGGGTGCGGTCTGCGCCAAGACGCTATGCCCATAGCAAAGGGTTGCTATCGTTAGAAGCGCTACGAGAAGGCGTTTCATAATCGCCTCCTATTCCGCGAGAGCTTCCTGAATAAGGGGGGATGCGTTTAAGCGTGCCAGCAGTTCTTGGCGGGTGTTGTTTGAGAGCTTTTCAATGGCCGCAACACGGTAATACCCAATTTCTGTCGGACCTTCGATGATTGTTAGCTTCTCAGCTGCTAGTAGGCTGCTAATCGCTCCTTGATTACCTTCGGCTTCAAAGAAAATCTGGAAAACCGGGCCTTCTACTTTTGTGGTGCCTGACGCAGTTACATAATCATCGGACCCCGTGATCGGCGCATATAGTTGGACGCTGAGGGCAAAGATAAGCGCAATGGTTGCGGCAATTGCTGCAATGCGCCAGAAACGGTTTTCATTGGCTGGTGGTTTTGGGAGGTTTCCGACGTTCGCATCAGCATCGATTGCTTTGTGCAAGCGAGCGAGGCCCAGCTCACCTGGACTTTGCCCCATATCTTCGGCTTTAATATTCGCTCGCAAGGCTTTTAAGTAATCAAGCTCTAACCGGAATGCTTCATCTTCCTGGAGGCGCTTCTCAACGGCTTCCTTCTCAATGCCTTCCAAAGTGCCGTTGGCGTAGAACGGCAGTAGCTGCTCAAGATCCTTTGCAGTATCAGTCATGATCTGTCTCCTGTGAATTTGGAGATGCAGAGTTTTAAAGCCTGTTTTGCATGAAAGATGCGTGTTTTGACGGTGCCCTCTGGCCTGCCAATAATTTTAGCAATTTCCGGGTAGGACATATCTTCATAAAAAGCGAGTTGGACAACAGCGCGCTGTGTGGCCTTCAAGGCTTCGATGCATTTGGCGATTAATGTCGCCTCTTCTGTTGCGCCAACCAATTCCATGGGATTTAAAACCTCTTCATCGACAATATCTTCGTTATCGTCTTCTGAAAACTGGTCCGGCATTTTTTTGCGGATCCGGTCGACGGTTTTATTAAAGGCTATTCCAAAAAACCAGGTACTGACTTTGGAGCGCCCTTCAAATCGATCGGCCTTTCGCCAGATTTCCATAAAGACTTCATGAAGTATGTCGTAGGCCTCGAAGGAATCGTTCAATTTTTTCTGAATAAAAAAGTAGATGTGCTTTTCATGGCGTTTGTAAAACAGATCAAAGGCCGCCCGGTCTTGCCGGGCGATCCTTTCTATCAGTTCTTCATCAGAAGGCTCTGTGATCTGTGTTGCCATGTATCACTTTCTTAAGGGTATCGGATTTTACGCAAGTCAGACTGGGCAATAACAGTGCCATTATCTGAGATGGCCCGAAGGCGCCAAAGGTACGTGCGGCCGTGCTCTAGATGTTGAAAGCTGGTTTGTTGCAAGGTTGCTGATGTCGCTGTTCCGGGAACAATCTTACCCGCAACTAATTTACCATCGACATCCAAAGGGCCTACAATCAGAGGGGACTGGCTCAGATTTTCGGCGGGATTTGATGGAGCGCCTGAATTGAAAATCTCAATTTGATAAGCCGCGGCACCAGGAACAGAAAGCCATGTAAAGGCTTGATCTGTATTCAGTGCCGCATTGTCTTTTGGTTGCACAACCTCGACATTCAACAGGCGTCCACCACCCGGCAATGAAGACGGGCTCACATAGTAGCGCAGTGTTGGTTCCTCAAATCGTAAACCGGGATCAGTGATGACCAACCGAACCTGATGCAAACCGCTAAGATCTGTGGGCAGTTTAGGGCTTTTCAGTCGAATGCGACCATTGCCAGCTGCGCTCAGTTGGCGGCGAACAACGCCTAGAACCCGTTCGAACTGGCCTCCGCGGATTGAATTACTATCAATTAAGCGCCATTCGGCTTGCAACAACCCTTTCGCCCGGAAATTAATGTCTGCAACAGCGAAAAGTTCGTTATTTTGCTCAATGATGCGGGTTTTACTGCCATTTTCAAATGCCAGATCAATCCGGTTGATTGAGAGCGCACCTGCAGAACCCGCAACATTTAAGCGCGCAGTAGCTGTCTGCGGACCACCAAAGCCATCACTGAACAGGCGGACAATAGTTGCCACGTTGTTGTTATCGGCAATACGAATTGCAAGAGCCGCAGAAACCGGAATTGTTTCTGTAAAGGTCAGTGTTTCAGGAACACCAGCCGGAATGGTTGTTGTTCGGCTGAGAGATTTTGTCACTGTTGCAAAAGGAACCCCGTTCACATTGATTGTATAATCAGGGGAAGAGGTTGTGACTGTACCCGGCGCCGTCACAGAATGTACAACACGCCAGGTAATATTCACCGCGCCCCCAGTGGGGGAGACGGAGACCTGTACTGGCACCGGGGTCGCTGAGCTTACAGTCGCCTGAGCGATATGCCCGGTTAAGGCCGTAGCGGCGAAGATTACAAGAGCCATAATGCCGAGGAATGTCTGTTTCATATCAATAAACCAGCGGCGCCTTGAATTTAAGGACGAAGAAGCCTTCATAGGCCGTATCGTCAAGGGAACTATCTGCATTACCATGTTCTTTCTCCATTGCCCCTCGAAACGCGATAGCAACTCCTGCGCTATTGATTTCAGCGGGGATCAAAGTCCATTCCATCTCGGTTGTCACGAGATGCCTATCTGGTATGTCGCCGCTACCTGAAGAAAGGTTCATATTATAATCAACACGGGCATTTAAAACTTCGGGGACAATGGCTGCCTGCAGGCCTAAATTGCCAGTAACATTGTAAGAGCGTTCAGAATTTGTTTTTTCAACATACCGGTTAAACTGTGTTCCGGCGGAAAGGCTGACATCGTCCGTAACGTTCCAATAAGCGGACAGGTCAACCATCTCGTTGATTGTGTCAGAGGTGACATCGGCATGATCGTTATAAAATGAGTGGGTATAACCAACCTGCCAGTTCCATGTATTGTAGCTGCTGCCAAAATTGACGTAGGCATTACCTGTATTGTTGTTGGTATCATCGCCAAGATAGCCGACAGGTGTTTCAACGCGGTCTGCCCCCATGTAATTAACACCAAACCCCATATAAGGGGTGCCTAACCATCCTACATCACCATTTTCATCATAACTTGGATCAAAGCTGTAGCTACCATCTAGGGCCGCTGTGAAGACCTGATCTGTGGCAATGTCGCTATTATCGTCTACGTTATTTTGTTCAAGGGAAGTATAGGCGTTGAGGGCAAAAGACCCCCAGTAAAGGTTTGCGAAGGCAGAATAACCATCTCGATCCGTTGCTAGTCCTGTATTTGCAAGGCTATAGAAATAGGTATCTACCTTTTCGTATTTTGCCCCAACTTTTAGGGAGAGTGGGGTGTCACGTGTTCCGTCATCACGGATCAGATCGTAATCGATAGAGAATGATTGGGCGTCCGCATCATCTTTGGAAAGCAGGGCTTCATCTCCATCCAGATCCATATCTGAATAAGCATATTCCCCTCGAACTCGCAGGCGATCTTCATACCATAGCGTGTCTGCAATGAATGCAGCCCCTTGACCTTTGGGGGCAGCATCAACGCCTAGCCCTCCGCCACTGCCAAAATCAGCTTCGCCGCCTTTCGACGTAAAATAAAGCCCCGTCAGTTCAATTTTTGCATCTTCATTCCAGACGGGGCGCCCCGCAATGGCCCCACCGACGACATAGCCACCATCTTCTTTTTGGCCGACGATGTCGTCGACTCCGGCAATGCTATCGCTCGACAGACTGAAACCTGTGATTTGCAGTCGGTCATCTGCGATGCTGCTTTTCAGCGAAATACCACGTCGATTGAAACCGGAGAAACTTAAGCTTTCGATGCCAATATCATGGTGACCAATATTGGCTTCCGCCCCAAAATTATCGCCGCTATAGGCGAAGCGGGCGGTATATTCACCAATATCGAACTCGTTGCCCGTTTGGGAAATCTCAGGCTCGCTTTCGAGGAAGTAATTGGTGTTAAAATCAATGCTCCAGCGGCCATTTTCGTATCTGGCCCCGACGGTGCCGGCACCGGATGCCGTGGTATCTCTCAGTGACCCGTCTATATTTGTTTCAAAAAGACGTTGAGAAATCTCAAGGTCATTGTCGCTTTCAGCCGTTAGGCTACCGCCCGTGTTTGAGCCTCCATCCGCACTGGTTGTTTGAAATTCATATTCTGCCCGGAGGACATAGTCACCACTTTCATCAAGTTCATAAACTCTGAAAGTATGGCTACCGGGATCAAGAGGCTGAAGGGCTGTGTAGCTTAGGCCAGTTGCCTGGAAAGCGGTCATTTCCGTGATATCAAAATTGTCGATTTCAACAATATACTTCGAGGGATCTGCTGACCATTCTTCACCGTCTATAGGCAGGGTCAGAACAAGCTGTCCATCACTTGTTGATTGAGAAATGGCATCTGGCCATTCAACAGCCGCAGAAGCAGGCGCCGTTGCCACAATAAGCATGGACAGACCAACAACAATTCCTGCACTTTTTAAAAACTTATATTGAGACAGAATTGCCACTGACCCAACCCCACTTTTCTGCGGTTTACTACCCTGTATTCCCTGAAAGGGATGTATAGCATCGAAATTTACGAAACAATAACCGTAATTTCTAAATTACGGATCAATTTTACAAATTGTTGCCAAACAGTCATCAGGCGGCAAATACATGCCGCCTGACTTGTTTCTTAGTTATTACTTTGCCGAGCAGGTTTTGGTGTTGGTGTAACCTGCTTTCTAATTTTTCCAAGGTCCGTTGATTGCGGGGATTGATCAAACGCTTTTTGACCATTATTCGCACTCGGTATAGCTAACTGAGGTGTACAGCGATGACGCCAGGTTGCAGAGCCGAAATCCTCCCAATCACTCCAGCTATTCGCGTTTACATCTTTGACCTTTGCTTTGACCTGTAGCGGGTGATTGATTGTTTTGTTAATTTGACGCCAATCCGCACGCTGTGCCAGCTTCGCAATCAGTGGATATTCAAAATCCAGATGTTGGTTCAATTGCTGTTTTGAGTCGTAGGAAATCTCATTGGTTGAAAAAACAGGGCTTCCGTTGTCTTCGACCATAAAGCGGATTTTACCTTTGCCATTACCTTTGTAGTTCACCCGAATAACAGGGTCCGTATCTGGGGCGCATTTACCGATATGATGTGGCATATTGGGTTGGAATTTGGCTTCATTAAGCTTGAGCGGGAGATTTTGGTTTATCTCGCTTTGGCCGCCGATCAGTCCAGCTTTTACCTGTGCTTTGTTGTGTATTTCGGGATCACCCGCATAGCGGAATGAGAAATTCACATCGATTGTTTTGTAGCCCCATTTCCGTTGATGATTGCCGGGCTCTAAGTATTTACGGCAGGCACTGGCCAGTGTAATCGGGCGGTTGATGCTAAAGAATTGCTCATTCTGGAGGAAGTCCAGTTTACTTTTACCACCATTTATATGGGCATTTAGTTTCTTGTTAAACTCGGCAAGTGGATCAATTCGAATATCCTGAGATAGGTTTTTCAATTGGTTAATGTTGAATGTGACCGGATCAAAATTGCCAGCTTCACCGAACCATTTTGTCCCCGACCATTCTTCAAAGGAAGGTTTGTAATCACCTAATAAATGAGCACCTTGCTCATTAATTGTATCAACGAACAGGCTGACATTACCCAGATAAACTTTCGAGGTTATATAATCGACCCTCTTGTTTTTTTGACAAATTACAACACCTCGGAAGTCAACATCAAAACTTGAGGTTTTGGGTTGAATATTGGCGAAATTGATATGTTTGTTATTGGATATATTTTCCAACACGACATCGATTTGGATACCTTGCCGTTCCAATGTGATCTTAGAAACATATTCAGAGTAGTCACTGCCCGCGGATAAGGCGGCAGTTGGCGCAAATACAGAAGAAGCCATCAAGCCGAACTGCAGAGTTTTTAAAATTATCTGTTTCATTTTGTATCTCCTGCCTGCGTCTCACAGGCGATTAAGCGATTAGATATCCTTTGGTCGCGCTTGGACGCAGTTCGGTTCAATTTTTTTTAGTATAACATACAAAATGAAAATCTAATTTTCTATTCGATTGGTTTTGGTATTGTCGATAATCTCGGTTTTGATGTATTTTTGGAATGGTTCTAAAAGTTTAAGTCACTGATTTAAATCAATAAAAATTCAATTTGTCGAAAATGTCGCGCGGCATAGTGTCCCACTGCTATGGATGAAGGCGTATCTCGGCGCTATTCTCTTGATAGTACTTACCCGCACGTGAGGCGCACATGACGGACTTACCTCTTGCGATCGATCTTGCCCGTTGGCAATTTGCATTTACTGTATCGTTTCATATCATTTTCCCGGCTTTCTCTATCGGGCTTGCTTCCTTTCTCGCAGTGCTCGAGGGGTTATGGCTCTACACCAAAAAGCCGGTTTATCTGGCTCTCTTTAAATATTGGCTGAAAATTTTCGCGGTGGCCTTTGGTATGGGCGTCGTTTCCGGTCTGGTCATGAGTTACCAGTTTGGAACCAATTGGTCCGTATTCTCGGATAAAACGGGACCAATCCTGGGCCCCTTGATGGGATACGAGGTTCTCTCTGCTTTCTTTTTGGAAGCTGGCTTTCTCGGCATTATGCTTTTTGGGATGAACAGGGTCGGCAAGGGGCTTCACTTTGCGGCCACGTTGATGGTGGCGTTTGGAACCTTCTTCTCTGCCTTCTGGATTTTGTCCGTGAATAGCTGGATGCAAACACCTGTCGGATTTGCCATCAACGAGGTGGGGCAATTTATACCCGTCGATTGGTGGGAAATTGTTTTTAATCCGTCATTCCCTTACCGTCTGGTTCATATGTTGTTGGCCGCATATCTGACCACCGCATTTGTTGTCGGTGCTGTTGGGGGATGGCATCTATTAAAAGACAAAACCAATATTTCCGCCCGCAAAATGTTCTCTATGGCTATGTGGATGGCCGCAATTGTTGCCCCTGTTCAAATTATCGCAGGCGATTTTCATGGGCTTAATACGTTGGAGCATCAACCAGCTAAAGTTGCCGCTATGGAGGGGCATTTCGAAACTCACCAAGGCGCACCTTTGATCTTGTTCGGCTGGCCGGATATGGAAGCGGAAGAGACAAAATACGCGATTGAGATTCCAAAACTGGGGTCCATGATCCTCACCCATGAATGGGAGGGAGAGTTGAAGGGTCTCAAAGAATGGCCACGAGAAGAGCGACCAAACGCGACCATTGTCTTTTGGTCATTCCGCATCATGGTTGGCATCGGTTTGTTGATGATGGCGCTGGGGGCGTGGTCTCTATGGCTGCGGTATCGAGGGCGTTTATATGATGCACGTTTTGCCCATATGTCTGCGATTTTGATGGGACCGTCTGGTTTTGTGGCTGTGCTGGCGGGCTGGGTTACAACTGAGGTTGGCCGTCAACCCTACACAGTTTATGGCCTTCTGACGACTGCAGACTCTGCATCGCCGATCGCTGCGCCAGCCGTCGCCACGTCACTTGCCATATTCGCGGTCGTATATTTCTTCGTGTTCGGCGCAGGTGTTTTTTATCTCCTGCGTTTGATGGGTAAACGCCCGGAAACAGATGAAGCTGGGCCCGAAGGTGGTGTTCCAACGCGCGCGGGCGGTGCCGCTGCTTATGGTGATATCGCAGAGACTTCACCGCTAACAGGGAAGGAGGCGTGATCATGGAGTTTGATGTTGCTTTTATCTGGGCGCTTCTGATCGCGGTTGCTGTTCTGGCGTATGTCATTCTGGATGGGTTTGATCTTGGAATTGGAATGTTGTTTCCATTCCTGGGGAGTGAGGCTAATCGGGCGCGGGCGATGAATACGGTTGCGCCTGTGTGGGATGGAAATGAAACCTGGCTCATATTAGGGGGCGGTGGTCTTTTTGCAGTCTTTCCGCTTGCTTATGCGGTAATTATGCCGGCTCTTTATATGCCTGTAATGCTGATGTTGTTTGGTCTTGTTTTTCGGGGCGTAGCCTTTGAGTTCCGCTGGAGGACCGTTCGGTGGCAGAAAGCTTGGGATGCTTCGTTTTTTGGCGGCTCTCTTGTCGCAGCTTTCTCTCAAGGAATCATGCTGGGTGCCCTCATTCAGGGGATTGAGGTTGCAAACCGCCAGTATGCTGGTGGCTGGTGGGACTGGCTTACCCCATTTAGTGTTTTGACAGGTGGGGCGCTGGTGATTGGTTATGTTCTGCTTGGGGCTACATGGCTGGTTTTAAAAACGGATGGGGAACTACAAAACCGAGCTTATGGATATTCCGCGGTTTTCACCGTCCTGACATTGGTGATGGTTGGGCTTGTCAGCTTGTGGACACCGTTCTTGGATGAAAGATTTGCAGTTCGTTGGTTCTCATATCCATCCATATTATACACTTCCATTGTCCCGGTCTTACTGGTTGCTGTTTTTGTGGGGCTTTATGTGTCTCTTCGGCGCCGTCAGGATAAGTGGCCATTTCCTCTCGCGATCAGTATTTTCCTGATCAGTTATGTTGGGCTTGCCATTAGTATTTTCCCCATGATGGTGCCACCATCTATTACTATTTGGCAGGCTGCAGGGCCAGAAGATAGTTTGATCTTCCTGTTGGTCGGTGCGTTGATCTTACTGCCCATCATTCTGGCTTATACTGCTTATTCATATTGGGTTTTCCGCGGTAAGGTGCGGGAAGGTGAGGGGTATCACTGATGAAAGCGCCCAAACTGACAGAATGGATGTGGTTTATCGCTTTATGGGCAGGGGGTGTTCTCTCCCTTGCCCTTATCGGCAGTGTGATTAAATGGTTCCTTTAATATAAATCATTGATTTTACTTATGCAGTAATGAATAGTTGTGGTTGGGTAGATGTTTAAAAAAGATTGATCAAACAATCTTAGAGTGTGAGCGTGAGCCGACCGCAATCTTTGAATTTGATCTCTTGGGAGAGGCGTTTGACAGGCGATAATCGGGAACTGCACGAATATCATCAAAGCTATGTTAAAGGGCTGGAACTGCAAAAAAGTATCAGTCAATGGCAAGTGCGCGGCATTTTGGATTATTGGCTCAGCATTCACCCCAAAGATCGATTGCCATCCCGAAAAGACTTTGACCCGATCGCTATTCCCAAGCTTTTGCCATATGTGGTCATGACAGATGTGGAACATGATCCGTTTCGCCTTAAATTCCGTCTGCTGGGAACGGTTATCTCCAACGCTTTCACCAAAAATCTGACGGGGGCCTATTTTGATGAGGCTTTTGAGAATTTTCAGGAGTCCGAAGGATATCAGCAGCGTAAAATTGTCGCTGAAACGAAAGAGCCGATCCATTTTCTAGGACGCGGTAAACTGCGGTATAATCTCGATTTTACATCCATAGAGTGGGTGCTTCTGCCGTTCGCCGATGACGGGGAGAATGTAAATATTATCCTCAGTACGATTTCTTATGGCGGCCAGTGATCTCCTTTTTTCTTCTGTTTTTCCAAAAATGTTAACAGTCCGTAAAAGATTAGGTATTAGCGTTTTTAAAAAGTGCTGATGTTTTTCTTGCCGAGGTATTTATGGCGAACAAATCTGACAACCCACCTGCTTCAAATGATCCGTTAAGCGCTGGTTTTGGCCATAATCGGCCAGATGTTCCCGATGATGAATTAGCAAAAGAGTTGGAAGAGCTTCGCGAGGCAGAGCTGAAATCCAGAGACCTCCCCGCGTTTGAGCCAAAACTTCAGGAATATGTATATGAGGTGCGCTTCTATCCAGGCGCAAATCTGATCCGCGGTGAATTGCAAGCCTTTGACATCCCTCATGCTGAGCGGGTTCTTCATGTTATTCTTGGGCTGACACGTCTGCCGGTTGATACCCGCATCGTCCTTAAAGTCGAAGAAGACGAGCGTCTTCGTCAATCACGTGTTGAGCGGAACCGCCGGGCGCTTCGAATGCTGACAAGTCATCACCATTGGCTGCAGGGTAGCAGCGACGGAAAACGCGCTGACTTTGCCGGAGAGGATTTAAGCGATGCTGTGCTTGAGGGGCGTGACCTTAGTCATGTGAGCCTGACTAATGCGCGGCTCTCTGGTGCGAAACTTGCCGGAGCCAAGCTGGTAGGGGCCGATCTTTCCGGTGCAGATTTATCCGGCGCAGACCTGAGCGGGGCAGACCTGACCAACGCTACGCTGGCAGACGCAAATCTTATTGGGGCAATCCTGCTCGGTGCAAAAGTTGACGGCGCTGATGTGTGGCGGGCGAACTTGGCTCGTATGGTTATTTCACCGGAAGAGCTACACAAAATCCTTGGCTGCAAGAGTCAGACGTAAAAAAAAGCACCTGCCACCAGGAAATGAACGGTGACAGGTGCTCTCGGATGACAAAGGTACTTTGAACCTTGGGGGGCGTACCCTTGCCTCCAGCCGCTCTGTTCTTAGTTTGGCAGCAGCACTTTATCGATCACGTGGATCACGCCGTTGCTGCTTTCGACGTCAGCAGAGATAACAGTGGCGTCGTTAATCATCACACCGCCGCCGGCGGCATCGATCATCAGATTGCTGCCTTCAACTGATCCTGCGTCCATCTTTTTGCCTGCGATATCGGATGACATCACTTTTCCTGGTACTACGTGATAGGTCAGAATTTGGATCAGCTTGTCTTTGTTTTCTGGTTTCAGCAGAGTTTCAACCGTACCTGCTGGCAACTGATCAAATGCTGCATCAGTTGGTGCAAAAACGGTGAACGGACCCGGGCTTTTCAATGTTTCTACAAGGTCTGCGGCCTGTACAGCGGCGACCAGAGTATTAAATTTCCCTGCTGATACCGCGGTGTCCACGATATCTGCTTTCATAGCGCTTTCTTTCGCCATGCCGCTTTCACCCGCATTACTTTGGGCGCAGGCTGCAAGACCTGTTACGAGTGCGATCGCAGTGAATACCCCTGTCATTGACTTAAGTGATTTCATTTCTCTTTCCTCATGTGTCTAGATCGCCCCCTTTAGCGGCGAATATTGTCAGGGAACCGCGCGTGGTTCTGAGCATCTTTACGGCCGGTGAAAGGGCATAGATCACATATTTAAAAAAATAATATAAAAATAATTACAATAACTTAGAGGGTAAAAATTTAGTGAACCATGTTCTAGTAAAGGGCGTATAATTAAACTGGATTAAATAGGGAAGGGTGATATGAGTGAACTGATTTGGATCGTCGGTGCCAGCACAGGTATCGGTAACGAACTGACGAAACAGTTGTTGAAGGAAGGGCATCGTATAATTGCGAGTGCGCGGCACATTGAACCGCTTGAAGAGCTTCGAAAAGACTTCTCTACTCATCTAATCCCCCTTCGCCTTGATGTGTCTGATGCAGAAGAGGTCGCAAAAATCTGTCAGCAGCTTATTGATCAGGGTGACCTGCCGGATCGGATTATCATGTGTGCAGGCATTTATTTTCCGGTTACTGCGACCAAGGTAAAAGAGGCATCAGTCGCAAAAGTGATGGATGTCAACTTTATGGGCTGTGTTCGCATTACTGAACATATGTTGCCCCATATGCAGTCTCGCGGGACCGGTCACTTGGTATATGTCTCATCAATTGCGGGATATATCGGTCTTCCAAAAGCATTGGCATACGGCCCCAGTAAAGCCGCCCTTATCAATTTTGCGGAAGGGCTTCGGATCGAGTTGGCAAATACAGACATCAAAGTGCAACTGGTAAATCCGGGTTTTGTCAAAACCCCTTTGACCGAACAGAACACGTTCAAGATGCCGTTCTTGATGGAGGTTGAAGATGCTGCAGGTCGAATGCGGCAGGGCATGAATTCATCCCAATTCGAGATTAAATTTCCAAAACGCTTCACCTATATGCTGAGAATGATCCAAATGCTGCCTTATGCCTTGTCCTTGAAATTATTAAGCGCGAGGACGAACCGATGACGGTCTCAACTGAAGTGCAGGCGGGTTGCGCGGCTTATGCGACTTATTTTAGAGAATTATCCCGCGATAGAGTTGGTGAGCTTGAAGCGCTGGCGATTGCCGATTTTTATTTTGAGGATCCCTTTAATAAAATTACGGGGTGCGATCGGATCATCGCGATGTTTGATAAAATGTATGACCAGGTGGGAGAGCCGAAATTTGAAATCCTGTCCGTAAGTTGGGCAGATAAAGCACCAGTTGCAATTTTGAAATGGCGGTTTACTGGTGACGGCGGCCGTCTTGGGAAAATTGATTTTCCGGGCATGTCGGAAGTGACGTTTAATGAACAAGGTCTTGCCACTCGCCATGTGGATTACTGGGATAGCGGCACTTATTTCTATGCAAAGCTGCCGGTGCTCGGGCGGGTGATCAACTTTATAAAAACCAAAATGCACGCCTGAGGTCAGGCGTGCATTTATAGGTAATCAGACTTTTTCAATCTCGAAGATGACGACATCAATGCTGCCATGCTGAAAACCAGCTTCGCAGTATTTCAGGTAAAATTCCCATTTGCGTTTAAATCTTTCGTCAAACCCATTGGCCCGGATTTCTGGCCAATGCGCTAGGAACTCCTCGTGCCAGAGGCGGAGTGTCTTTGCATAATCGCGACCAAATTCAACGGCGGGTCTAACTTTCAATCCAACAGCTTCAGCACTTTTGCAAAACGCGGTTTTGGAAGGCAGGAAACCACCGGGGAAAATATGCTTCTGGATATAATCCAGCTTCCCGCGGTAGGTGTCAAAACGATCTTCATCAATCGTGATGACCTGAATTGCGGCCCGGCCGCCGGGCTTCAGATTTTGGTGCAGTGCTGTAAAGTAGCTGGGCCAGTTTTTCTCGCCAACAGCTTCAAACATTTCAATAGAGATGATGGCATCATACTGTTCTTTGTGATCGCGATAATCCTGCAGCTTAAATTCAGCCTGATTGGATCTACCCAGATTTGAAAGACGCGCCTCTGCAAAGGCATGTTGCTCTTTTGAGAGGGTTAGCCCAACCACGGACACATCTTCTGTCTCGGTTGCTAGCTCCGCAAATCCACCCCAGCCACAGCCAATTTCAAGGACTTTGTCACCGGCCTCAATGTTTGCCAGATCATATATTTTTTGATATTTCGCCTTTTGGGCGTCCTGCAAAGACATGTCTGGCGCCTCAAACAGGGCTGATGAATAAGTCATGCTTGGGTCCAGCCATTTTTCATAAAAGCTGTTACCCAAATCATAATGAAACTCGATATTGCGGCGGCTGCCGCGCCGGTTGTTTCTGTCTGCAAACTTCCGATAGAGCTGCTGAAGTTTGACGAGCCCACGCCGTACATATTTGTTGCTGAGATTGTCTTCATTTTGCAAAAACAGGGTCAGCAGTGCGTATATGTCAGGACTTGTCCATTCACCAAGGATATAGCTCTCCCCAAGGCCGATATCATCTTCTCGAAGGATACGTTTTGGGGCGTTGTAGGAATAGAATTGCCATTCAGCAGATATGTGCTCCTCAGACGGTGCGCCAAATGTCATGACATCCCCATCGGGCAGTATGACTTTCAATTCCCCATTTTTGATGCCTTTTAATCCGTGGAGGAGGGCGCTCATCCAGGGGTGAATGTGGAAATGTTCTCGTGCCAGGTCTGATGCTTTGGCGCTTGCGGAAACGGTTAGATTATCTTCCCTCATACTCATTTTGCTTTACCTTCCAACTGTTCCTTCAATTCTGGCTCGTCGTTTCTTGGAACGATCTTGATCCCCTTTAGCCAAAGCTTCAGGGCCTCCCAATGAATGGCTGCGATTACCTTTACCCCGATCAGCGGGGTGCGGGCGTAACAGGCAAATAAATTCTTCGCGGTTAAGGGGAGCTTTTCTCCGACAAACGAAGCGTTTAATGAATGTTGTCCTTCGCTCGTCAGTTTGATTGAAAGCGCCACATCATCCCCGGGCGGTTTCACCGCGAAATCGTAATGCCCCTTTTCTGGAAAGAAAGGAGAGACATAAAACTCTTTCGGGCAATCATGTTTTAAAACGGCCCTCTTGTCCCCTTGAGTGGGGATAACGTAGCGATGCTGCTCTGAAAATGTATTGTTGACTTCGTAAATCACACCGGCCAGCTCAGACTTCATATCCCAAAGAAAATATGTTGTGAGTGGGTTAAAGCTCTGTCCCCAAATTCTTGGGATATGGAGCATGGTCACAGAAGTGATATCAGATGTGATGCCGTTCAAATTCGCAAACTGGATAACCTGGCTTTTTAAAGGGCTATCCTCTTCGTAACCCAGATCTTTAGTTCTCAGAGAGATCAGATTCCATTTATCTTTTGCAAAAAAACGAAGTTCTTTTTCAAGGTCTTCAATCTCATCCAGATCCAAATAACAATATGTCACTGCATATTGCAGCAGGTGCGCCCTGGGGTGCAGACGGCGATGAAGAACAGAACCTTTATACAGGGCACTTTTTGTTGGCATTAACCCACCCTTTCAACCCGCGCTTCTGTCCAGCTTTCGGGAAGCGAGATGCGTGTTTTTTGCGGATTGAAAGACCATGGTCGTGATGCGCCTCCCAACGCTTCGGCTACCGCAAGCCCGGCTTGAATCCCATCTTCATGGAAACCATAACCGAAATAGCTACCGCAGAACCAGAGATTGTTTTTCCCTTGTAGGTTCCACAGCATATGCTGCGCAGCGATGGATTGGCTATCAAATACGGGGTGATCGTATGGGAAAGACCGAAGCACCGTTCCTTCTTTTGGTGTTTCAGTGGGGTTCAATGTCACAATAAAGTTTTTGTCTGACTTGATATGTTGCAACTGGTTCATCCAGTAGGACACACACAGTTTCTGGCTGTTATCTGAGTTGTTATCATCAGCCAGATAATTCCAACTTGCCCAAGCTTTCTTGCGTTTAGGCAAGAAACTTTCATCGGTGTGAAGCACTGCCAGATTTTTCTCGTAAGGAAACGCGCCCAGCAATTTTACATATTGCGGGGATGGGTTTTCCAGCATGGACAGAGCTTGATCCGCATGGGTGGCGATAACCACGTCATCATAGCGCTGAATATGACCATTGCGGCATTCCACAAAAACACCTTCCCGGCTTGGAGTGATTTTTGTAACCGCAGAGTTAAGGCGGATATTTTTATCGCCAATTTCCTCTCGCACCTTATTCACATAGGTGCGGCTGCCACCGACAACTGTCCGCCATTGGGGGCGATCTTTAATTTGCAACAAGCCATGGTTTTCGCAAAAGCGGATAAATGTTTCCGCTGGGTAAGCCAGCATTTCGTCTGCAGGGGTTGACCAGATTGCAGCCCCCATCGGGATTAAATGCTTGTTAATGAAGGCTTTCGAGTATTCTCCCTCCCGCAGATACTCGCCCAGTGTCATATGCTTATATTTCGGGTCAAACCGCATTTCTGGCGCTTCTTTATAAAAACGTCGGATATCCAGAAGCATTTGAATGAAAGTAGGGCGGAGCATATTTCTTTTCTGGGCAAACAGTCCTCCAAGTGAGGTTCCTGAATATTCCCATGCGCCTTTATTAATGGAGACGCTGAAAGACATGTCAGTATCGCGGGAGGGGACGCCGATTTCGTCAAAAAATGCGATTAAGTTTGGGTAGTTTCTGTTGTTGAAAACAATGAAGCCGGTATCGATAGCGTGATCGCCAATCATCACTGTATTGCTATGACCGCCAAGACGGTCATCCTTTTCATACAACGTCACGCGGTGATTTTTGGAAAGAAGCCAGGCCGCGGACAAGCCAGAAATACCAGTTCCAATGACAGCAATAGATTTCATCGAAAATCCCGTTAAAAAATCATTTGTATTTATATACGCCAATTAAGTTCTTTTGGTTCAATGACCTTTTCGGTGATCCGAACTTTTATCCCCGGCGTAAACCTGTATGATGCGTAAATAGAAAAGAGTTTTCGTATGCAACAGCAGAGAGCGCTGATGAAAAAGCTGGAAACCGACGAGGATACGCCACCGGTGAAAACAGATCTTGATATGCTGTTGACCCGCGTCGGAGAACAGGCAGACCGACAGGCCTTTACAGACCTGTTTGAAAAAGTTGCGCCGCGATTGAAGTCCTTCCTTCGCGGGCAAAAACAAGCAGAAAGCGAGATCGAAGTGATCTTGCAGGAAACCATGCTGAAGGTCTGGCGACGCGCCAGTACATTCGACAGATCAAAATCTTCTGCCATCACATGGATCTATACGGTTGCTCGCAACGTAAAGATTGACAGATTACGGAAAATGTCACGGCCGGAGCCGGATCCAAACGATCCGAGTTTTGTTCCAGCCCCTCCGGAAACGGGGGAGCAGGCCATGGACCGTCAACAAAGAAGCGATATCCTGAAAAGGGCTGTTTCTTTGCTGCCGGAAGATCAAAAAAAGATAATTATGTTGTCTTTTTTTGAAGAGAAGCCGCATTCGGAAATTGCAGAGGAGTTGGGGATTCCTCTGGGTACAGTTAAATCACGCATTCGACTGGCATTTGGTAAAATCCGGTCGGAATTGGAGAGTTTAAAATGAGCATCAAGCATCATATCAACGATGATACCTTGCTGGCTTATGTGAATAATACGTTGCCGGAAACCCTGTCTGTTGTGGTGGCGACGCATCTTGCCATATGCCCGGAATGCCGTAAAACGGTTGAGCTGATGGAAGACATGGCGGCCATGTACATGCTGAATGCAGAGCCAGAGCCCCTCAGCCCGGCGGAGCGAGATATTCCCAAAATACTGGATGATGGCTTCGTCCGTGAAGACAAGGAAGCCTCCTCTGCTGAGACGGTCGATAAAGGTGTTCCGTCCCCTCTTGCAGAGCGTTTGCCTGTTCATTTGGATGATATCCCTTGGCGCAGGCTTGTGCCGGGTGTCAGCCATTACCCGTTGAGTTTGTCTGGTGGAGACAAAACGAAAGGTGCTTTGCGCCTTCTGAAAATCTCCCCCGGGACCCCAATGCCGGAACACGGCCACACTGGGCAGGAACTGACCCTCATTTTAAGTGGTTCCTATATCGATGAAATGGGCCGGTTCCAAGTGGGGGATATTGCAGATCTGGACGATGATGTGATGCACCGACCTGTTTCTGATACCGAAAAGGATTGTATCTGTCTTATCGCGACGGACGCTCCGCTCCGTTTCAAGGGGCTGATCAGTCGAATGTTACAGCCAATCATCGGAATTTGATCCTGATTTTGCCGGCCTTGTTGCCGGCATTTTTTTGCTTATATAAATAAGCCTTTTGTCCCCAGGCCCAAAGCTTGCTACTCTGGAATGAATATTCCGGTATCCTGTAGTAGTGGTTTCTTAAATTTTTCAAGCTTTTGCCAACTTGGGGGCCTTATGTCAGGACAAAAATCCTGGTTCAAATCGATTACTGCCAAGGCGCGTCCCTACTTTGTAGAGCTCGTTATTTATTCCTTTTTTGTCAATGTCTTGGCGTTGGTGATCCCTCTTTTTGTGTTGCAAACCTATAACCGCGTCGTGGCTTACGGAAATATCACCACTTTGCAGGGGTTGGTGATCGGCGTGTTTATCGCGCTTGCTTTTGATTTTATTCTCCGCCAGCTCCGCTCTCGGCTATTGCAGCGGGCCGCTATGCGAGTAGAGCTGACATTAGCCGCAGCGCTTATGAAAAAATTCTGGGCACTGCCACTTCGCGTATTGGAAAATCGTAAAAGCGCTTATTGGCACGCTTTGTTCCGGGATGTGGATACAGTGCGAAACACCATCGCGGGACCACCTTTCCTGCTGTTGATTGATTTGCCCTTTGCGCTTCTCTTTATCCTGTTGATTTTCATTATCGCGCAACCGATCGCGTGGATTTTCCTAACCATCCTGCCCATTTTCGTGGGCCTTGCTGCAGTCTCCAGCTATATGGTTCGAAAATCAGCAGATGCTGAAAAAGATAAGCAGCGGGCGCGGGATGGTCTTATCGCGGACATGGTGGGAAGCCGGGGAACCGTAAAGGCCTTGTCTCTTGATCAGGGCATTACCCCTTACTGGGAAGATTTGCAGGCCAGCACGGTTGAAGGCGCACTGCAGCGCGGCGCCCGGCAGGATGGCTTTATGAATGCGGGGACCGTTTTGACGCTGGCGACAACGGTGGTTATCACCGGTTTTGGGGCGGTGGCCATCATTAATCAGGAACTTAGCATCGGTGCTTTGATCGCGGCAAATATGCTGTCCAGTCGGGTGGTGGGCCCCTTTAGCCAGCTCGTTGGGGCATGGCGAAATTTTGCCAGTTATAAGCAATCACGTGACCGCTTGGATGAGGTTATGAGCCTGCCGACCGAACGGCAGGAAGCTGTGATTGATTTGGACAAACCCGATGGGGGGCTTAAAATTGATGAGATTACTTTCCGCTATCGCCCAGAGGGGGAGGCGGTCTTAGAGGGCTTAAGTGCAGATTTTGCGCCTAATAGCATTCACACGATTATGGGGCCTAACGGCGGCGGTAAAAGTACGCTTTTGAAGCTTTTAAAGGGTCTTTATGCGCCAGAAAAGGGGCGGATTTTGCTGGGCGGTGCGGATATTGGGCAATTCACCCGCTTCCAGGTCGCCAGATGGATTGGGTATGTGCCGCAGGAAACAGTTCTAATCGGCGGCAGTATTAGGGATAATATATCTGGTAAACGCGGCGATATTTCAGACGAGCAAGTGATCCATGCGGCAAAGCTTGCAAGTGTTCACAAAATCATATTGGATTTGCCAGATGGCTACGCGACAGATGTAGGAGAGGCGGGAAGTATGCTTTCCGGTGGGGTGCGCCAAAGGCTCAGCATTGCACGGGCCTTGGTATCTGATCCACCTTTTCTTATTTTGGATGAACCGTCTTCAAATCTCGACCGTCAGGCTGAACAGGCACTGAAAGATCTTCTGCAAAACTTGTCCAAGGACCATACGATTATTGTGGTTTCGCACAGTCCTATTCTGCTAGGGGCGACTGGGTATCTGCATTTACTGGATAAGAGCCGGTTTGTGCTCTCTGGGCCGCGGGATGTGGTCATGAAAGAACTGGAGGCTCGCGCAAATGCTTCCCCTAAATCAAAGTTGGGGGGGGGTGATAATATCTCCAACCTGAAAAAAGGGGAGGGGCGAGCGGGCTGATGCAAACCTTTCAGAGCATAGAGAAAAAATACCCGATGCCCGCTTGGCGTCTGATCGGCTTGGTCATCATTGCTTTGATCGCAGGCTTTGTGATCTGGACGCAACTCGCCAAGTTGGAGGAAGTGTCTGTTCTGGCCGGTGAAGTGGTCCCTCAGGATCAGGTTAAGGTCATTCAGCATTTGGAAGGTGGTATCATCAAAAATGTCATGGTTCGCGAAG
Organism: Sneathiella sp.; assembly: GCA_017643685.1. Taxonomy (GTDB): domain Bacteria; phylum Pseudomonadota; class Alphaproteobacteria; order Sneathiellales; family Sneathiellaceae; genus Sneathiella. The sequence goes on from JAEPMY010000005.1 coordinate 23,293, forward strand.
GGGCCATTGTCAAAGCGGGGGATCCGTTGATGCTGCTCGACCTTGCCGTCAATGCCATGAACGAGGAATCCTTACAAATCCAGTTGAAAGGGCTTGAGATCAAACGGGCCCGGCTTGAAGGGGAGAGTGAGGGGAAAACGCCCGCATACCCCGATGTTGAGCGATCTGAGGTGCAGCGTTTATTGCAGGCCGAGCAGAAAGTGCACGCCGCGCGGTTAGCACAGCTTGAATCGAAAACCAGAATTTTAAAGGAGAAATCCCGGCAGAAGCAGCTCGATGTTCAGCAGTTGGAAATTCAGGTTGCCGCGATTACGTCTGACCTTAAGGTGCTGGAGCGAAAATTTGCGATGTCGACTGAGCTTTTGGCGTCAAAACTCACCCCGAAAATTGAGCATTTAGAACTTGAAACAGAATTAACTCGATTGCAGGGAGAGCTTAAAGTTCTCCGCCCCTCGATCCCGCGTGCACGCGCCGCAGCAAAAGAGGCGGAGGAGACTATTAAAGAAGAAAAGCTCCTCTTCCAGCTAGATGCGCAAGAACAGCTTTCAGAGGTGGAGCGGGAAATCGCACGCATTCGAGAACTGTTGGTAACTGCAGGGGATCAGGTCACCCGAACAACTGTGCGCTCCCCCATTGACGGGGTGGTGAAAAATCTTCGCTATAATACGATCGGCGGCATTGTCCGCCCAGGTGACGTTATTATGGATGTGGTACCCACTAGCGACCGATTGGTGGTTGAGGCGCGCTTAAGTCCATCTGATCGCGGGTTTGTTGAGGTCGGACAACCCGCAGTTATCAAGCTAACGGCATATGATTTCTTCATTTACGGCGGGATAAAGGGACGGATTGCGACCATCGCGGCTGACTCGACCAATGATGGAGAAGGCCAGCCTTTCTATAAGGTCGTCATCGAAACATTGGGGGAGAAGAACGAAAAAATGGAAGGGTTGCTCATCTCCCCCGGCATGCAGGCCATGGTAGATGTCCATACGGGCGAGAAAACGGTTATGCAATATTTGCTGCAACCGGTTCTCAAGCTGCGTCATGAAAGCTTTCGAGAGAGGTAGGCGGCGCAAAAATGAAGGTCAAACGCGCATTCTTCCTAATTTATAGGCTGTTTTTTGGCTCGTTGGGGCAGAATATCTCGTGGATATTGTTGGTCGGGCTTTTATACGTGCAATACCTGAATACGCCTATAATTGAAGGGGTTCGGAACCGCGCATTTGATGTTTATCAGAAACTGGACCCACGAGATGAACTTCCGCAAAATCCCGTTATTGTTATTGATATCGATGAAAAAAGCCTCTCTCGGGTCGGGCAGTGGCCTTGGTCGCGTGATGTTATTGCTGATTTGATCACCAAGCTCACCCAGATGGGGGTTGTCGTCATCGGTTTTGATATTGTGTTTTCTGAACAGGATCGCCTCTCCCCGCCGCTGCTTGCAAAAACACTTCGTGATATTGATGCGGAAACACGTGAGAAACTGGCGAATATTCCCGGAAATGATCTGGTACTCGCCGAAGCCATGCGTAAATCGCGTGTTGTGTTGGGTGGGTTTATCAGTAACGAAGACGGGGTGACGGAAGGTCATACCGTAGATCGCCTACATTCGGTCAACTGGCTTGGTCAGGATCCAGCGGGGTATATAAGATCTGCTGACTATTTTGTGGGAAACCTCCCCATTCTGGAGCGGTCGGCGGCTGGCTATGCCAATTTCACACTGGATAATGATTACGATGGGATTGTGCGCCGGGTCCCCTTGTTCAGCCGGGTGAACGGTAAATTGATCCCGATACTGGGGCTCGAAATGTTGCGGGTGGCGACCGGTCAAAATCTTCTGATTAAGGCCAATGAAGCAGGAGTTGAGGGCGTCATTGTTGCGAAAACTCTTCTCCCCACGGACGGGTATGGGCGAATGTGGATCCGCTACTCCGAATTTAGTAATCAAAATTATATTCCGGCGGTGGATATTCTGGATGGGTCCGTTGATCCAAATCGTATTGCCGGAAAACTGGCGCTGGTGGGGACTTCTGCCACGGGTCTGAAAGATCTGCGCTCCAGCCCAGTGAACTCGATCATTCCGGGGGTTGAGGTTCATGCGCAAATGATCCAAACCATTTTAAGTGGTCAGCATCTATTCCGCGGTGATTTAATGCGTGCGGTTGAATGGTTGGAGCTTGCCGTTGTTGGGGTGATGCTAATTGTCGGTTTGCCGCTCGCGGGGGCACGGACCATTTTTTTTGTACTGACCGCCATCGTCTGGAGTGTGATCGGAACCTCTGCCTATCTTTATTCTGAAAAATCCATCCTTCTGGATGTTTCGTATTTTCTGATCTCAACCACGATCCTGTTCATCATTCTTGTATACTCCAGTTTTCGTGCGACTGAGCGACAGCGGGGGGAGATCCGAAGTGCTTTCTCCCATTACCTCTCCCCGGCCATGGTGGACCAGCTCACGCACTCTCCCGATCAGCTAAAACTCGGCGGGGAGGTTCGGGATATGTCGTTCCTTTTCTGTGATGTCCGCGGTTTCACAAGTATATCGGAGCAGTTCAACGACGATCCAGAAGGTCTGACAAGCCTGATTAATGACTTCCTGACACCGATGACGGATATCATCCTCTCCAATCGCGGGACGATCGATAAATATATGGGGGATTGCATCATGGCCTTTTGGAACGCGCCGCTTCGCGATCCGGATCATGCCCGTAATGCAGTTAAGGCTGCGCGGGAGATGATTGCAGGGCTTGAGGAAGTCAATAGAAAGCTACGCCAGCAAGCGAAGGAAGAGGGGCGACGCTTTATCCCGATTAAAGTTGGTGTTGGGGTTAATACCGGCCCCTGTGTTGTGGGGAATATGGGATCACAGCAGCGGTTTGATTACTCGGTACTGGGGGATGCCGTGAATTTGGCCTCCCGCCTGGAAGGGCAATGCAAATACTATGGATTTGATATCATTCTCGGCCCGGAAACCGCAGCCAGCCAAAAGCCAGAGGATATGTTGGAGCTGGACCTGATCGCGGTGAAAGGGAAAAGCGAGGCAGTGCAGGTGTATGGTTATCTCCGCCCGGAGGAGCGGCGAACGGATACGACTGAGTGGCATAAAGCCCACCATGAGATGCTGGCCGCTTATCGATCCCGAAATTGGCCGCTGGCTGAGGAAAAAATCCGTTTGTGTCTGTCCGCCGCGCCGCATCGTCAGCATTTCTATGATCTGTATTTGGAACGCATAAGCGGGTATTGCAAACTTGATCCCGGAGAGGGATGGGATGGTGTTTATACATCTCTAACGAAATAAAATTTCTGAAATGTTCGCTAATTGTTGTTAAGTTAATTTAAAATTGTTATAAACCGCACAGTTTATTACCCAGTTTCACCCGACGTTTTTGACCTATCATGCGCCTGATTGGGGGGCCGATGAAAAAAGACACTCGACTGAAAAACCACTCTGCCAAGTGGTTCACTGGTCTGTTGGCTGGGGCCTCTATGGCGGTTATTTCGTCCTCTTCGGCCTTTGCAGGTCCGCTGGAAGAGGAACTTGCCTTCCTTTTGGAAACTCATCCACAGTTGAATATCAGCCGGCAGGGTATCATCGCTGCGGATAGCGGTATCGATGCTGCCAACTCGGGCTTTTTGCCCGTCGTCTCTTTAAACGGAGATCTTGGGTGGGAGCATACGGACAACGATGATCTTGTGGGCCCCTACGATACAGACAGATATAGCGCGAGCGTCGAGGTTCGGCAAAATCTCTATCGGGGCAATAAAACAACAGCGAGTGTGGAAGCGGCGGAAGCGCAGCGGAGCCTTGCTGATCTTGATCTGTCATATGTGCAGCAGCAGCTTTTGTTCGAAGGTATTGTCGCCTATCTGAATGTGGAACGTTTTGGTTTTCTGCAGTTGTTATCTGAAGATAACGAAAAGAACCTAAAGCAACAGCTTCGCCTTGAGGATGAGCGGGTGGAGCGCGGCGCCGGTATTGAGGTCGACGTCCTGCAAGCCAAATCCCGTCTGCAAAGAGCGGTGGAGCGCCGGGTCGCCGTTGAAGGTAGCCTGAAAGAAGCGCGTGCCCGTTACCTGCAAGTATTTGGAAAAACCCCTGACGAAAGCGGTGCGTTTGAAGCCGTTCCCCCGTTGGAGCGGTTGCCGCAAACATTGGACGATGCGCTTAAAATTGCTGGTGAAAATAATCTGCAATTGAAAAATAGCAAAGAGCAGGTTCGTGTAGCCGAGGCGCAGAAACAGGTTTATGAGGCAGATTATGCCCCAAGTCTGGATGCGGTCGCCCGATATAAATGGGAAAAGGACATTGATGGCACTGAAGGAACCGAGCGGAGTTTCTTCGGCGGCCTTGAAATGAAATGGGAAGTTTTCTCAGGCTTCCTGACCGATGCACAGGTCAATCAGGCCTCAGCCCGTCACAATGCAGCTCTCTCTTCTGTTCAGTATGCCACACAGAAGGTGGAGGAAGAGGTGCGTGTCGCTTGGCGCGCGCTCAAAACTGCGCAAGAGCGGGAAGCTCTTTTGGAAAATGCGGTGAATATCGCCGCTGAGGTTTTCATAGCGCGTCAAAAACTGCGTGAAGGCGGTAAAGAAACAGCCATTAATGTTCTGGATGCGGAAAACGAATTTTACGCCGCCAGAATTGCGCAAGTGTCCGCATCCTATGAGGCGCGAGCGGCGGTCTATCGCGTATTGCTCTCCGTTGGGGAGTTAACCCCTGACAATCTTGGGGTTGTGACCCCAAATTAACCATATTACGAAAATGTGATTCGATAATTACGCCCCTTGGTAGCGATGCCAAGGGCGTGCATGCACGCATTTATAAGGGATCAGGCGGGGAAAAGTTCATTTTAGCTATGCTAACCGGAGCTTTTGATTTCGCTTTTATGGTTAATTTTTAAGAGGCAGCGCGCCCATAAAGGTCAGCAACACCCCTTGTTTGAGGGGGCGTTTTGTCTAACTCTCGCTGCAGTTTCGTAAGATACGTAAAAAAGTGATTTATTTTCAATAGCTTGAAAAGTGATGAAGGAAAATCAGAATTAAACGCAATCCATCCCCCAAATGGTGGATGTAAAATGATCAGTATGCTTGGTAATTATAAAGCTGATTAGTCTGCTGTTTGTGAAAAAGGCCCAAAAACCTTTATTTTTTTGGGAAAAAAGCGTAAAATTTTACGTAAATTAATCAGAAATTATCTGAAAATGTCCAAGGCCTGCTGCAGGGCTAGCCGAGTGTAGAAGTAGTAGCTGTCCAAAACGAACTTTAATTGACCTATTCAAACGTATTTTACGTTGAGGGGGAATAATGGCACTCCGTACTGAATTCGAAAGCACGAACTCAACAAATGAAGGCGCATCGGGGCAGGCGGCGATTGTTGAGACGGCTGATGGGCCTGTATATGAAATTCCCCTCGGGTCGTTCATTATGGATGCTGACTATGCTCGCAATGGTCAAGACCTCGTTCTTAAAGATACTTACGGCCGTGAGGTCACTTTAGATGGTTACTTCCAACATTCTGAGCTGCCGCCTCTACAAAATGAGTTTGGCGCGAAGGTCCTCGGTTCCTTTGCTGCTAAATTGGCAGGTCCAGGGCAATATGCCCAAAGCACAGAAACGGCCTCAACTCTTGGAGAGCCGGTAGGCGCCGTTGAGAATATCTCTGGCAATGCAACAGTTTTACATAAAGATGGCACCAGTGAAAAGCTGGAGCCGGGTTCTGATATCTATCAGGATGATGTGATCGAGACAGATGGTACCGGTAATGTTGGTATTCTGTTAAAAGATGGTGCGATTATGGGGGTTGGCCCCGGATCGCGAATGACCATTGATAGCTTCGTTTACGACGCAGGCACAGATGACGGAAATATTGGTCTTTCCTTCCTGAAGGGGGCAGTGTCTTTTGTTTCCGGTAAAATTGCGAAAAACGATTATGAAGACGTAAATATCAAGGTGCCATATGGCTCTATCGGTATTCGCGGCACCGAATTTGTAGTGGACACCGCAGATAGCGGGATTGCGACTGTGTTCGTCCTTGGGGGGCGCGTCATTACCTTTACCGGTAATCAGGAGGTTATCCTCACCCCCGGTCAATTGATCAGTATTGCGGCAACGGGGCTCACACCTGTTCAGATCCAAACCCTTCAGCAGATCCAACAGCAATTTAAATCTGTGATTGAGGTGCAGGAAAATACACGAACCATTCGCGATGGCCGCGGCGAAGCAGATGACGGTGTCAATGCGTCTCCTGCTGCTGGAGGCCAGAATAACGGTGAAGCTGCTGAAGGTGAGGGGGAAGACACCGCGCAAGAGAGCCGTGAAGAAGACTTGGGTGTGAATTTCTTTGATCCAAATCTGGTGACGACCAATGTCGGTGATCTTGATATCGCGGTCCCTTTTGATGTGCCACCGGATTTCAACTCCCCTTTTGGCACCAATTCAGATGATTTTTTGCAGACGCCATCCGGCGGTATTATCTTTCAGGGAACCGAAGGCCCTGACGTATTCGATGGGACAAGCTTTAACGATCAGGCATTCGGCTACGGCGGGAATGATACTCTCTCCGGCAGCAAAGGTGATGATCTGATCGATGGCGGCGATGGCGATGACTATCTGCAAGGCGGTGAGGGAAGTGTTGACTATCTGCTTGGTGGTGATGGCGATGATGTGATGTTTGGCGATAATGCTGAAGATCCAGATCCGACAACTGGCGACGATGACACCATGTTGGGTGATGGCGGTAACGATCGCATGTTCGGTGGGGGCGGCCAGGACAGCATGTTTGGCGGTACCGGAAATGACCTGCTCTCAGGTGAATTTGGAAATGACAGCCTCTATGGCGGTGACGGTCGGGATACGCTGCTTGGCGGCGACGGGGATGATTTACTTTCCGGTGAGGACGGGGATGACTTCTTCTATGGCGGCGATGGCATGGATAGCCTTTCCGGCGGCGCTGGGAACGACCGCATTATGGGGGATGATGGCAACGATCTCCTTTATGGTGACGGGGGCGATGATGTCCTCTCAGGTGGGCGAGGTGAAGATCTTCTATTTGGTGGTTTAGCTAACGATGTGCTCTTGGGGCATGCTGGTAGCGATACCCTGTCTGGAGATGAGGGCAATGACCTCATGTTCGGTGGTGATGATAATGATATGCTCTTGGGCGGCAGTGGCAGTGATGCCATGTATGGCGGTGAAGGGCAGGATATTTTGCTGGGCGGCGCCGGCAATGATTTCATGGATGGCCAATGGGGAGATGATTTCCTAAGTGGCGGCGATGGTATTGATATTGCGCAGTTCGTCGGTAATTTCGCAGATTTTGATATTCAGGTTTTTGGTGACCAGTTTACAGTTCGAAATTCTTCGTCCGGTGATATCGATATTTTGGACAGTATCGAAAAACTTCATTTTAACGACGGTGAGTTCTCGCTCGTCAGTTTCTCTCTAAGTGGTGACGCAGAGGTGTCCGAGGAAGGCAGCGCCTCATACCGCATCGAATTGGGCGGTGCTGAACTGGAAACGGGGCAGAGTGCGACAATCGAAATTGCCTTAACCGATATCGACACCACGTCTGGTGACTATCAAACGCTGATAAGCGCACTGCAGGAGGCAAGCGAAAGCACGCCAGGTGTCAGCTTTAGTGTGGTTGAAGGGGCTTATTTGCTGACATTCGATGGTGGCGCAGGTAATGCCACAGCGTTGGAGTTTTCTCTCGACATCCCGAATGACTATCTGGTTGAAGGGCTTGAGAGCTTTGGCCTTTCCATCGGATCCCCATCGGGCGATGGTCCGGTTGGTAACGGTGTTATCGCCGTTGTCGGCACAGCGGCTGTGGTGACTGAAATTACAGATGGTGTTTTGCCAACACCTGATTGGCAACTGAGTGAGCTTAGCGGTGATCCGATAGCTGAAGGTGGGGCCGCGCAGTTTGAAATTTCTTTCACTGGGGCGGATATTGTCTCGGGCAGCAACTTCTCCATTGATGTGGGGTTGGATCTAGGCGATACGGATGCTGGTGATTTTAACGAGGGACTTGCGGATGCATTGTCTCTTGCCGCTGGATTGGTTGATGGGGTAACCGCTGTGGGCACCCGTCTTTATTTCGATGAAAACGCTCCGGCCAGTTTCAGCTTTGATTTAACCACTCTCCTTGATGGTCTCTCTGAAGCTTCTGAGACATTTACAGTCACCATTCAGGATCCGCAGATTAATGACGTTGCGACTGGCACTGTGTCGGTTGGGGAGCAGCAGTCCACCATCACTGATGGGGATGAACTTACCGTTGCGCTGACGGGAGATGCTATCGCGCCAGAAGGTGGATCTGCGGACTATACAATATCGCTTGATGGTGCGATCCCTGCAGGAGAGACCGTCTCTGTTGATGTGTCTGTCTTAAATAACGGGACAAGTTCCGCGGATTATGCAGATCTGGAAGCAGCCTTGGCAACGGCGGCTGCGGGTACATCCGGGGTGACGGTCGTTGGGAATACGGTGACATTCGACAGCACCGCAACGGACTTTACCTTTGCGTTGGATATCACCTCTGGTGATGGGGTTGAGGCGGCGGAGCAATTCTCCGTTGAGATTGGAAACCCCGTGATCAGCAATGGGGCGGCTGTATCTATTGATGGCTCAGGCGAGGTCAGCACAGACATTACCGAAGGCGATAGCCTAACTGTTGGATTTACTCAAAGTTTGGTCAGCCGGACGGAAGGTCAATCTGCTGCCTATACGATCTTACTCAGTGGGCTTGCCGTTGGTATGACGGCCCTTCCTGCTGGGGCTGAGATTTCTTTTGATCTTGATCTAAGCCATGTGACAACAGATGAGGATGACCTCTCTGAAAGCCTGATTGCGGCTTTGAGTTCGCTTCCCGCTGGTGTGACGGCCGAAGTTGGGGATAGCGGAGTTACGATTAGTATAACGGATGCCGCGGTTTTTGATGGCGGTGAGTTGGCTCTCAATTTTGATCTAGGCCTCGTCGCGGCTGATGAATTGGAACCAACAGAGAGTTTTAATATTGATATCTCTGGACTGAGTGGCACTGATATCAATGTCTCCGGGGGGACAACACGGGTTGTCACCGAAGTTCAGGATGACGGGATTAATCCTAATATTGCAACAACTGGCGATGATGATTTGTCAGGTGATGATGAGGCTGAAGAGATTGATGCGTTATCAGGTAACGATCTTGTCCACGGGCTAGATGGTGATGACACCTTATTAGGTAGTGAAGGTGCTGACACTCTTTATGGCGACGGCGGTTTTGACAGTATGTTTGGCGGTACCGGCAATGATAGTCTGTTTGGCGGTGACGGCAATGACCAGATTTTGGGTGGTACCGGCGACGATTACCTAAATGGGGGCAACGATAACGACTGGCTCGATGGTGAAAATGGCGCTGACACCATGCTCGGCGGTGATGGCGATGACCAGATGTATGGCAGCCAAGGTGCTGATGAAATCTACGGTGAAGCTGGATTTGACAGGTTGTATGGCGGTGACCAGAGCGACTTGATGAGTGGTGGCATGGGCAATGACACCCTGCAAGGGGCCGATGGGGCCGATACGCTGTATGGCAATGAGGATGAGGACGTTCTTATTGGCGGCAGCGGGGGTGATTTGCTTGATGGCGGTACTGGTCATGACCAACTTTTCGGCGATAGCGGTAATGATACCCTGATCGGTGGCAACGGGTTTGATAGAATGACCGGCGGCGCAGATGTGGACGTCTTTGCGTATGAAACCCAAGGCGACGGTACCATTGTCAGCAATGACGATACTTTCTCGGGTCAACATGATGAAATTACGGATTTCCAGACGGGTCAGGATATCTTGCAACTGGCGAGTGAGGCTTTTGGATTTGATGGTGGATACACTGCAAGTGATGACTTTGTAACGACCATTGGCGGTCAGGCATATGACGGCACTAACGCGGACCTCTCTGGTGGGCAGAATACAGGGGAAGCCAAACTGATCTTTGACGGCACCTATCTCTATTATGATAACGACCCAGAAAGCGATGGATATACCGTGATCGCTGAAGTGTCATCCGGAACGGTATCGGGGGATGATGTGGTGGTCGCAGGTAGTGGCGGTTAATGGGTTGTTTGATAAGACATATGAAAGGCGGCTGAATTAGCCGCCTTTTTTGTTACCAGAGATTTTTAGGAAGCCACCTGTTTCGGGCTGTTGTCGGGATGCCGAGCCTCACAATCTCTGCTATGGCGAGATTTAAGTTCGGCATGAAATCACCAGCCCATTCCCCTTTGGAACAGCCGACATATAGCGATGCTCTTTTAAGATTACCCTGTATCCGATACATACTTATCTGATCGGTAACACCTTGTTGAACGGCTTGATAATAGGTCTCTAGCCCATGTGTTAAGGTGGCTTCCACGCGTCCAAGGCCGATTAACTTGATGGTTTTTTCCGCATCATTCATGCCGCTATTCACCCGGACAGATGGATGAAATGTCGCCTCATCAAGCTTGATTAGACCATCTACATATTCGCCAAAGGAACGGCCTGCAGAAATATCTAAGGTGATCATTCCTTCAGCTAACAGCTTTCGAAGATCTACATACCCTTTTTCATCGAGATATTGGGGAATCTGCTCATCGACTGCTTCGGCGGTGATGAGCAGGGCTGGCGCACCCGTCGAAAACTGCTCAGAGAAGGCTATGAACTTTTCCCGTTCAGCTGTTTTAAAAAGACCGGCAAAGCAAATTTGTGTTCCCGACTTCATCTCTGTCATTAAGCGGGACAGACTGAGCGGCAGTGTTTGGTGATTGTAGTCAGGTAGTCTTTCTCGAAGGGCATTCACGACGATATCAATCATACCCTGATTTTTATCCGGTCCATTTTGTATGAAAATAGGGGGGTAATGAACCTGCCCCCAATAGACAGTTTTCTGCGCATCTGCGGCAGCATTGTTCACTGTGAACAATATACTCGCGAAGAGAAGGATGGGCGTTAGAAATTTTAACATGGACTGACTACTCAAAAAAACATGTGCGAGCTTAACCTGTAAATGCTAAAAAATTAATAAAAATGTGCATCTACTGGATGCCTTTTGTCGCATAAAATTAAAAAGAAGAGATGACAGATGAATATAGATGAGGCGATCACAAGCCGCCGTTCCGTTCGGGCTTTTACGGACCAGCCAGTAGAAAAAGAGAAAATCGACCATATCCTTCAAATTTCTCAGCGCGCGCCAAGTGGCACCAATACACAGCCTTGGTATACGTATGTTTGTGCAGGAGAGGTGCGGGATGGGATCTGTAATGATGTTTGCGATCTGTTTGATCAGGGAAAAGCCTCAAAATATGAAGATTTTGACTATTACCCGCCTATTTGGGAAGACAAGCATCGCAAGCGCCGTCAAGGCGTCGGATGGGGGCTTTATGGTCTTCTGGGAATTGAAAAAGGCGACCGTGCGGGCAGCGCCCGGCAGGCAAAGCGAAACTTCAAACTTTTTGATGCACCTGTCGGCCTGTTTTTCACAACAGACGCCTATCTTGGCCGGGGTAGCTGGTTGGATATGGGGCTCTATATTCAAACCATTATGTTGGCCGCACGGGGGCAGGGCCTGCATACCTGTCCGCAAGCTGCCTGGATTTCATTTCAGGACCCCATTTACAAGCATCTGAACATTCCAAAAGATCAGGTTCTGGTTTGCGGAATGGCCCTCGGATACGAAGATACATCCGCCATTGAAAACACGTTGGTCAGCGAACGAGAAGACAAAGATCATATTGTGAGCTATCATGGCTTCTAATATTTGGGGATAAAGAGATGGGCGGAAGGTAATCTCTTCCGGGCACAAATGCAGAAGTGGTTGAAGTCAGGCCTAACGGGGGTTTTTGGCCTTTTTCTGTCAGTTTCAGTGACGCAAAATGCTTCTGCAGTTTGTGAAAAGGTTCGTGTTTCCTACACGACAAACTGGATCCCCGTTGCCTACGATTCTTCGAATGGCGAGCCGAGCGGTATCGCCATTCAACTTCATCGCGAGATTTTTAAACGGCTTAACATCCCCGTTGAATTTGTCAGCGGCCTTCCCTGGCGGCGTCAGATGCAGATGCTGGATCAAGGGGATATTGATGCCATTGCCGCGATCCACCATAATCCAGAACGGGCCGAACGGTTGGCGCTTACTGACGCCTTTACCGAAAGTATTGTGCATGTATATCGGAATAAAGAAACGAGCCTTCGCTATTCCAAGCTGGAGGACCTGAAGAAATATACAGGTGTTTTGATTAAGGATGCCAGCTACGGCAAAGAGTTCGATAATTACCGGAGGGAAAATCTGGCAATTCTGGAATTTACGGAATTGTCCCGCATTATGGAATTGTTGTTGAAACGGCGGGCGGATTACATGATCCTACCGACCAATATTTCCGATTTCATGATTCAGAATTATGGCGGCGAAGGAGAAGTAATAAAATCAGGTCCGCCCGTTTTGGTTCAACCCATTCATATGGGCTTTTCTCGTAAATCATCTTGCCGATTTATGGTTGAAGCTGTGAATGAACAAATTACGTCCATGAAACGCGATGGCCTGATTAATCGGCTGGAGCTGACGAAATATACCAATTAAGAGTGCGTTATCACAAAAGTGATCCATTTTTTTGATTTATATTTTCAAAAATGTATCATATTAATCTGTGATGATCTTGTGCCCCTGACGCAAGGGGCGTAAAACGATAGGCACGAAAGTGATCGTGTGTGAACAAAACTAAAGAAAATAAACCGGAGTGGCGGAATGTTAGATAAGAGAAAATTCTATATCAATGGTGAGTGGGTAAACCCATCCAAGCCAAATGACCTTGAGGTGATCAACCCATCCACGGAAGAGGCTTGTGCCGTTATCTCCCTCGGTTCCGAAGCGGATACAAATGCTGCTGTTGCTGCCGCGAAAGACGCGTTTGATAGCTGGAGCCAGACGCCATTGGAAGAGCGGATTGCCCTCGTTGAGAAGGTAATGGAAATCTATAAAAACCGGTCTGCTGAAATGGGTGAGGCGATTTCCACAGAGATGGGCGCGCCGGTATCTTTGGCGAACACAGCGCAGGCAGGCAGTGGGTATGCACATATCAAAGCTTTCGTTCGCGCTCTGAAAAACTTCCAGTTTGATCGTCCGCTCGGTGATCATGCACCAAACGATCGTATCCTTTACGAGCCAGTTGGCGTTTGTGGTCTGATTACACCTTGGAACTGGCCAATGAACCAGGTCACACTGAAGGTAATCCCTGCGGTTGCTGTTGGTTGTACGGTTGTTCTGAAGCCATCTGAAATTGCACCTCTCTCTTCCATGCTCTTTGCTGAGATGATGGACGAAGCTGGCTTCCCTAAAGGTGTTTTCAACCTTGTGAACGGTGATGGCATGGGTGTCGGTACTCAGCTTTCCGGCCACGAAGATGTTGATATGATCTCCTTCACCGGCTCTACACGTGCTGGTATCGCAATTTCCAAAAACGCTGCTGATACAGTTAAGCGTGTTGCGCTTGAGCTGGGTGGCAAGGGTGCGAATATCGTATTTGCGGACGCTGACGAGAAAGCTGTGAAGCGCGGTGTTCTACAGGTTATGAATAACTCCGGTCAGTCCTGTAACGCGCCAACTCGGATGTTGGTACAGCGTGATATTTATGATCAAGCTGTTGAAACTGCGAAAGCAACTGCTGAAGCCACTCAGGTTGGCCTCTCTTCTGAAGAAGGTCGTCACATTGGCCCAGTTGTCTCCGAAGCTCAGTTCAATAAAATTCAGGGCCTGATCGAAAAAGGTATCGACGAAGGAGCTCGCCTGTTGGCTGGTGGCCTGGGTCGTCCAGAAGGGTTCAATAAGGGCTACTTTGTTCGTCCAACGGTATTTGCCGATGTGACCAACGAAATGACAATCGCCCGTGAAGAAATCTTCGGTCCGGTTCTGTCCATGATCCCGTTCGATAGCGAAGAAGACGCTGTTAAGATCGCAAACGATACTGTTTATGGTCTGACAAACTACGTTCAGACGCAGGACAATGACAAAGCCAAGCGCGTTGCCCGTCGTATGCGTTCCGGTATGGTTGAAATGAACGGTAATCCACGTGGCGCAGGCGCACCATTTGGTGGCTACAAGCAGTCCGGTAATGGCCGTGAGGCTGGCGTTTGGGGCATCGAGGACTTCCTCGAAGTTAAATCCGTCAGTGGCTGGGAAGACTAAGTCTGACCGATCCTGAAAAAGAAAAGCCCCGCAAGTTGCGGGGCTTTTTTTTGTGGCTTAAAGGTCTGCTAAAAACTCTTTGACCGCGCCGCCAATTTCGGTTGGGCTGTCTTCCTGAATGAAGTGCAGTCCTTTCACGGTGACCTCTTTCTGGTTCGGCCAGCTGCGGCAAAATTCCCGCTGTGGCCCGATCAGGATGGAGCCGGGCTCTGCATTGATAAACAGCTTTGGCAGGCTCGCATCAGTGCTCAGCCAGTTGGCATATGATTGCACGAGATCCGCAATTTCTTTTGGCTCCCCGTCAATGGGGATTTGCCGTGGCCAGTTCAGGGTTGTTTGGCGATCTTCTTCCTTAGTAAAGGGCGCGCGATAGGCGTTCATCTCTTCTTCGGATAGGTCACGGATAATGGAATTTGGCAGGACTTTCTCGATGAAGGCATTGCGCTTCAGGACTAGATCTTCGCCTTTTTCTGATCGGAACCCTTGGAAGATGCCGCGGGCGGCTTCGGGCCAGTCGGTCCAGTTCACAGGCCGGACAATCCCTTCCATATAGGCGATGGATTTTACTTTATCTTTGTGGTTTTGCGCCCAATGAAAACCAAGGGCACTGCCCCAATCATGGATCACGAGCGTGACATTTTCCGTTACCCCAAGGGCTTCAAGCGTTGCTTCCAGATAGTCGTAATGGCTTTGAAAATTATAGCGGTTGACCCCTTCGGACGCTGGTAGTTTTTCACTATCCCCCATCCCCAAAAGATCAGGGGCAATGCAGCGCCCGGTGCTTTCAAGTTCGGGAATAACATTTCGCCAAAGGTAGCTGGATGTTGGGTTGCCGTGCAGGAAAACAACCGGGTCTTTAGATTTATCGCCCGCTTCGATATAGGCGATCTCTTTGCCCATCACACTGATTTTTTCTTTTGTATATTTCATGTTTCCTCCTTTCATATGATGGTTATCATATGAAAATTTAAAAGGATGGGTTTGCGCCCCATATTGGCAAAAAAGATTGCGGTTAGCGGATTTCCTTTTTCAGAAAGGCGCGGCAGGATTTGAGGATATAGTTGGAGTAATCCTCATCCGCGACAGATCGCGCAAGAAGCATCCCTCCCACCATCGTGGCGAAGGTCGCAACGGTTTCGGCGTCAGCCGCTTCAGGGGAGAGATGCCGCGCTTGCGCAACAGACGGTTTTGCCCGGTGAATGGATGTTCTCAGGGCTTGTTCTGCCTCAGTGGCGCAAAGGCCTTCTTTCTCTAACTCCCCCAAAAGTGCAGGCATAGGGCAGCCTTCGTCCGGATTGTCCCGGTGATCCCGGCTGAGATATCGGTTGATCAAAAGGCGCAGCGCTTCTTCGGGTTCGTGTTCGATAATATCTTCGAACCATTCCTCGCGGGAGCTATCCATCGCGGCGGTATAACTATGGGCGAGGAGATCTTCTTTGTTTTTGAAATGGGCATAAAACCCGCCATGGGTCAGCCCAGCTTCGGTCATGATGTCAGTCAGACTGGTTCCGGCAACCCCTTGGGTTCGAAACAGATCAGCGGCACACTCCAGAATATGTTGCCTTGTTTGTTCTTTTTGATCGGTGCGGCTTGTCATAATCTCATCTTCTATCGTTTCATATGATGACTATCATATGAAATCAAAAAGATCAACAAACCGCGCCGTAAGAAACACTAATGTGACTTATTGGGTTAAAGCTTCGCGGTACATGTCCATATACTGATCCACCGTCGGCTGGACCGGATTGGCAAAATGGCACGGGTCGGTCATGCAATGTTCTGAAAAATGCAGAAGCATATCTTCCGTTACCCCCAGTGCCGCCAAATTACGAGGAAGACCGATAGAGACGCTATAACCCAAAATCCAATCAGAAATATCCTGGTCCGGGGAAAGCCCCATTGCGGATTTCAGCTTCTCCACTTTCTCACCGATATGAGGGCTGTTAAAGCGGACGACCGTTGGCAACAGGATCGCGTTTAGCGTTCCATGATGAGCTTTCAAAACAGGGTCGGCCCCAACAGCATGGCTCATGGAATGAACGCAGCCAAGCCCCTTGGAAAAAGCCATTGCGCCCTCGCTCGCGGCCATCATCATATGCCAGCGGGCTTCTTTATCATGGCCATCGTCAACTGCGCGTTTCAGGTAAGTGACAACCCGCTCCAACCCATCAAGGGCGATGGCCGCCGCAGGCGGATTTACAGCATTGGTGGAATAAGCCTCAATACAATGGGCCATGGCATCCATGCCCGTTGCAGCCGTTAAGTATTTCGGCAGATCAAGGGTTAAATCTGGATCGCAAATAGCCATTTTCGGCAGTAGATGCGGGCTGGAGATGACAATTTTCTGCCCCTCTTCGGTGATGATGACGGAACCGCCGCCCACCTCGCTGCCCGTACCGGCAGTTGTTGGAATGGCGATAATTGGCGCACAGGCCCCAACGCCGTCACGCCCCACATTCATAACGGACCAGTTGCCAATTGACCCATCATGGGTGGAGCAGAGCGCGACTCCCTTGCCCAAATCGATGGAGGAGCCACCACCAATGGAAATGATCCCGTCGCAGTCATTTTCCTTATAGATTTTCAGGGCATCTTTAACCGCAACTTCGGTCGGATTGCCCGGGGTTTCATCAAACAGAAAATAGTCAATGTCATTGGGTAATGCCCGCCGGAGTATGTCATAAAGTCCGGCCTCCACTATTCCCTTATCGGTGCAGATCAGCGGCCGTTTGATGTTGTTCTTTTCAAGCGCCATGCCGATTTTGCTGATCGCCCCATGATCGATTTCCATGTGATTTGGATATAGGATGGTTGCCATCGTCTCCCCCTCAGAATTTTGTTTTTGGTTTTTATTCTGTGGAGGAGCTTAGCTTAAGCAGGTAAATCTAATCCAGAATTATCTAACCTTTGGGGCGGTGAAATCTGTCATCAAATTTTTATAATCCCATAACAGCACTGTAAGATGCCTGTCATCTAAAGCCGGATATTGTTTGTGCTTAAACAATATTTATGGGTGCTATCATGTTACGCAAAATACTTCTCACAAGTGCGTTGGGGTGCGCGCTTTTCCTGCCATCTATCGGGTCGGCTGAGACACTGGCTATTCGGCCAGCAACACCAAACCCGCTGGGGGCGCTTGAAAAACTTTATGTGCTGAACGGGAACGCAACTGCCGATGAGGCGTTGTCACTGGACGCTGCGCCATCCGAAACATCCCTGAAAAGGGGCGAGACCAAAAAGGTTCGCATCCTCCATATCAACGATATTCATAATCGGCTGGTGGAGTTTCACCGTAAAGGGGATACCCACCGTATGGCACAGATTGCGAAAATCGTGAATGACGCCCGCGCAGAAGCCGCGGCCACTGGCGAAAAGGTTCTGTTCCTCAGCATTGGGGATGAGCATATCGGCACCGCATGGGACGAGTTGATGGGGGCGAGCGCGGATGAGTTTCAGATGAGCGCGCCTTATCATGCGTTGTCCAAGGCTGGACTTGATATGGCAGCGGTGGGGAACCACGAGCTGGACAAAGGATCCGCCGTCTTGGCACGGATGATTGAGCAGGATGCTGATTTCCCGGTTCTGACGGCAAATTTGAGCGGCTCTAAATTCAATATGCCTTGGGCGCCGGCCGCGATTGGTGTGGTGAACGGCGTGCGTATTGGCTTTATTGGCCTGACATCCGTCATTGATACCTATCTTGAGACTGAAGCCGACCCGAACCTGAAAGGCTATAATCCGGCAGAAGTGGCAGGCCGTCTGGCCGCGGCAATGAATGATCATGTGGATATGATCCTGATCGCCAGCCATGTTGGATATAACGGCAAGCTTGGGGATGGTCAGATCGCGAAATATGATCTGGAAATGGGGGATGTCCAAATCGCTGAAGCGGTTGCCAAGGTGGCCAAGAAGCCGGCGTTACTGCTGGGTGGTCATACCCATACGGTTTTGAACAAAAACGGTTTTTCCGACGATACCATCATTTCTGGTGTGCCTGTTGCGCAAGCTGGTGAATATGGCCGTTATGTCGGTGATACAACGGTTGCCCTGACGCTGAAAGAGGGCGGTAAAATTGAAGCGGCATACGAGACCAAACTGATCGCGACCAAAGGCCGCAAAGATGAAACCGAAGCCGATTATGATGTGGCCTATCAGAAGAATGTTCTGGACCCGATCAAAGCGGTTTTGGATAAGCGTCTTGAAGCCCCAATCGGTAAAGTGATCCCGTCAAAAGCGCTTGAGCAGGCAGAGGTTGTTGAGAAGCGCTATATCGGCGAGACGGCCATTGCCAACTTTATGAATGACGCAATTGTGGAGCGGAGTAAAAACTGGACCACAGGTAAGGTGGATTTTGCAGCCTTTAACGCGACCGGTATGGGCGGCGTTGATATGGAAGGGGATCTGACCTACGCAGAATGGTATAACGTGATGCCATATGCGGATGAGATTTTGGTTTATGAACTGACCGGTGCGGATCTGAAAGAGATTATTGAAGATAATGCCCGCCGGGTGTTACGCCCAGAAGAGCTGAAGAAAAATGGCGGTCCGCTTGATCCTTCCAAATTTATCTCCCGCGGTTTCCAGCATTATTCAGCTGGCGTTCGCTATGAGATTGAGCTTGGGTCAAATGCGTTGGAGACCAAAGCGGTGAATATAACCCTGAACGGTGAGCCAGTTGAGACGGTTCTGGATCGGAAATATAAGGTGGTTTTCAATTCTTATGTGTCTAATGGCCGCGAAGGGTATGACGGCGGCGCGATCAAAGGTCTGCCACCTGAGATCAAAGGCTACAATATGGAAGCCAAGCGCAAAGAAGTCGCGAAAAATACATATTTGCTCTACCGCGGGCAGATCATCGACTTTATCCAAAACGAAGCCAAGGGCATCGTTGGAGAGAAAACCGGCGCCAAATATGACCAACGTGTGGTGGTTCGGGGACCCGGTGTAAATTAGGCCAGTAGGCCTGCGAGGGGGAGAGGGCGGCCATGTGCCGCCCTTTTTTGTTGTGCAGATGTATTTGTTCGTTTAAGTTAGTTTAAAAAATAAACTAATAATAAAAACAATGAGAAGGATATGGCATCTGCAGATATTAAATCGGTATCCACGCCAAACAGAATGGCCACCCTGATCGAACAGCCGATTATTCCCACCCTTTGTCGGATGGCGGCCCCCAACGCGTTGGGCTTCTTCGTGGCCTCCTGCGTTTCAATTGCAGAGATGTGGTTTGTCGGGCAGCTAGGCACTGCTTCGTTAGCCGGACTGGCGCTTGCCTTTCCGTTGGTGATGTTAATGCAGATGCAAAGCAACGGATCCGTGGGCGGGGTCATTGCGGCCATGGTGGCCCGCGCCATGGGGGCGGGAGATATTGGCCGCGCCAATGGCATTTTGTGGCATGCCATTGGTGTCGGGAGCATCCTATCGGCGGTCTACGCGGGGCTTTATTTTCTGTTTGGGGAAATGCTGTTTCAGTTTCTTGGGGGGAATTCGGAAGCCCTTAAAGAAGCCCTCACATACGGGAATTTTGTTTTTGCCCTGATTTTCTGTCTTTGGATGTTCAATATGTGCGGCAGCGTTCTTCGCGGGGCCGGGGATATGCAAAGTCCCGCCACGGGGATGGTGGTTGTCGCCGCCGTACAGGTAACGTTATCAGGCCTTTTATGTCTTGGGGGGCTAGGGCTTCCCGCGCTCGGGATTAAGGGGATTGCGATCGGCACGATCGTCGCACAGGCGACGGGATGGGCGTTTCTAACGCTGCGCCTTCGTTCTGGTCGGAGCTCTGTTCGTTTTACGCGCCACGCCTTGAAACTGGATGGGGACATTATTCGGGCGATTTTGAAAAATGGTATGATCGCAACCGTGAACCCGTTCCTGACGGTTATCTCCATCATTGTGATTACTGCATTTGTTGGCCGATATGGGGTGGCCGCCATCGCGGGATATGGCATTGGGACACGGCTTGAATTTATCCTGATCCCGATCGTGTTTGGATTTGGCGCAGCGATGATTTCACTTGTGGGGTCCAACATTGGGGCGGGGCGGATCGTCAAAGCGGAACAGGTGGGTTGGACTGGTGCCGGGATCAGCGCGGTGATTTGCGGCTTGATCGGCTTGACAGTGGCGCTCTTCCCGATGGTGTGGGCCGATCATTTCAGCCAATCGGCTGAGGTGTTAAATGTCAGCTATAATTATCTGAAAATCGTTGGGCCGTTCTATTTCTTTTTCGGGCTTGGGCTATCACTGTTCTTTGCATCGCAGGGGGCACATGCGCTCACCTGGCCAGTGATTGCAAACCTGATCAGGCTTGGGATTGCCGTGGGCGGTGGATATGTGGCCATCCAATATTTCAAAGTGGAACTGGATGGCCTGATGGGGGTTGTCTCTGCCAGCCTTGCAGCTTATGGCATCATCGTCGCATTGGCGCTCAAATTTGGGGCGTGGCGCCGTGCAAACCCGGATGTCATGCCTTAAGCTATTAGCCTTGCAGGCGTTTCAACCAGTTCATTACACGGGCCTTGTTCGCACCAAGGTCTGAATGCCCGTAAATGGAACGGCTATAAATTCTGATGGTCGATTTTCCCTCTTCTAGCGGGACGACCTGAACGGAGATTATGTCAGGCCAGCGCATGACAGGGGTGCGCACCAGAATATCCATCTGATTGTTCTGGTCCATTCGCACTTCGGTATTCGGCATTTCCAGAAGCAGGGCATCCAAACGGCCCTTCAGCTCATCCGCAGATCGATCAAATAACGGCGGTGCGGCGCTTGCAGGTGTGCCCTTGCACACATCATCTTCGCATAGCAGGAACCAGTTAGGCTTGTTCGGTGCCTCGACGGTTGTGAAATCAATCAGCCCGGCAGGTTTAGCCGACAGCATATTGTCCCAGATCGGCGTGAGACGTAACAGTGCCACAAGGATGATAAGTGAAATTAGTCCATACAGAATGATTTGCAGCATTTTTCGAATGCCCCCATTTGCCATTATTTAAATCACCACTTCTTTGTTCGGTCGGGGTTTCATCACTACAGATATGATAGAATGCCCGTCCCATCAAGGCTCCCCCACCGCCGACATATATGATAGATCACTGGAATGTGATGTTCACATTTTTGTGAGCGGGGGTGCAAGCCGCGCACGCGCAGCATGACACATATGCAGTTATCCGATTTGCGGTGCCGCAGATATGCGGTAGATTAGAGGGGGTAGTGTTGATGCATTAATTAACCGGTTAATTTAATTATAGGTGTGTTTTTGAATATCTCTCAGATGATCAGCATTCTGGATTTGGCCGGGGTCGCCGTTTTCGCCGCCAGCGGGAGCCTTGTGGCAAGCCGTAAGGAAATGGACTTAATCGGTTTCGGCTTGATGGCTGCGCTCACCGGAATGGGAGGCGGGACAATTCGCGACCTGATCCTCGGCCGGGAGGTGTTCTGGCTGCAATCTCAATCGCACGTTTTTGTCTGCCTTGTCGTGGCGGTTCTGGTGTTCTTTATCGCCCCTATGTTACAGCGCCGATTTACCGCGCTCCTTTGGGCGGATGCAGTTGGGCTATCGGTTTTTGCCGTCATGGGCACCCACATCGCCATGGTGGAAGGGGTCTATTGGCTGCAGGCGATTATCTTTGGCATGATGACCGCAACCTTTGGCGGCTTGATGCGAGATGTGATCGCAGGGGAAGCCTCCCTGTTTCTAAAGCCGGAGGTGTATGTCACCGCAACGTTAATTGGCGGGGCGGTCTATATGTTGCTGTTGCAATTTGCAATTTTCCAACCACTTGCGGCTGTACTTGCTGTTTTCGCAGCCTTCATCGTGCGCGCGGGCGGGATCATCTGGAAATGGGAGCTACCTAAATACAAACCACGTCCGGGCCGGGAATATTAAGTCGCGGGCGCTGGGCTCAGGCAGTTTTTGATAATCTCATAACATTGACCACTGGTTACTTCGCTACCGTCATTGGTTCGGTAAGTAACGGCGGTGATCCGGGAATTTTCAAATGAAAATGTCGCGGTGCATTGCCGTTTTTTCGGGATGGTCACCGGATAAGAGTAATAACCGCCGAACCAATGACCACGCGTTCCATATCCAAAGCTTGGGTAAAAACCAGGGCCCGGATAAGGACCAGGTTCGTGTGTAATCCGCTCCGTATCATAGGCGGCATATTGACCGCCTTTTTCATCTTCCGTTTCCCGATCAGGTGCCCCCGCGCACATATATAGCTCTGATTTGGTCATGCCAATCAGATCCGTTTTGGCACGTTCTGCCTCCAGCAAAGAGGTGTTGGCGCAGGCGGATAATAGCAAAATCGCTGGTAGAAGTGAGAGTTTGAGCGGATCGGAAACCATAGATAGCCTTTCCTTGGGCGCGTTATCTCCTCACAACTTAAGGAGATAACGCGGCAAGAACAAGGCGGGGGGATTACTTTTCAAACTCCCCGTGACGGCCTTCACCTTTTGAAAATTTGGCAGCGCCTGTGCTGGCTTCTTTTATAATAGCAGCGCGGGCACCATGCCATTCTTCCAATAATGCGGTTTTCTCATCCTTCCCATCCTGACTGTAGATGGTGTCGCGATCAGACATCATGGCAAGCGGTGGGAAGTTTGCTATTCGCTCCGCCAACTCAAAAGCATCGGAGAGTAATTGATCCGAGCTTGTGAGCCGGGTGATGAGACCAAGCTCCAATGCCTTCTGGGCGGAGACAGCCTCCCCCGTTAGCATCATGTCCATTGCGGGACCTGCGCCAATAAGGCGGGGCAGGCGGGTCGGGGTGCCGTCACTCATGGGGACACCCCAGCGACGACAAAAGACCCCGAAAACAGCCGTTTCGTCCGCCATACGAATATCACAATAAAGCGCAACGCCAAGACCACCAGCCACGGCATGACCGGAGATGGCGCCGATCAAAGGCTTGGAAAGGTGTTGATGGAGGGGGCCTTCAGGATGGCCAGCCCACGGAATATAGTCAGCCTTTTCAGAGACTTCTTTCAAATCGGCCCCAGCACAAAAACTGCCGCCGCTACCGGTGAGAATCGCCACCTTCTGGTTGTCATCCTGATCAAATTGCCGAAAAGCTTCTGCAAGCTGACAGGTAGCTTCTTTATCAAGCGCATTTCGGCTGTCAGTGCGGTTAATGGTGATCAGGCTAACCGCCCCCGTTGTCTCTGTCAGGATTTTGGATTGATCTGACATGTGAGCTGGTTTTAGGAAGCGGATGTCAGAATGTGGATAGCTTTATCTTCAACCAAATCTTTGGTTTTCTTGCCATATTCCTTCATATGATCAGAGACGGCATGTGCCATCAGATCTTCTTTGCTTTCCCATTTTTCAATAACGGCAAAGCTGTCTTCACCAAGCTGCGTTTGAAACGGACCCATGTCCGGTGCATCAACAACAGCCGCATACTCAATGCAGCCTTTTTCCGCGTGAACCGCAGGCACATTGGCGTTGAAGATATCCAAAACTTCGGCACGTTTTCCAGGTTTTGTGGTGATAATGGCGACAATATTCAGCATGACGCGTCCTTTCATTTCTTGGTTTTTATCATTTGAAAGACTTGTGCTCAAGTGTGCCCCAATTCAATTCATTTATCTATCATAAAATCCTAAACCCCTGAGCTGATTAGAGTCTTTGAGCTTCTTTCATATGCAAAATTGATGTTTCATTTGCTTAAAGGAACTGAAAAATAACTTTCATAAAAACGTCATTTGCTTTCATTTGAAAATTTTCTTACCTTATTTGGCAAGGGAGAGGAACAATGAAACCCGAAGAGCGAAAAGCCGAAATAGCGGATTTGGTCCGCCGCGAAGGATTTATGTCTGTCGATGATCTGGCAGAAAAATTCGACGTTACGACCCAGACAATTCGCAAAGATATCAATCAGTTATCCGAGGCTGGGCTGGTGTTTCGCCGCCACGGTGGCGTGGAGCCGATTACGGTAATGGCCAACCTGGCTTATGGAGTTCGCCAAGTTCTTAATCTGGATTTGAAGCGTCGCCTTGCCAGCTTGGCGGCTGATTATATCGAAGATGGGGCCGTTCTCGCGTTCAGCATTGGAACAACCCCAGAGCTTGTGGCGCAGTCATTGGCCGCCAAAGAAGATCTGACCGTGATTACCAACAACCTTGGGGTTGGCATGGCATGCCTTAGCTACAAAGGGTGCCGCGTGTTTATTGCAGGCGGAGAAATTCGCACATCTGATCGGGATATTGTTGGGCCAGAGGCCGCAAACTTCTTCGCCAAATACAAGGTTGATATCGGTATTTTCGGCATCGGCGGATTGGACCCTGAGGGGCATTTGCTCGACTTCCATGAGGAAGAGGTCATGGCCCGTCATTCGATTCTAGAAAACTGCCGCACCTCATTTCTGGTGATGGACCACACGAAGCTGAGCCGTCCGGCCCATGTGCGCGGCGGCCATATCACAGATGTGGATTATGTCTTTTGCGACAAACCTTTGCCGGAAAACATCACGCGCCTGCTCGCGCAATCAAATACAAAATTTATCTGTCCCGAAGAGAAGGAAAGAGTATGAGCCGCATTGTCGTTGAAAATCTTGTAAAGCAGTTCGGGGATGCGGCCCCAGTGGTCAATGGTGTCTCCTTCGAGGTGGAAGAGGGCACATTGACGGTACTTCTGGGTGGCTCTGGCTGCGGTAAATCCACAATTCTGCGAATGATTTCAGGTCTTGAGGATATCACGTCTGGTTCCGTCAAGATCGGGGAGCGTGAAGTGGCAAATGTGGATGCCTCAAAACGGGGCGTCTCCATGGTGTTTCAGAACTACGCGTTGTTTCCACATCTTAGCGTTGCTGAAAACATCCTGTTTGGTCTGAAAGTTCGGAAAGTCCCAACGGAAGAGCGCAATAAACGCTTGATGGATGCTGCTGAACTGGTGGGATTGGATGAATTGCTGGAGCGCAAACCAGCGCAGCTTTCCGGTGGTCAACGACAGCGTGTTGCCTTGGCCCGTACCATCGTGGCGCAGCAGCCTGTTTGCCTGATGGATGAGCCATTGTCCAATCTGGATGCGAAGCTCCGGGCCTCCATGCGGGCGGAAATCAGGGGGCTGCAGCAGCGCCTCGGTCTGACCATGATTTACGTGACTCACGATCAGGTGGAAGCCATGACCATGGCCGATCAGGTGGTGCTGCTGAATGAGGGTAAAGTGGCGCAAATGGCGTCCCCTGCTGATCTCTATGATTGGCCAGCGAGCACATATGTAGCGAAATTCGTCGGTAGCCCCCCGATGAATGTGTTGAAAAGATCCGCAAATGCCCCTGCATTTTTGAAAAATTGGGAAGCAGGCTGGCGCGCCGGTGTTCGGGCTGAGGATGTGATCCTCGCCGATGAAGGATTATCAGGAGTAGTTGATAGCGTGGATTATCTGGGATCTGAGACCATTTTATGGGTGGCCGTTGGAGATCAGACAATTGCTTGCAAAATGCCGGGTCGGTCTACCGTGAAGGTGGGCGATGATGTGACCTGTGCATGGCAGGTAGAGAAGACACACTGGTTTGATGAAACCGGGGTCCGGCGAGACGGTGTGCAGACCGCCTCGCCAACATCACAAGGGAGTGTTTCCCAAGGGATGTAACCTGATGGTGCGCGAGGTCGCATTGTCAAACACCAAACAGGAAGAAGGATTATAAACCATGTCATTTCTGAAGCCTAAGAATTTGCTGGGCCTCGCAGTTGGTGCCACCATGGCATTGGGTGCAGGCGTCGCAAGCGCCAAAACAAACCTTACAATGTATTATCCGGTCGCCGTTGGCGGTGCCCTGACCAAAGTTGTCGACAGCATTGTTGCCGATTTTGAAAAACAGAACCCGGATATCGATGTTGAAGCGATTTACGCCGGTAACTATAACGATGCGCGGATTAAAGCGCTGGCAGCTCTTAAAAGCGGCGAGCCAGCTCAGCTTTCCGTTATGTTCTCTATCGATATTTATGATCTGATTGAACAGGATGCTATTGTTTCTTTTGACGATGTTGCGACATCTGCAGAAGACAAAGAGTGGCTGAAATCATTCTACCCAGCGCTGATGGAAAATGGTCAGACATTGGGTAAAACATGGGGCATTCCATTCCAGCGGTCTACCATTGTTATGTATTATAACAAAGATGCATTCCGCGCAGCTGGCCTGGATCCAGAAAACCCACCAAAAACATGGGATGAGTTTGTTGCTGCTGGTAAGAAACTGACCAAAAAAGACGGCTCTCAGTGGGGGATGATGATCCCGTCCACAGGCTATCCTTACTGGATGTTTGGGGCGCTGACAAAGCAGAACGGTCAGGTTCTGATGAACGCAGATGGCACCGAAACATATTTCAATAATCCAAAAGTTGTTGAAGCGCTGCAGTTCTGGAAAGACCTGTCCCAGAAACACGAAGTGATGCCAAAAGGCGCCATTGAGTGGGGCACACTGCGTCAGAACTTCCTGGAAGGTAAGACGGCTATGATGTGGCATTCCACAGGGAACCTGACAACCGTTAAGAAAAACGCCAAGTTTGATTTCGGTGTGGCGATGCTGCCGGGTAATCCAGAGCGTGGTACGCCAACAGGCGGCGGTAACTTCTACATCTTCAAGAAGTCCTCTGCAGAAGAAAAGCAGGCAGCCCTGAAACTGATTAAATTCATGACCAGCCCAAAACAGGCGGCTAAATGGTCCATGGAAACAGGTTATATCGGTGTTAGCCCGGACGCTTATAAAGTCGAAGAACTGGTTGAGTATGCCAAATCTTTCCCACCGGCAGCGGTTGCACGTGACCAGCTGAAATTTGCAACGGCTGAGCTGTCTACATATCAGACAGGTCGTGTTCGTAAGCTTCTGGATGATGCCCTGCAGGCCGCAATTGCAGGTGATCAAGACCCTAAAGAAGTTCTGGAAGATGCACAGGCACGGGCAACACAGCTTCTGAAGCCATACAAATAAAAATAAGAAAAGTTACAACGCTGGAGCGGCATCGGTCGCTCCAGCTATTTTTGGGAGTGATATATGCGGATTTTCGGTAATCGTCATGTTCTCGGGTGGTTGTTAATATCACCAGCGGTCATTCTGCTGGTGACGTTTACCCATTATCCGTCTATTTCGAGTTTTATCTCCAGTCTGTTCAGCCGCGGTAATCCCATTCGCCCTGCGCAATTCGTCGGGACGGATCAGTATACGGCCATGATGCAGGATCCCGTTTTTTGGACGGTTCTGGAAAATAATATGATTTATGCTGCGGGCACCATTCCAGCCTCGATTGGATTGGCGCTGTTAATGGCGGTTTTGGTGGATCAGATGTTGCCGGGGCGGGCGTTTTTGCGCTTGGCCTATTTCACGCCGACTATCCTACCGATGATCGCAGTCGCCAATATCTGGCTGTTTTTCTATACCCCGGAAATTGGTCTTCTGGATCAGGTGCTACGTCCGCTGGGTATTGATACGCCAAACTGGCTGGGCGATCCGGATACGGCATTATGGGCGATTATCTTTATTACCATCTGGAAAGAAGCTGGATTTTTCATGATTTTTTATCTGGCGGCGCTTCAGACCCAGTCACCAGAGTTGAAAGAGGCTGCAAAGCTGGAAGGGGCGAGCCCGTTCACTTTCTTCTGGCGCATTACATTCCCGCTGTTGATGCCAACAACTTTGTTCGTGCTGGTGAACGCGGTTTTGAACTCTTTCAAGCTGGTGGACCATATTTTCATCCTGACAAAGGGTGGCCCAAACAACGCCAGTAGCTTGATCCTTTATTACATCTACGAAACGGCTTTCTCCTTCTTTGATACGCCATATGCAGCGGCGCTGACGATTGTGTTGTTGGCCTTCCTTGCGCTTCTGGCCTTGATACAGTTTGGTGTGCTGGAGAAAAGGATCCATTACAGATGAGCAAGTATTTTTCTTTCACCCTGACGTCCATTGGGGCGTGGATCCTCGCGCTTCTGTGGATTTCGCCGTTGATTTTTGCCTTCTGGGCTGCGTTTCATTCGTCTTCAGATGCGATCAACTTTGATCTGTTTTCGCCCCTCACCCTCGATAATTTTATAGAGGTATGGCAGCAGGCGCCGTTCCCGCAATATATGTGGAACACCTTTATTCTTGTGACAGGGTTGTTGATTTCACAATGTGTGTTGGCAACACTCGCGGCTTTTGCTTTTGCGCGCATGAATTTTATTGGCGGCGGTGTGGCCTTTGCTCTTGTGCTCATGCAATTGATGGTGACACCAGAAATTCTGATCGTGGAAAACTATGCCACCGTTGCGGCCATGGGGTTTGCCGATAGTCTGGTCGGGATCGGTCTGCCATATGCGGCCTCTGCGTTTGGTATTTTTCTGCTCCGTCAGAGTTTTAAATCCATCCCAAAAGAACTGGATGATGCGGCGCGGATGGAAGGGTGCTCAACCCTTGGTATCTTGTGGCGGGTTTATGTGCCGTTGGCGATTCCGACATATCTGGCCTATGGACTGGTTTCTATCAGTCACCATTGGAATAATTTTCTGTGGCCATTGGTCATTGCCAACTCAGTGGAGACGCGGCCATTAACAGTTGGTTTGGCGATCTTTGGTGCCCCTGAATCCGGTGTGGAATGGTCCCAGATTTCGGCGGCTACATTGATCTCCGTCGCACCGCTGTTAATCGCGTTTTTGCTGTTCCAACGCCAGTTCATCAAATCCTTTATGGCGTCCGGTATTAAATAATCTGTTTGAAGGGAAGCATTTTTCCGAAAAGTTAATTACTAAGCAACCTTTTGCGCCTAAATGTTACCATTAATTAAGTAGTACTATAACGATATAAGTTTCTACTAATGATGGGCGCCGGTGTCAGGCGTTTTGGGGTGTGCTAGGGATCAAATGGTTGTCGGTGAGATAATTCTCTTTTCGTGTCTGTTTATCGCATTTCTGGTGCTGCTTCGGCAGCGCCTGAAGTTTACGCGCGTTCACATTGGGCCTCAGCTGGTGATCATCGGGCTTGGTCTGGTATCGCTAACGGCGTTTGTCGATATGATGATTGTTGGACCGAACCATATCTGGCCGCAAGGGATCAATGATCCCGAATTTATCGAGATTTGGCGGATCTATGGATATGTGCCGGGAATGATTTCGATCCTGCTGGGGATGTTAGGTTTTATCCCCTCTATGGGGGCTCTCAATAAAGCCTATGAAGCGCGTGAAGCATCTGAGCATAAATTGCTTCAGCAGACAAAAGACCTGACGGAGGCCAAGCACAGAGCAGAGAAGGCGGAAGCAATCCTGACGGAGGCCCTTGAATCTATCTCTGATGCTTTTGTGATTTTTGATCATGACGACAAGCTGGTCGCCTTTAACAGTCAATATAAGAACCTGTTCCCCGATGTAGCCGATATCCTGACGCCGGGCGTTCAGTTTGAAGAATTGATCCGATATCAGGCGAACCAGTCCAGCCTTCTGAAAAGCAAAGATGATGAAGAGGATTGGGTGCGCCAGCGGTTGCAGGAACATCAGGAGCCTGGCGGCGTTAAAGAACAGGTGTTCGATGATGGCAAAATCTATCGCCTCACCGAGTTTAAGACCAAAACCGGTGGCACGGTTGCCATTCGAACGGACATCACCGATTTACGAGCGCGTGAGCGGGCGCTGATCCTGCTGAATGAGCGCTTGGAAGAGGCACAATCTGTCGCCCGTATTGGTCATTGGTCCAAAGATTTGGTGCATGGTGAGCACGAGTGGTCAGATGAAGTTAGCCGGATCATGGGATATGATCCGTCAGAAGTAAGCTTTGACTACAGCGATTATACCAGTCGTCTGCATCCGGACGATTTGGAAGACATGCGGAAGCTGGTTCGATCATGTGTTGAAAAGCAGGATGATTATCAGGTGGAATATCGAATGATCCACCCGGATGGAAAACTTGTCTTCGTGCGTGAAATTGGCCGTGTGGTGAAAAATACGGCCGGTGAGACGGTCGGCATTCGCGGCACCATGCAGGACATCACCGCTGAGCAAGAGGCTGAACAAGAGCTGATTGAAGCCAAGATGCGGGCCGAAGAGGGAACAAAGGCCAAGTCCATGTTCCTCGCCAATATGAGCCATGAACTGCGAACTCCACTCAATGCGATTATCGGATTTGCCGAGGTGATTTCGAAAGAAATCTTTGGTGAAGTAAGCAATCCTAAATACAAAGAATATTCCGGTAATATTTTGGCCTCTGGCCAACATTTGTTGTCGTTGATTAATGACATCCTCGACTATTCCAGGTTTGAAGCGGGTAAGTTTGATCTGGATGAAGGGCAGGAGGAGTTATCACGTATCCTGTCCTGGACGGAACTGCTTCTGCGTCCGAGAGCGCAGGAGAAAAATCTCACTCTGACCGTTAAGCCTTGCGATGATATTATCTTCTCAGGTGATGAGCGTAAATTGAAACAGGTTCTGATCAATCTGGTGAATAACGCCGTTAAATTCACCCCATCCGGTGGGACGGTTGATCTTTATGTGGATATGAGCCGTGAAGATTATGTGCGGATCGCCATTGAAGATACGGGCTATGGAATCAATGAAGAAGATTTAACGCAAATCATGCGTCCATTTGTTCGGACAGCCAACTCTTTAACCCGCTCTGTCGAGGGGACGGGCCTCGGATTACCACTCTCTAAATCCATTGTTGAAATGCATGGAGGAAAGCTTGAAATTGAGAGTAGCCCTGGGGTTGGGACCCGTGTAGATGTATTGCTGCCACGGGAGCGTTTCGAAAAATTTGAGCCTATGAAAAAAAAGGCTTGATTTTATAGCTCATAAAGAGCAGAACGGCGCCAAGACGTAACAGCGCACGTGCCACGACGCATGTCTCCTGTATGAATGGATAGTACGGGTAACGACGCAAATCGTCCTTTTTTGGTTTACTGGTCATGAAGAGGCCAGTGGGATTAAACGAGGGGTTTGCCGACATGTTTTGAACAACCGTATTATATTTCCCCTATTGATGTTTTTTTGCCGTTACATAACGGCTGTCAACTGCGACGGAAAACGGGGTGAACCTGCAGGCTTTATAAGAGTTTGACAGGCTTTATTTGGCACTCGAAAACGAGCGATGAGGTGCCAGTAATTTGACCAGCTATTTTTTGGAATACGCCCATGCAAATTGCTCATTCACAAAATGAAAAAGAAGTAATTGTTCAGTCTGACTTTCTCTCTGGCCTGCGCGCCTATGCGTCTGAGGAAACCGCACTCGATATGGAGAGTTGCGACGACGCGGTGCATTTTCTGTACCCAGAGCGTCTGATTGAAAACGCTACAAAATTCGTCTCCGGCTTCGGCGGCGCGACCCTATACGCTATTAAGGCAAATCCAAACCCATCCTTGATCAAACTGTTCTGGGATGCAGGTATTCGCCGGTTTGAAACAGCATCCATTCGTGAGATTGAAATGCTGAGTGCGATGCTGCCTGAGGCGGAAATTTATTTCATGCACCCTGTTAAAAGCCGCCGTGCAATTGCCCGCGCTTATGAGCTTGGTGTTCGGAATTTTGCATTCGATTGCGCCGAAGAGCTGCGTAAAATCGAAGAAGAAACAGGACACGCGGATGACCTGCGTCTTTTCCTGCGCTTGCATATGGAGCAGACGGACGCGCTGCATCCACTGAATGATAAATTCGGTGTTCCAATGCAGGAAGCCCCACTGGTATTGCAGCGGATGGCCGGTTTTGGTCATAAGCTGGGTGTTACCTTCCATGTGGGCTCTCAATGTATGGATCCAACTGCCTACCGGACGGCGCTTGCGAAAGTCCGTGCTATTGTAGATCAGGCTGGTGTGGAGCTGGATGCTGTTGATGTTGGCGGTGGTTTCCCTGTGTTCTACCCAGGTATGGAGCCAGCCCCGCTGGAGACATATTTTGGTCAGATCAATGCCGCGCTGGAAGAGTTCGGCTTTAGCGATCTGGACATTATGTGCGAGCCAGGCCGGGCGCTTGTTGCCAATGCTGGCACAGTTGCTGTTCGTGTCGAGATGCGTAAATCCAACCGTCTGTATCTGAATGACGGCACATATGGTGCGCTGTTTGATGCGGGTATTTCTAAATGGCCTTATCCACTGGAAGTGATTTCCGGCCAAGGGGTTGAAGTCAAAGGTGAGGGCGCCAAGTTTAAGTTTTATGGCCCAACTTGCGATAGCCTTGATGTGATGGAAGGTCCATTTGAACTGCCAGACTCAATTGAGGAAGGGGACTGGATCCTGTTCCATCATCTGGGCGCTTATGGCTTTGCCATGCAGACAAAATTTAACGGATTTTATTCAGACACTGTTGTGTCTATTGAAGCGCCTAAGGCGCGCTGAAAGTAAACGGAATGCTGAAAATGACTGACAAAGAAATGAGCGCGGCAAAAGCTGAGCTGCTGTCTCAAAAAGTAGAACATATCGACATCAAATCCTTCGATGCGCGGCCACTGGTCGAAGCAATGGGCAAGATGTCATTCACCTCTCGTGATCTGGCACGGGCAACAGAGATCTTCAATCTGGCGGTTAATGACCCAGATTGTGCCGTGATCCTGACACTGGCGGGCTCCACATCCGCAGGCGGTTGCATGCATGTTTACCGTGACCTGGTAGAAGCAGGCATGGTTGATGCGATTGTGTCCACAGGCGCCTCCATCGTTGATATGGATTTCTTCGAGGCGCTGGGCTATTCCCATTATCAGGGCGATGCCTTTATGGATGATGGTAAGCTCCGCGATATGTATATCGATCGCATTTACGATACATATATTGACGAAGAAGAGCTTCAGTCCTGTGACGAGACAATCAAAGTCATCGCAGATAGCCTTGAGCGCCGTCCTTATTCATCCCGTGAGTTTATCTGGGAAATGGGCCGCTGGCTGAAAGAAAACTCTGTGAAAAAAGGCAGCCTTATTGAGACCTGCTATGATCACAATGTGCCGATTTTCGTGCCTGCATTCTCAGACTGTTCCGCAGGTTTCGGTCTGGTAAAGCACCAGGTTGAAAACCCAGGTAACTACATGAGCATCGACAGCGTTGCGGATTTCCGCGAGCTGACAGATATCAAACTGAACTCAAAAGCTTCTGGTCTTCTGATGATTGGCGGCGGCGTGCCTAAAAATTTCGTGCAGGACACTGTTGTCTGCGCGGAAATTCTGGGTCACGAAGCAGAAATGCATAAATACGCCATTCAGATCACGGTTGCCGATGTGCGCGATGGTGCATGTTCTTCCTCTACCCTGAAAGAAGCTTCAAGCTGGGGAAAAGTGGACACTGTTTATGAGCAGATGGTTTATGCAGAAGCAACAACTGTTGTGCCACTTTTGGCATCTGATGCCTATCACCGCGGGGCATGGAAAGACCGCCCACGTCGTAACTTTGCCAAGCTTTTCGAAAAATGAGCCTAAAGCCTCTTAAAGTTCTGAAATCTGATGACGCCTTCCTCGGCTTGCCCGAGGAAGATGCGGTTTCTATTGAAGATGCCAAAGCGGTTATCGTTCCTTTCGGTCTGGAAGCTTCTGTCAGCTATGGCGGGGGAACAGCAAACGGGCCGCAGGCAATGATCGAAGCCAGTCATCAGGTTGAGCTATTCGATGAAGAATTTTGGTGTGAGCCATTTCGTCAATATGGGGTTGTAACCCTTGAAAACGAAGCGGTGGATGGCAGCGATATTCCCGCGGCCCTTGACCAGTTGGAGGCTAAGACCAGTGCTATCCTTGGTGCAGGTAAGTTTC
The DNA here is from genome assembly GCA_017643685.1 of Sneathiella sp. Taxonomy (GTDB): domain Bacteria; phylum Pseudomonadota; class Alphaproteobacteria; order Sneathiellales; family Sneathiellaceae; genus Sneathiella. Next base: position 57,167 of record JAEPMY010000005.1, read on the forward strand.
CGCTTGTCTTTGGGGGGGAGCATTCGATTACACCGGGTGCCATTCGGCCATTTTTGAAGCAGTTTCCGGATCTGGCTATTCTGCATTTTGATGCCCATGCCGATTTGCGAGATGGTTATGAAGGAGAGCATTTCTCCCATGCAGCGGCCATCCGTCGGGTTCTGGATCATCCAACAGTGCCGATTGTCTCTCTTGGTATTCGGAATATCTCTGCTGAGGAAATTCCGTTTCTGGATGCCAATAAGGATCGCATTCATATTCACTGGGCTTATCAGCGGGCGGAATGGGATCTGGAAGCGATCATGGCCCCGCTTGACGGGCGTCCAATTTATCTGACGTTCGATCTCGATGGGTTTGATAGCTCTTTGATGCCGGCAACGGGGACACCTGAACCGGGCGGGATTTTCTGGGATGATGCAATGAAAGTCATTCGGGAAGCCGCCAAGCGCTGCAACATTGTTGGGGCGGATATCAATGAGCTGGCCCCAATGGAAAATTTCCATGCACCAGATTTTATGGCGGCAAAGCTTGCTTATAAAATTCTGAATTTCACACTGGCAAAACCGTCGCGCTAACGCGGCGGTTTTGTTGCCTGCCTCAAAATCGCCTTAAAATTTCCTGCTTTCGGATAAAAAAAAGCCCATATTGCCTGACAATCTGCCAATATGGACAGATATGACAGTCAAAATAGCCGGAAAACAGGCGCTGATTACAGCAGCGGACTAGAGCATTCAACGCTTCTGGATCCGTCTGTCTGGGGTTGGCGTTTGCTGGTCAGAACATTGATTGTTCTGAATATTTTGGGTGTTTTGGGAATTGCCGTGATCTCCTACCGGGCGGATAAGGCTCCGTCTGTCGCGGCAACTTCCTGCCCACCTTGCATCTATGCCCCCTCTTTTCTAACAATCAAGCATTGGGAAATTCGCATATAATTCCCTGCGCTTGGGAGTTGTTTAACATTTTTCCCATAATGTCTGGAAATGCGTCTTGAATCTGCCATTGTTACGCAATAGCGTAGCGCGCATCCTGATAGCCAAAATATCAAAGAGGGTTCCTGTTGGCTTTCTTCCATTTGCTCATTCTCTCAATCGTGCAGGGAATTACAGAATTTCTGCCGATCTCATCCAGTGGCCATCTGGCGCTGGTGCCGATCCTGACACATTGGCAGGATCAGGGTTTGAAGCTGGATATTGCCACTCATGTGGGCTCTCTCTTTGCGGTGCTGATCTACTTCCGTAGTGATATTTTTTTCATGTTGAAAAGCCTGCTTGGGCGGGGAAGTGCCAAAGAAGTGATTTTCGGGCGGCAGCTTTTCTTCCATATGGTGATCGGGTCTATCCCTGTCGTGTTGGCGGGGGCGGCGATTTATTTCATTCTAGGCACGGATTTCCGCTCTCTTCTAATGATTGCGGTCATGACACTTTTCTTTGGTGTTGTACTGGGAGCGGCCGATTATTACTTCAAAGGTCAGCGGAAATTAGAGGATATGAACAGTTGGGATGCGCTGTTTATCGGTGTGTTTCAGATTTTCGCTTTGTTCCCGGGGACCAGTCGATCAGGTGTTACAATGGCGGCGGCCCTGTTCCGGGGGCTTGATCGCCGAGCCAGCGCGCATTTCTCGATGTTATTGTCCATTCCGGTGATTGTTGGGGCCGGGGCTGCACTTTCTGCCAAAGTCATGTCGGAAGAGAATTTCGAAATCGGGCATGATGCTCTCATCGCTGCAGGGGCTGCTTTTGTGGTCGCTTATTTGGTGATTAAGCTGCTGATGGATTGGATCAACAAAATTGGATATATGCCGTTTGTGATCTACCGCATGCTGCTAGGTGTGTTTTTGTTATGGCTATATTTCTCTGCTGCCTAGCATTGAAAAATCAGCATTCTAGCTTACATATAAGGCTTATCTAAAGAGGGATTGAGGGGTTATGAAACTCTGTATGTCATCAATCGGGTTGGGCTTGGTTTCTGCGGCGATGCTGACGAGCAACGCCTCTGCGGAGAACTTGACGCTGACCCATTCTGTATATCTGGGCGGTATGTATATGGGGTCCTTTGAGACAGAAGTAATTCAGTCCAACGAGGGATACCAAATTGCCTCTACCGCTAATAGCAACAGCTCACTTGACTGGTTTTTCTCATGGAATGCCAAGGCCGTAAGTGAGGGAAAACTGGACGGCGCGACCTTACGTCCGGCCAAGCACTACTACACAAGCAAATGGAAAGACGAGACCCGTAGCGCCGAGATTAACTTCGTGCCGGGCGAGGTACCTGAATATTCGGTCACCGGAAAAAGATCCAATAATCCCAATAAATATACCCCGATCCACAAGGAAGCTCTGCGCGGGGCGCTGGATCCGCTAACCACGGTAATCGCGGCCTCCATGAAGATGGAACGAGATGGGACCTGCAATAGTCAATATCCGGTTTTTGATGGTCGCCGCCATCTGTCGCTGACCTTGAGTGATATTGAGCCGAAACTGTTTAAAAAATCCAATTACAATGTTTTCTCTGGTGAGGCAAAAGGCTGCCGCATCACCTATGAGGAACTTGGTGGATTTAAAAAAGGTAAAGGCTACGAGCTTGAGGACGATCTGGATATCTATCTTGCATCACCGGTGCCGGGGGGGCGGGTTGTTCCGGTTCGAATGCATGTGGATACACAGCTAGGCGGTTTTGAATTGCATCTTGAGAAATACAAGGATCAGGATGTTCAGCTCGCTAGCCGAAACGCGCGCTAAGACCAAGCTTCACAATTAAGGAGGGGGAAGGGGTGCAGCTCTCTGATCATTTTACATTGGGGGAATTGGTCCATAGTGATGTCGCCAGCCGCAAGGGCATCGACAACACACCTGATGCAGATCTAATCCCAAATCTAAAAGACGTATCCACTCATATTCTGGAGCCTGTCCGGCTGCATTTTGATCAGGCGTTTGCTCCGACAAGCGGGTTTCGCTGTCTGGAGCTCAACCGGCTTATCGGATCTGGTGATAACTCCCAACATGTGAAGGGAGAGGCCGTGGATTTCGTGATCCCGGGTGTGGATAATTTCACCATCGCGGAATGGGTTTATCGTAACCTCACCTTTGATCAATTGATTTTGGAATGTTATCGCCCGGGAGAGCCTTCCAGTGGATGGGTGCATTGTTCTTTCGTGGCTGATAATCCGCGGGGGGAGGTGCTTACTTACACTGGAAAAGAATATCTGAATGGGCTCGTTAGCTAGTCCGGAGCGGCAACTTGGCCGTACTTTTGATGTCTTTTAGAACGATGTTGGATTTAACGTTAGCAACGCCGGGCAAACGAAATAAAAATCCATCCAGAAAGCTGTTAAATTCGGTGATGTCCCTCACGACGACCCGCAAATGGTAATCCGCATCCCCGGTTGTCGCATAACATTCCAGAACTTCATCCCGTCCTGTAATGGCTGCTTCGAACGTTTCGACATTCTCAGCGCGCTGCCGTGACAGGCTCACATGCAGAATAGCCGAGAAATGGTAGCCAGCGGCCTGCCGGTCTAGTTCGGCCCTATATTCCTTGATCAAGCCAATTTCTTCGAGGCTTTTAACCCGTCGCCAGCAGGATGATGGGGAAATGGAAAGCGCTTGTGCAAGCTGCGCATTGGTGATGCGGCAATCTTCCTGCAGTAGTGTTAGAAGTTTAAGATCTGTTGGGTCAAGCATTTCGGTATATTTTCCATAATAGGAATTATTATCCATATATTGATATATGGTGGAATATTTATCCAAAACGATATCATTTGGCGATATAGGATGAAAAGAGATTTCACATTGAATTTGATAAAATAACAAATGGTCTGAAGATGGAGTTGGGATACATTTGTTATGACGGACAATCGCAAAATCGAAATCCGCGAATATGAGCTGAAAGATAGATATGTTCAAAAGAGCGGACGGGTCTTCCTGACAGGGACGCAAGCGCTTGTGCGGATCCCGTTGATGCAGAAAGAGCGGGATAAGGCCGCCGGACTTAAAACCGCTGGATTTATTAGCGGGTATCGTGGCTCCCCGCTTGCGACTTTGGATAAGGAATTATGGTCCGTCAAAGACACCCTTAAGCAAGAGCAGATCGAATTCGTTCCAGCCGTTAATGAAGAGTTGGCGGCTACTGCTGTTTTGGGGTCTCAGCAGGTAGAGACCGACCCGGATAAAGAAGTCACCGGCGTTTTTGGGATGTGGTACGGCAAGGGGCCGGGGGTTGACCGCGCCGGCGATGCCCTGAAACACGGCAATGCCTATGGATCGTCACCTACCGGCGGTGTGTTGGTTGTCGCAGGTGATGATCACGGCAGCGTGTCGTCTTCCATGCCGCATCAATCTGACGTGGCCTTTCTCACTTTCTTTATGCCCATCCTGAACCCGGCCAATGTGGCGGAGTATCTGGAATATGGGGAGTATGGATATGCCCTGTCCCGTTATAGCGGCATGTGGGTTGGGTTTAAGGCCGCGACAGAAACCGTTGAAAGCGCTATGAGCGTTGATTTGAAGTCGCCTCGTGAGTTTAACGCGCCCGATTTCACGCCGCCTCCCTCTGGCTTGCATTACCGCTGGCCAGATTTGCCTGGCCCGCAAATTGAAGAACGATTGGAAGCCAAGAAACATGCCGTTCTTGCTTTTGCGGATGCAAACCCGATTGATCGTCACATTTATGATGTTGAGCATGCAAAATTTGGCATCGTAACCACAGGTAAAGCCCATCTAGATACGATGGAAGCCCTTCGCCTTTTAGGTGTTGGGGAGGCAGAGGCGCGAAGCCTCGGCATTGATATCTATAAAATAGGTATGGTCTGGCCGCTTGCCCGAAAGTCATCTCTTGAGTTTGTGACGGGAAAGCAGGAAGTGCTGGTGATCGAGGAAAAACGCGGCATCATTGAGAGCCAGTTCAAAGAGTATTTCTATGATTATCCGGGATCGAAACCAAGCCGGATGGTGGGTAAAAATGACGAGCATGGCAATCGTTTGATCCCTTGGGTGGGCGAGTTGAGCCCGCGGCAGTTGGCCGTCATTATTGCTAAGCGTTTAGACGGCGTCTTTGGCGGAACGACATTTGAAGAGCGCGCAAAAAACCTAATGGCAGAGGATGCCGTATGTTTGCAGGTGGAAGGGGCAACACGAAGCCCTTATTTTTGCTCAGGGTGTCCCCATAACAGATCAACAAAAGTACCAGAAGGATCAAAAGCCCTCGCCGGTATCGGCTGTCATTTTATGGCAAGCTGGATGGATCGCGATACTAACTACCTGATCCAAATGGGTGGTGAAGGTGTCAACTGGGTCGCTAATTCCAAATTTAATGGTGAAAAGCATGTTTTCCAGAATTTGGGTGATGGCACTTATTACCATTCCGGTATTCTCGCTATTCGTCAGGCCATCGCGGCAGGGACCAATATTACCTATAAAATTCTGTTTAATGATGTAACCGCGATGACAGGCGGTCAGCCAGCAGATGGCCCTGTTGATGTTCGCTCCATCGCGCATTCCCTTCGTGCGGAGGGGATAACGCGGATTGCACTTTTGTCTGATGATATTGATAAATTTGATCCGGCAGATTTTCCAAAAGGTGTGACATTTAACGATCGAACATCTCTAGATTCAATCCAGCGGGAACTGAGGGAAATACCGGGTGTGACTGCACTGATTTATGATCAGGCATGTGCCACGGAAAAGCGTCGCCGCCGGAAACGAGGCCTATTGGAAGATCCGAAGAAATTTGCCTTTATCAACCAAGCGGTTTGTGAAGGATGTGGGGATTGTTCTGTCGCCTCAAACTGCTTGTCTGTGGAGCCGGTGGAAACTGAGTTTGGGCGGAAACGTCAGATCAATCAAAATGCCTGCAACAAGGATTTCTCTTGCGTTGAGGGCTTTTGCCCCAGCTTTGTGACCATCGAAGGGGGAATGCGGCGAAAGCCAAAAGTTGCTGATCAATCCGCAGTTCTGGAAGGATATGCAAAAAATCTGGTCGCGCCAGTGATGCCCCCACTCGATAGGCCTCATAATATTGTGGTGACCGGGGTTGGCGGTACAGGTGTCATTACCGTTGGTCAGTTGATCACAATGGCCGCTCATCTGGAGAATAAAGGCACATCTGTTCTTGATTTTATGGGCTTTGCTCAGAAATTTGGACCTGTTATCAGCTATGTCCGGATTGCCGAAAGCCCAACTGATATCAATCAGGTTCGGATTGATGACAATGCGGCTGATGCTGTGATCGGCTGCGATATTGTGGTGAGTAGTTCCCCAAAAGCGTCCGCAACATATCGGCGCGGACAGACAAAAGGGGCGATCAACCTAGCTGAAATGCCAACAGGGGATTTCACCTTGAACCCGGATGCAGACTTAAAAGCTGATCAGCGCCTAAATTTGCTGGCAAGTACACTCGGGGACGCACATCTTCACCATATTGACGCGAACAAAGCGGCAGAATTTTTCTTAGGGGATAGCGTTTTCGCCAATGTATTAATGCTGGGGTTTGCGTGGCAGCAGGGGGTGGTTCCTTTGAGCGAGCGCGCCTTAATGCGAGCAATTGAGCTGAACGGGGTTGCTATTGAGGCAAATAAACAAGCATTTGCATGGGGACGCGTTCTTTTTGAAAAACCTTCACTTCTGGCGGATATGAAATCAGCACCAAAATCTGCGGAACTGAGCCTTGGTGATTTGATTGCGCGAAATAGCCGTTTCTTAGAGCAGTATCAGAATAAGACCTGGGCAGAGCGCTACGAACAAAGGGTCGGAAATTTCGCGAAGTCTGTTCGGAATGATGAAGAGCTTGTCACTGCTTTTGCCAAGAACTTGTTTAAATTGATGAGCTATAAAGACGAGTATGAAGTTGCAAGACTTCATAGCTCTGGCGAATTCGAAGCCCAGATTAAGGCGCAGTTTGAAGGCGATTTTAAAATCACTCATCATCTGGCACCGCCAATGCTCGCCAAGGGGGTGGATGCACGTGGGCGTCCGCAGAAAAGGGCATTTGGTGGTTGGGTTCGGATTTTGTTCCCGTTGCTATCCAAAATGAAAAGGCTTCGCGGAACTGCGTTTGATCCATTTGGATATCACAAAGATCGCAAACTTGAGCGAGAATTGATCGTTTGGTACGAAAAACTGGCGAAAGTGTGCAGTGATCATATCCAAACAGCAGACAAAAAAGATATTCTGGAACTTATGAATTTGCCGGGGTCAATCCGTGGATATGGTCCTGTTAAGGAACAGACGGTCGAAAAGGCGAAAGCCATTGAGGCTGAGATTTCGGAACGTCTTGTGAATTAATCCTATAATAACAGTGGTATATGCGTAACGAAGTTTTATATTAGGGAGCAACGAGATACAATTCCGCGAAGGTAACGGGGGCGGTCCATGGTTGATGCGGTTCTAACAGGATCAAAAAAAGAGAGTGTTAAGGAGCCCTCTTTTGATGAGCTTGAAAACAGTCAGTTCCTTGAGGACGCCTTAAAAGACAATAAGCGAGAGGGACTGGTTCTAGCGGTAAAGGCCCGCTCTGTTGCGCTTGTTTGTGTCGGAATTTTCGTGATTTTTATGGTCGGTGATTGGAGCGTTCTCTATTACGAGGCGTTGATTGCTTGCTTCCTTCTAAACGGTTTGGCGCAGCTTAAATTCGGCCGAGTTGGACGCTCTCGGGTTGAGCTGCTCCTTCTGGCGCTGGATTTGGCGCTGATGACTGTCATTCTTGTTGTGCCAAACCCGTTCGATGATGAGGTTTGGACGGCAGCGCTTCAATATCGATATGACGGTTTTGTCCATTTCTACATCATCCTTGCCGGGGCGACCCTTGCCTATACTTGGAAGACTATGTTTGCGGTCACCTGGTATACGGTTCTTTTCTGGATGCTGGGATATTTTTGGGCGATTTATCAGCAGCCCTTTGATCCCGTGATTTCTGAAACGATTGCTGAGGCTTTGAAAGATCATCCAGATGTGTTGGAGCAGCTTCATCCAGACAGCATTCCGCTCCATGCTCGCCTGCAGGAGTTGTTTGTTTTTGCGATCGTGGCCGGCATTCTGGCGCTGAATAGTTGGCGATCCAATAACCTGCTCATGCGGCAGGCCGCTGCTGCGCGGGAGCGGGCTAATCTCGCCAGATATTTTGCCCCTAGCATGGTGGAGCATCTGGCCGGAAGAGATAAACCTCTCGGTGAGGTGCGCTCGCAATCAGTCGTGGTGATGTTTGTGGATATTGTCGGCTTTACCAAGATGGCCGAGATGGAAAATGCCGAAAAAACGGTGATGCTGCTTCGCGAGTTCCATGCTTTGATGGAGAAGGCGGTTTTCGATAACAACGGTACGCTTGATAAATTTTTGGGCGATGGACTGATGATCACATTTGGAACACCGCTTCCGGGAGAGGATGATGCGGCCAATGCGATTAAATGCGCCTTGCAGATGACGCAATCATTGGAGACTTGGAACATGAAGCGCCAGAGCCACGGTGAAGAGCCAATTAAAGTGGGGATTGGCGTTCATTGCGGTGATGCGGTTCTTGGGGACATCGGATCAGAGCGCCGCTTGGAGTTTGCGGTTCTGGGGGATGTTGTCAACG
>JAEPMY010000031.1 GCA_017643685.1 Sneathiella sp.
AGATAAAGGGCAAACGGGAAGTCACCAGGATTTCGATTCCCATGCTTCTGAAAGTTTGAGAGAAGCAGATCCGCACTTGTCGAGTAAAGATGAAAAAGAATCATCAGCCACTACTCAGCCCGAAAGTGAGGCTGACAGTTGGCAGATAAATCTCTCAGAGGTTTCTCGGACCGACCATGACACATTGCTTGGGTGCCTTGTGGCCGTCACAAAAATTTTCGAGGATCCCCGCACAGCTGATGCCCTCATCTACGGCCTGCCCCTAGAAGACAATCGCTTAACCCCAGCCCTATTTGTAAGGGCTGCGGAGCGAATTGGCCTTAGCGCCAGGATTACAAATCGTAAACTCACAAAAATCCCTGACATTGTATTGCCAACGGTCCTTTTGTTGAAGGATCGCCGTGCCTGTATCCTTTTGAAACGCAATGGAAATCAGGCTGACGTGATTTTTCCGGAAACCGGAGAAGGCGCACAAAGTATCTCGCTCAAGGAACTAGAAGATACTTACGCTGGTTACGCCATTTTCTTGAGGCCAAATTTCAAGTTCCGCGTCACGAAAGATGACACCGTTGAAGAGCGGACAGGCTCCTGGTTCTGGGGAACTATTTGGAAATTCTGGCCGACATATGCGCAGGTGATCGTTGCGGCCTTTCTAATCAACAGCTTTGCCATTGCCAGCCCTCTCTTCATCATGAACGTATATGATCGAGTGGTTCCAAACAAAGCTCTAGAAACATTATGGGTTTTGGCGTTTGGCGTTGTTACGGTGATCGGATTCGATCTGGTTCTAAAAACTCTTCGCTCTTACTTTGTAGATAACGCAGGTAAACGGGCCGATGTTTTGCTTTCCAGCCGAATTTTTGAACAAGTCCTCAATATTCAGGTGAAAGCACGCCCCCAATCTTCCGGCGCTTTCGCCAACCATTTGCGAGAATTTGAAACCCTCCGCGACTTCTTCACCTCTGCAACGGTTACTGCTTTGGTGGACCTTCCGTTTCTTGGTGTTTTTCTCTTTATTATCTTCCTGATCGGTGGACCGATCGCCATTATTCCGGCCATCGCAGTACCTGTTGTGATCATTCTCGGTCTCATGTTGCAGCTACCAATGCGCCGCGCAGTCTCGAAAAATACCGAGGAAAACTCTCAGAAACACGGTGTGATTATTGAAACTATCTCTGCCCTTGATACGGTTAAAAGCCTTGGGGTTGAGGGGCATATGCAAAAAGAGTGGGAACGTTTTGTAGGACAGACGGCCAATACAAGTGTGACATCACGTTTTTTCGCGGGGTTAGGCATTAACCTTTCCGCTGCGGCAATGCAGCTCGTAACTGTTGCTGTTGTGATTTATGGTGTGACTTTGATGTCCGAGCCTGATTCCACAATGACAATTGGTGCACTGATCGCCTCCACGATTCTGACAGGCCGGACAATGGCCCCCCTTAGCCAGATCGCGGCGCTACTCACCCGGTTGAATCAGGCAATGGTTGCCCTTAAAGGTCTGAATGAAATTATGCGCCTGCCAGTTGAGCGCGACGCCAAGAAACGTCAACTCAGCCGCCCGAACATCAAGGGCGAAGTGGAATTTAAAGACGTCACTTTCAAATATCCAGGGACAGACCTTCCAGCCCTTTCAAATGTGTCCTTTAAAATCCGCCCCGGCGAAAAAGTCGCAATCATCGGGCCTGTTGGATCAGGTAAGACCACAATTTCGCGCCTTCTGATCAACCTTTACGAACCAGATGAAGGTGCCGTTTTGGTGGATGGCACTGATATTCGTCAGATTGACCCATCAGACATTCGCCGTTCTGTCGGCAGTGTGATGCAGGATGTGACGCTGTTCCACGGAACCGTTCGCCACAATATTACCATGGGCCATCCTCAAGCCGATGACGAAATGATCCTTCGGTCTTCCAAATTGGCTGGGGTTCATGATTTCATTAGCCGGCACCCACATGGATATGATCTGCAGGTCGGTGAAAAAGGCGCGACCCTCTCGGGTGGTCAACGTCAATCCTTGGGTATTGCCCGCGCTTTGCTGCCAAACCCACCGGTATTAATGTTTGATGAGCCAACCAGTTCTATGGATTTGAATTCCGAGAAACGGTTTATTTCACGCCTTCAGAATTATGCTCAGAATAAAACACTGATTTTGGTCACACATAGAACATCCCTGTTCTCCATCGTCGATCGCATCATTGTTCTTGGAAACGGCAAAGTGGTTGCTGACGGCCCTCGGGATGAGGTGCTCAAAATCGGTCAGCGGACCAAAAAAGCCAAGCCCGCGAAATAATCCCTGAATAAAGAAAAGAGATATAGGTAAGAATATGTCTAAAACGAGTGATTGGAACGACGCGGATTTCGCATCAGACGTCGCCGCCGCCAAAATTCAGGGACCAAGCCCAAAATCCCTTTTACTTCTCATTGGCGTTATCGCCTTCTTCATTGCAGCTTACATCTGGGCGGATAACGCCATACTGGATGAAGTAACCCGCGGTGATGGTAAAGTAATTCCGTCATCTCAGGTTCAGGTGATTCAGAACCTTGAGGGCGGCATTCTTAAAGAACTGCTGGTACGTGAAGGTGAGATCGTTGAAAAGGGGCAGGTGTTGCTTCGTATCGACGACACTGGTTTTGCTGCCCGCTTTGGCGAGATTGAAAGTCAATATCTGAACCTGCAAGGCAAAATTGCCCGTCTTGAAGCAGAAGCCACTGGTGAGGGGATATCGTTCTCCCCTGAGCTTTTGGCAGAAGCGCCAGATATTACGAAACGAGAGCTAAACCTATTTAACGCGCGTCAGGCTGAACTGCAGTCGCAGGTGTCCATCCTAAGGCAGCAAGCACAGCAGCGCCGTCAGGAAATTGCAGAAATTAACGGCAAACTGGACCAACTCGTTTCCAGCTTGAGCCTTGTCACAGAGGAGCTGTCTATTACGGAGCCTCTTGCCGAGAAAGGCATTGTACCAAAGGTTCAACTCCTTCAACTCAAACGTTAAGTGAACGATCTCAAAGGGCAGATTTCGGCATCTCGCCTGGCTCTGCCGCGGGCGCAAGGCGCCTTGAAAGAGGCTAACCAGAGGATTGAGGAAAAGATCCTCAACTTCCGAAGCCTCGCCTCACAAGAGCTTAGCGTTACCCGCGCGGAATATGAAGGTATTCGTCAGTCAATTCTGGCGGCGAAAGACCGGGTAACCCGTACAGACGTTCGCTCCCCTCTGAAAGGGGAAGTTAAGGAACTTCATATCCAGACAATTGGTGGTGTTGTTCGCCCGGGCCAAGAGATTGTTGAAATTGTTCCGATTGAGGATTCTTTGTTAGTTGAAGCGAAAATTCGCCCATCTGACATCGCTTTTTTGCGCCCTGGACAACAGGCAACGGTAAAGATTTCTGCATACGATTTCTCTATTTATGGCGGGCTTCCTGCAACGCTTGACCGGATCAGCCCAGATACAATCGTGGATGAGCAAACCGGTGAAACTTTCTACAAAATTATCGTGCGTACCGAGGAAAACTCCCTCAAACGCGGCGGAGAAGTCTTCCCGATCAAGCCGGGTATGGTGGCAACCGTTGATACCTTAACGGGCCACAAATCGGTTCTGGATTATATTCTGAAACCGATTTTAAAAACGAAAAACAACGCAATGCGAGAGAGATAAGAATGAAAAGAACTTTATTCATCTCTGCGATCATGGCGGGGGTTTTGTCGATTGGCTCGGCGAGTGCACAAACTCAGGGTGGCTTGTTCGGCACAACCGAATTTGAAGCGAGCACTCTAAAAGCATTACCGCAATGGCAGCAGGTCATTTCTACCTTCTCAGATTTAAAAGCTGCGGCGCGTTCCTGTGATGATGATATCCTTAAATGTGGCTCACAGCAGATGACCCTGTGGCGGACCAAAATCCAAGAATTGGAGCACGCGGCAACCTCCCTGAAAATCAGGGAAATCAACAGTTTCATCAATCGTTGGCAGAATGCCTCTGATCAGGACCTTTATGGGCAGGATGATCATTGGGCCGCTCCTTTAGACTTCATCAAGAAAGGTGGCGACTCAGAGGATTTCGCCATCATGAAATATGTAAGTCTAAAAGAGCTGGGTATTAACCCTTCGCAAATGCGCATTGCGGTGACCAGTGATGTCCTTCGGGGACAGACACACACTATTCTCGCCGTCAAATTTGGGGGGAAAACACTGATTCTCGATTCTCAGAACGACAGTGTTCTAGCCGATGATCTTATCAATTACTACGTGCCTTTTTATTCTGCGAATGAAACCACCCGCTGGGCACATATTCCCGGCCATATTGCTGAGGGATCTGTAGGGGGGATTAAGCAATGACCGAAACGATGGCAAATATGGAACTCAATAAATTCATGGCAAATGATTTGCCTGAGGCTAAAGAGGGCAATAAAAACCGCCCCCTCCTCATTGGTGCGATCCTTGCCGTGGTCCTTTTGGCTATCTGCTATTTTGTGGCCTCTTCCTTTATAGATAGCCGAGAAGAAGAGCTACTAAGCGACCTACAAGTGCGGCAGGAGATTGCGGTTGAGGGACGTGCGAATGTTCTCTCCACGTGGCTTGATGAGACGGCGACAAGGGCTAATCCGATTACGGGCAGCCCTCTCTTCCAGCTTTTCACCGCTGAAGTGAATAACGCAGGAAGTGACAATCTGCCGAAAGCGCTTCGGGATCAACTCCCATATATGCAAAATGCGATCACCAGCTTCATTCAGGAAAACGAACTGATTGGCGCCTATCTTGTCGGTAGTGATGGCCGGGCTTATCTGGCGTCCGCAGGCGCGCCGCCTCTCACGAATGAACAGCGAGAGCGGGCCCAAGCACAATATGAAGGGACCGATGTAATCGTATCTGCACTTCAGCCAACGGCTGAGGGTTTGATGCTGGATTTCTACATCCCGGTATTCGCGCCGCAATCTGCAAATGGCGACAAAAGCAAAGTTACCGGTGTTATGGTGATGATGGTGCCGGCAACAGATGCCGTTGCTGCTGTTTTGAAACCTTCCCGTTTTGATGCCGACGGCCAAGTTCATAACCTCTATCAGCAGGTAGACGGCAAATATTACAAGATCACGCCAAACCGAGCGCCATTTATTGCAGAACAAGCGAGTGAGATTGCGGGTACTGAATTTGCAAGCCGCCCCCTTGGCCGTCTGGGTGATCAGTATTTTTCTACTGGCACCGTGGTTGATAGAACCAACTGGGTCGTGATGCAGGGTATACCCAAGGAAAGTGCGCTTTCTGAACTGGAAACCTACAAATATTCCATCTACGGCCTGTCTGGTAGCTTCTTTATCGTCGTCATCAGTATCATCAGCGGTATCTGGCTCTCTTTAAAAAGCCAGAATGCAAAAGCGATGGCAGATCAATATAAGGGGCTTGCGCAACAGATTAACGCGCAGCGTCGCCTGCTTGGTAGCATAAATGGCACCATTGATGACCTGATTGGCCTGACCGATGGGCAAGGTTTTTATGTCTATGCCAACCCGGCCCTTGCGAGGTTCACTGATTTTCCTGAAGCTGCTATCCCCGGCAAAACAGATCGTGATCTATTTGGGGATCAGGCTGCGCGCAAATTAGATGAAATGAACCAGCAGGTGATGGTCAGCGGCCAGACGGTCAATGACATCTTTGAAATCACAACTTCCAACGGAGAGCGTATCGTCCGCGTCGAGAAATCGCGCCTAATGGATGATGATGGTGCCTTCATGGGGATTGTGACAGTAATCGGTGACATTACAGAGTTCATGACCTACCAGCGACAAAAAGAGGAACAAGGACGCAAAACCATCTCTATCCTTGTTAAAATGATGGAGGGGAATGACCCTTATCTTGCTGGTCACTCTCAAAGGATGGGTGAGCTTTCCAATAGTGTTGCCAAACTTCTCGAGATCCCTCGGGAGGAGCGGCAAAATATTGCAACCGCAGCTAACCTCTCGCAGGTGGGTAAAATCTCTATTCCCGCGGAAATCCGCACGAAAGAGAGCCGTCTCACTGACGAGGAAATGGCAATCATGCAGCAGCATGTTTCTCGTGCCGGTGATCTTCTACATGAGATGGAGATCGATGAAAATGTGATTACAGCGGTTACCCAGATGTATGAGCGTCAGGATGGCTCCGGTTACCCTCACCAACTTCAAGGCAACGAGATCAAGCTTTCCGCGCGTATTCTAGGCATGGCCGATATTCTGGTGGCACGCGTTTCTCCTCGCTCATACCGTGAAGCGATTTCCATCGAAACCGCAATGGAGGTTTTCCGTACCAATCCAGAGAAATATGATTCGGCAGTTGTCGAAGCCTTTGATGCCTTCTTGAAAACAGAGGATGGGCAGCTGCTAAAGGATAGCTTGGAAGGGGCAAATGGGTAATCCCCCATTCAATGCAACAAAAAAGGCCGCGAATTTCGCGGCCTTTTTCGTGGTCGTTTTAATTTTTTCAGGACTCGTCTGAAATCACTTGATCTTTAAGCGCAGCGGCTGAGTGATCATCAAGATCATCAACGATCACACTGCTTAAAAGTTCCGCGTTCACGGTCAATGTTGTGTTGCTATTGCCGTCTTCGACAACCGTAATCGCATCACTACCTGAACGGGCGACAACATTTAACGCATCAAACAGAGCATCCAAATCCACAAGGTCGGATTGATCATCTAACATTACTTCTACACTTTCCAAATCAGATGAATAGCCAGCGGCACCCAGCAACTGATCGCCGCTTTCAGAAGCTGAGATCAAGGTCTCAAGCTGTTTTTCAGCAATTTGGTCAGCATCTACTGCCGTGCTCAATTTTTTGTCGTCTTCTGGTGTCGCCATGATCCACTTTCCCGGTGACGATCTTGACAAATCAAGTTGTCACCTTGAAATCATAATCCCTTATGCTCTTTAATCTAGCGCGGGATAACAGCCAAAACATCCCTCATATGGGGGAATATCTGCAATTTGCTTCATTTTTTCATAAAATTTTACGCAAATTGCATCCGCTAAATGAAGGATGGTTTAGTTAATCACCAATATGTTGTTGGAAAAGGTAGCTGGGCACGCCAACGCCAAGCGAAGCCCCTTTTTTCCGTTTAATGGTGGAAGAATGAAGACCAACAATCCGAAATCCTTTTGAGGTTTTACGGAAAAGTGGAGATCCTGAATCCCCTTTTGTTGCGTCACAGTTGTGCAGGTATAACCCCGCCTCCCCACTTCCCATTGGGGCCACCTGTTGAATTTGGCAGGCCGGGTGTGTAGTCAAAACATGAGCGAAATCACGGCTATATCCTGCTTGAAAAATCTGTTCACCTTCAATTTGACGAGGACTGAGCTTTACGGCATCGACAGGCAACCACCCAAAATCATCCCCAAGCTTTTTATCGATTGTCAGAATAGCCCAATCGTCTTCGCGCTTCACCGTGGAAAAGTTACGGATTTTTTCAAGGCCTGGAGCCAGTTTATACTTAACTCCACGGGCGTGTCCGGCATAAGTGCCTTTATAATAGCCCGGCAAAAAGTGATATAAATTGGCATCAGACCACCGATGGGTCCGTTTATTCCAAAAACAGTGGGCTGCGGTCAGAACCTTGTTTGGGCCTACCAACACACCCGTGCAATGCCCGCCATCTTTGTTAATGCGGCCAATACTACGCCAGGGGGCTTCTCGGCTATCGACCGTCACGCGATTATCCTGCCCCTTAATCCCAGGAAGCTGAAGCCTCTCCGGGTTTGCCGCCTTGACCGGAGTTATTGTTCCGGCAACTACTGCGACTAAAACACCTACTACACTTAATAATCTGATCATCAACTACAACTCATCCTCATTGCCACTTGCCCCACAATCGAGAAACAAATGGGTCCTTCGCTTGCTTCATATCGCCAAAGCTTCAGCGCACCTTCATCTTTGATTTCACTAGGTTTTCCAATTGCCGCCTCAACCGCTGCAGGGGTGTCCGCTCCTTTCACTTTTGAGAGAAGCTCCGTTTGACTGGGTTCATTACATCCTGTGAGTAGAATGCTTGATACGATAAGTGGAAGAAAAAGTAGAACTTTTTTCACCATGTGCTTTTCCTGTTTTGATCTGGACGGGACTGGACCCGAACAACCTTAATCGAATAAGATTGCGAGGCTCTTAACAGACAAACAATAAGGTCATATCGTGAAACAGATACGCGACATCCTGGATTTTTGGTTTCTGCCCACATCTCATCCTGATCACGGCGAAGATCGCAAAGAGTGGTGGCAAAAAAATGACGACTTCGATAATGAGATCAAAATTAACTTCCTCAAGACTTTCGAAGCCGCAGAAAATGGAGAGCTTTTACACTGGTGTGACACAGCTGAGGGCAGCCTCGCCCTTGTTATTCTGTTGGATCAATTCCCTAGAAACATGTTTAGGGATACGCCAAGGGCGTTTGCAAGTGATGGCAAAGCACGCGAGATTGCCCGACACATTCAAAAATCCGGATATTTTGAGAGCTACGGCGCGAAACATAAATGTTTTGCCGCCCTTCCCTTTGAGCATAGTGAAAATTTGAAAGACCAGCACCAATCTATTTCACTATTTGAAAAAATTGGCGATGAAAACGCTCTGGACTTTGCGCATCGACATTTAGTCATTATAGAAAAGTTCGGTCGTTTCCCACATCGCAACGACATCTTGGGGCGCAAAAGCTCGGAAGCTGAAATAGAGTTTCTGCAGCAACCCAATTCATCTTTTTAAGTAACCAAGAAGGAAAATTTTATGCCTGACCTTAAAGACAAAGTCATCATCGTCACTGGTGCCAGCCGTGGTATCGGTGCAGCTGCCGCTCTTGAATTGGCAGCGCAGGGTGCACGTCTTGTTTTGGCGGCCCGGAATGCTAGTGCCTGCTCTGAAGTTCTGGAGCAAATTGGCAACAACGGCGGAGAGGCCTTCGCGGTTAGCTGTGATGTATCTGACTTTACTGCAGTTGAAAAAATGATCAGCGACGCAAAAGAGCGTTTCGGTCGTGTTGACGTTCTGATCAACAACGCCGGTATTGTTGATCCTGTAGGCCTGATCGAAGATACTGATCCTGAAGCATGGGCCCGCAACATTCAGGTCAATTTGGTCGGTGTTTATCACGGCATCCGTGCCGTCATCAAAGATTTCTATGCGCAGGGTCACGGCACAATCATCAATATCAGTTCAGGTGCAGCCCATAACCCTCTTGAAGGGTGGAGCGCTTATTGCTCGGGCAAAGCAGGTGTCTTTATGATGACCCGCGCAACGGCTCACGAGGCTGGCGAAAAAGGCGTTCGTGTATACGGCTTTGCGCCGGGTGTTGTTGATACAGACATGCAGGTCACAATCCGTGCATCCGGCATCAACCGTGTCAGCCAGCTCCCACGTGAGAACCTCTCAAAAGCAGTCGAACCTGCCAAAGCGCTTGCATTCCTCTGCTCTGAAGAAGCTGCGGATCTGGCCGGACAAGAGTTGGATGTTCGTAATCTGGAACTGCGGGAGCGTGTGGGACTTCCTGCGCTTTAAGACTTTTCCAATTCAACATTTATCCGTTGCGACGGCGACTCTAAGTATACGTCCGCAACGGTAAGACGAAAATCCCGAGAGAGAACAAGCAACCGCTCCAGTTCTCTCTCGTAGCTATCCTGATCCGTAAAGCGACAGGTGAGTTCCTCATCATTCATTCGAACGAGTAATTTGATGTAGCGGCACAACCGCTCTCTTTGCGACGAATTAGCCTGATCGGCATTCCATCGCACAACGCTTGCAAATCGATCGCTTCTACGGAAAAGATCATGAGCTGGGAATAAAAGCGGGGCCGACTGGACATATTGCTTGGTCAGGATAGGGAATTGCTTCAAAATTCCATTATGTTTGCGAAGGAGAAATCTTGAGACCACCTTCCGGCGCATAGCGATCATCCGCCTGGGCATACTCGCAACGAATTGTACCAAAGCGGGTAAATAAAGGTTCATCTGGTCAGCTGACATAATCCGGCACAGAAGTTCGAAATCCTTCTGCCACGCGCACCTGTGAGAACCCGGTAATTTACGAAGTTCCAACGCCCACTGTTCTTCTAAAAACTCCCAAAGCCCCTCTTCAATTTCCTCTATGGATTGATCGAACGCGTCATTCGCCTCATTTAAAATCAGTAAATCACGATCCCAAAAAGTGTAAACGCCTCCGGTCCAATCAGTAATACATCTCGGCGATAAAAGCTCTTCCAGTTCGTTATGGGATGTACCGATTTTCACGTGCTAAACCTCTCCCGCTGGTGGAGGCTTTTAGACGCTCTGAATTATAGTTTTGTGAGCTATTGAAAGGCCATTGAAGAGACAGGCATCTTAATCGGCCCATCCTTCTTTTTGTTCCAGAACTGATACAGGTATGGATTATCTGATGTGGTGGTTTCATCGGGTGTACCGGCCCACACAGAGCGCCCTTCATGCAGCATGACAATTTTATCGGAGATGCGAGATGCCGTCACTAGATTACTGGTGGCCACAATTGCCGTGCTCCCCAGGCTTCGAACATTCTCTAAAACAAGATTATTGATCACATTGCTCATGATCGGGTCAAGACCTGCGGTTGGCTCATCCAAGAAGAGAATTGGCGGATTACCGGCAAGGGCCCGGGCGATACCAACCCGTTTTTGCATGCCGCCCGATAATTCCGCAGGGAAAAGATCCGCGGCATCGGGTGATAGACCAACCGATCTAAGGGTTTCTGCCGCCTGCTCTCTGACCGCCTTTCGGGTTGCCCCCGGCAATTGCAATAACCGAAAACCGATATTCTCCCAAACAGGGAGGCCATCAAACAGGCCCGATCTCTGAAACAAAATACCAAATTGTTTTAAGAACTCGTCATAGGCTTCACCGCGAAGAGTATCAACCCGTGCACCATCTAATTCGATAGTTCCGCCATTTGGACGCTCCAGCCCGACAATGCTTTTCAAGGCAAGGCTTTTCCCAGACCCGGACGGGCCAATTAGAGTCAGAATTTCCCCAGCATTCACCGACAGATCCAAACCATCCAGCGCCTTGTTGGCCCCGAAACGCTTCTCTACCCCGGTCATTTTGATTTTTGCTGGCGTGTCAGACACGAAAATCCCCTTCTTATATCCAGATGTCAAATTACAGAAACTGGCAATGATTTCAAACTGCTTTATAACGGAGACAACTGAGTATTGGGAAAGCGCATTTATGGCAATCTTTGGTGACAGCTATCAACGGCCCGTTTATCACGGTGGCGACTTGGACAGTATCCGCCGGATCTATGGAGGTGACGCTTCATCCTGGATTGACCTCAGCACAGGCATAAATCCATCTTCCTATCCGGTACCAACAATCCCCGCAGACAATTGGGCACGCCTCCCCGGCGGTCAGACAGAACAAAATTTGCTGCAAGCTGCGCGAGACTATTACCAAATCCCGGATCATTTTGACTTAATCGCTGCACCGGGCACCCAAAGTTTGATCCAGCGCTTGCCGTATTTACTGCCGTCAAATCTTCAAATTGCCATTTCCAAGCCAACCTATACTGAGCATGAAACCTGCTGGCGACGGGCAGGGCACAAGATTATTGCGCTAGACGGCGAGACCCAATTAGCCGATGTGGCCATTGTGGTCAGCCCCAACAACCCAACGGGGAAAATCTATTCAGGAACAGACCTTCAGAAAATTCGGGAGGCGCACCTTAAACCCGGTGGCCTATTCATTATAGATGAAGCCTTTATGGATATGACACCGAACCAGTCGGCCGCGAAGGGTTTCCCTTCAGAAAACCTAATTATTCTGAAATCGTTCGGTAAATTCTTTGGCCTTGCAGGTATTCGCCTTGGCTTTGCCACCGGTGATGCATCCCTCATCCAAAAGCTGAGGGATGAATTTGGCCCTTGGGCTGTCAGCGGTCCCGCTGCCTTTATTGGGACAGCAGCCTACCAAGATGCAAAATGGACTGAGAATGCCCACGCTAAACTTGATCGGGATGCAAAACAGCTTTCCGACTTAATCATCAGCTCAGGCGGTCATATTCTGGCCAATACAGGGCTATTTGTAACTGCTGAATTTGATGATGCTTACAATTTGTTTGAACATCTCTGCCGTCATCACATCCTAACCCGCCCCTTCGAATATGCGGATCGGTGGCTACGCTTTGGCATTCCGGCCAATGAGGCTGCGTGGGCGCGGCTACAGGACGCCCTTACCCAATATTCTTAATCTCGCGCGAACAGATTATCCATATTCTTGAATGTTTTAAATTCCATGGCATTACCCGCAGGGTCTTTCACAAAGAAAATTCCCTGCTCCCCTGGCTGACCTTCAAACCGAATACGGGGCTCAATAATAAATTCTGTGCCTGCAGCTTTCACACGCTCAAGCAGCGCTTCCCACTCTGACCATTCCAAAACGGCCCCAAAATGCCGAACAGGCACTGCATCACCGTCCACACCATTAGTCGCGGCGACCTCACATTCTTCTGGCTTCACATGAGCGGAAATCTGGTGGCCAAAAAAATCAAAATCGATCCATTTCTCCGCTTCACGTCCGACTTTGCATCCCAGAACATCCACAAAAAAGCGGCGAGTATCTTCGATATTCAAAACGGGAAATGCAAGATGAAATGGGGGCATGTTTTAACTCCAGACCTTCGATAATTTTCTGATGGAAAATAGTCGGTTTTTTATTTTCTGTCACTTAATGAATTGACAGATGACGCGGTTAGACATAGCGTCCTGACACGATGGTTCCCGAGAATTTCGGGATTAAAATGGGAACGCGGTGCGAAGAAATTCTATTCCGCGGCTGTCCCCGCAACTGTAAGTGACTAGTTCGATTAAAACCACTGCTTCGGCGGGAAGGGATCGAATGCCATTCACAAGCCAGGAGACCTGCCATCAAATTGGTTTTAACTCATGACGGAGGATCATGATGCGCCGAAAAGTTGGGTTAATCCGGCTCAAAAAAGCGCATAATAGATGTCCCTCGCACCGTTTCTTTGGTGTGACCATTTCCTCCTGTCTCGCTTGCAGGAGCATCTTTGATGTCAGCTTATAAAAAAATTCCCGCCACCGTCATTACCGGCTTTTTGGGCGCAGGTAAGACCAGCCTGATCCGCAATCTGATTGAAAATGCTAACGGCAAACGCCTTGCCTTAATCATCAACGAATTTGGTGATCTGGGTGTTGACGGAGAAGTCCTGAAAGGCTGCGGAAACGAGAACTGCAGTGAAGAAGACATCGTTGAACTTGCCAACGGGTGTATCTGCTGCACGGTCGCGGATGACTTTCTACCAACTATTCAGGCTTTACTTGACCGGGATGACCGCCCGGATCACATCATTGTGGAAACATCCGGCCTTGCCCTTCCAAAACCGTTGGTGCGTGCCTTTGGCTGGCCTGAAGTGCGAACACAGGTAACCGTGGATGGCGTCGTTACCGTCATTGATGGTCCGGCTTATCGTGATGGCCTGTTTGCAAGCAATCCGGATGCAGTGCAAGCCCAGCGCGAAGCCGATGAAAATCTGGATCATGAAAGCCCATTGGAAGAGCTGTTTGAAGATCAGCTGAACTGCGCGGATATGATCCTTCTGAACAAATCTGACATGCTGTCCGAAACCGAAATCAGTACTGCAGAAAACCAGCTAAAAGAACGGGTTCGTCCCTCTGTGAAGCTTGTTAAAACCTCCCACGGTGATATTAGTGCTGCTGTCCTTTTGGGGATTGGTGCCGCCGCAGAGGACGACCTGGACGTTCGCAAATCCCACCATGACGACACAGACGATCATGAGCATGATGATTTTGACAGCTTCGTTGTCTCCTTGGACAATCCAGAGACTGCAGATGAGCTGATTAATCGTCTCTCCAACGCTATTAAGGCGCATGGTATCCTGCGTGCCAAAGGTTTCATTGCTTTGACAGACAAAGACATGCGTCTTGTGGTGCAGGCCGTTGGCAACCGGATCCAGCATTATTTTGACCGCGAATGGACTAAAGATGAGCCACAGGTAAGCCGTCTTGTGATCATTGGCGAGCACGGCCTGAACGAAGCTGCGATTACACAGTTGCTGAAAGGCTGATCCATGCATTTGCTGGCAGCAACACCGGGAAGTATTTCTGACGGATCAGAAGCGGTAGATCTGGGTCAAAGCCCCGGTGACATCGTTTTTCTATCCGCGGCAGATACTGAGCTTTCCTCCCTCGCCCTTGTTAATCAAAGGCTGGAGGGACGCCCGACTTTGCGCCTTGCCAACAACATGCAGCTGTCTCATAACCTCAGCGTTGATATCTATGTTGAGGAAATCATCGCTCACGCCAAGCTTGTGGTGGTTCGCTTGCTGGGCGGCGTCAGCTACTGGTCCTACGGGGTTGAGCAAATCACCAAATGCTGCCGCCTACATAACATTCCGTTGGCACTCCTCCCCGGAGATGACAAGGAAGACCCGGACCTGCCCCCGCTGAGCACCCTCCCCAAAGAGGAAACACATCGCCTATGGCAATATCTTGTGCAAGGCGGGCAGCGGAATTACGAAAACTTTCTGTGCTACGCTGCCTCTCTGGTAGGAGAAGACATTCCGTGGCGGGAACCTGCGCCCCTCCCGAAAGCTGGCCTCTATTGGCCTGATCTGGACACGCCTGATTTATCATCCATTCAGGCAAAATGGCTCGCTGATGCGCCGGTTGTTGCCATTACATTTTACCGCGCCCTTTATCAGGCCAATAATCTAGCCCCTGTCGAGGAGTTACTGAAAGCCCTCCTCACGCGGGGCCTGAACCCTCTACCTCTCTTCATATCTTCACTAAAAGATCCAACTTCCAATGCCATTATCGCCAGTTTGTTTGAAGAGGCGACTCCCTCGGTCATACTGAACACCACTGGTTTTGCGGTCTCAAGCCCCGGCGGCGCAAGGGTCACAACACCCTTTGACGATGTTAATTGTCCCGTGCTTCAGATGATTTTCTCTGGCGGGAATGAAGATGGCTGGCGTGAAGGGCTCGCAGGCCTCTCCTCCCGTGACATTGCGATGAATGTCGCCCTGCCAGAGGTTGATGGTCGTATCCTGAGCCGAGCTGTTTCTTTTAAATCAGACGCCGGTTTTGACGACAAGACCCAAAGCAATATTGTCGCCTATAAAGCCGTTCCGGATCGCATCGAATTTGTTGCAGATCTTGCCAAAAACTGGGCCTGCTTAAAAAAAGCAGAACCTTCGAGCCGGAAAGTTGCCCTCATCCTTGCCAACTATCCAAACCGTAACGGGCGTATTGGCAATGGGGTCGGGCTTGATACGCCTGCCGGGGTGATCGAGGTGATGAACCGCCTCTCCCATGAAGGATATGAGATTTCGAGCATTCCGGGAGATGGCAACAGTCTGATTGAAACCCTCCTATCCGGTCCGACAAATGATCGGGATCAGGAAATATACCGCGTCAGTGAATATCAATTACCCCTTGATGACTATCAGCACCATTTCTCAGCGCTGCCTGCAAAAGTGCGAAATGAAATCATGGACCGCTGGGGCGCACCAGAGACTGACCCTTTTGTAAAAGATAGCTCTTTTCACCTGTCCATTCAGCAATATGGCAGCATTTTTGTCGGGATACAGCCTGCCCGCGGATATAATATTGATCCGCAATCCAGTTATCATGACCCCGATCTAGTGCCTCCGCACGGATATCTGGCTTTTTACATCTGGCTGCGGGAATATGCTGGATGCCACGCCTTTGTTCATATGGGCAAACATGGCAATATGGAATGGCTGCCGGGTAAATCTCTCGCGCTTTCAGAGGATTGCTATCCAGAAGTAGTCTTTGGTCCCTATCCGCACCTTTATCCTTTTATCGTAAATGACCCCGGCGAGGGCACACAAGCCAAGCGCCGTGCGCAAGCTATCATTATCGATCACCTGACACCCCCCATGACCCGCGCAGAAAGCTATGGCCCGCTGGCTGATCTGGAACGGCTGGTTGATGAATATTATGAAGCGGCCGGTGTAGACCCAAGACGCCTAGCCTTATTGAAAAACCAAATCCTTGAAATGACACAGCTTTCGGGGGTTGATCTGGACTGCGGCATCACTGCTGAGGAGCCAGAGGAAGACCAGCTGTCCAAGCTGGATAATTATCTGTGCGAACTGAAAGAGCTCCAAATCCGCGATGGGCTGCATATTTTCGGCATTTCCCCTGAAGGCACTCAACGCGATGATCTACTTGTGGCGTTAGTCCGAATTCCGCGTGGGGATGGGAATGATGAAAATGCATCCCTCATTCGGGCGTTATCAGCCGATCTGAGGCTAGAAGAAGATTTTGATCCTCTTGATTGCGAGATGGGTGCGATTTGGACGGGGGCGACACCTGAAATTCTAAACCGCTCTGGCACGTGGCGCAGCAATGGCGATACCGTTGAACGGCTGGAGCTTTTGGCCCTTGACCTTATCTCTGGGACAACCGCGCCCGATGCAGAATGGCAGCAAACTGCTAAAGTTCTGCAATATGTAAATAACCATTTGCGCCCCGTCCTCGATCAATGCGGGGAAGCCGAATTAGACGGATTGATCGATGGGCTGAACGGCGAGTTTGTCGCTCCCGGCCCCTCTGGCGCGCCGACACGTGGCCGCAATGACGTCTTACCGACTGGGCGGAATTTCTATTCGGTTGATAGCCGCGCAGTCCCAACTCCAACGGCTTGGCTCTTGGGCTGGAAATCAGCGGAACGCCTTATTGCACATTATCGGCAAACTCACGGTAGCTGGCCAAAATCCATGTTCTTAAGCGCATGGGGAACCTCAAATATGCGCACCGGGGGCGACGATATTGCACAGGCCCTCGCCCTTATGGGAGTGCGGCCGACATGGGACAAGGCGTCCAATCGGGTGACCGGGTTTGAAATTCTCCCCGCCAGCATTCTGGATCGCCCGCGCGTGGATGTAACACTCCGAATTTCAGGCTTCTTCCGGGACGCTTTTCCGCAACAAATGGCCCTTTTTGATAGCGCTGCCCGTGCGGTTGCAAAGTTGGATGAGGATCAAAAAACCAACCCTCTCGCCCATAAAGTAGCCGAGGAAATATCTGAACTCACACAGGACGGCATGGATGCAGATCAGGCAGCCCGCATCGCAGGGCACCGACTTTTTGGATCCAAACCCGGCGCTTATGGTGCGGGCCTTCAAGCGCTCATGGATGAAAAAGGGTGGGAGACTGATGCCGACCTCTCCAATGCTTATGTGGCATGGGGTGGGTATGCCTATGGCAGCGGGAGTGAGGGAGAGGCTGCCCATGACCGGTTTGAAACTCGCCTAAAACAGATTGATGCCGTTATCCATAATCAGGACAACCGGGAACATGACCTCCTCGACAGTGATGATTATTATCAATTTGAAGGAGGGGTTACGGCTGCTATCCGTCACTTAAAGGGGGTGCAACCGACGATCTATCACAACGATCATTCGCGCCCTGAAAGTCCAAAAATTCGCACTTTAGAAGAAGAAATTGGGCGTATCGTTCGGGCCCGTGCCGGTAACCCAAAATGGATCGAAAGCATCATGCGTCATGGATATAAAGGCGCATTTGAAATGGCGGCTACCGTTGATTATCTCTTCGCCTTTGCAGCAACGGCAAAAGCTGTCAAAGATCACCATTTCGACATATTATTTGACGCATATATCGAAGACGATCAGGTCCATTCATTCCTCCGGGAAAATAACCCGGATGCCTTGCAGGAAATGCTGGACCGATTTGAAGAAGCCATCCGCCGCGGCTTATGGCAGCCAAGACGCAATAGCATCTCAGAACAGATTACGACCCTGAAAGGGAGGGCAGTATGAGCCAAAAAGAGCTAACCCCAGAAGAAATCGAACGCGCGAACGAAAAAGCCCGCAAGAAGAAGGCTGCTCGCGACAAAATGCTGGCGACCAAGACAATCGAAAAAGGCCTTCTGATCATTCACACTGGCAAGGGTAAAGGTAAATCCACCGCCGCATTTGGTCTAGCCGCCCGCGCCATCGGCAACGATATGAAGGTTGGGGTTGTTCAATATGTAAAAGGTAAATGGGAGACGGGAGAGCGCAAAGTTCTTGAGGCTTTTCCGGATCAGATTGAAATTCACACCATGGGCGAAGGCTTCACGTGGGAGACCCAGGACCGAGAGCGGGATATCCGCGCTGCGGAAAAAGCCTGGGCCAAATCCAAAGAAATGATCGACGCCTGCCGCGGCGAAAACCCCGCCTTTGATATGATCATCCTTGATGAACTTAACATTGTCCTTCGCTATGACAGCATTGATCTCGCCGAAGTGGTTGAGTTTTTGAAAAACAAACCAGAGAACCTGCACGTGGTCGTCACGGGCCGAAACGCCAAGGAAGAGCTGATTGAAATTGCGGATTTGGTGACTGAGATGACCCAGATTAAGCATCCTTTCCGCTCAGGTGTTAAGGCACAGGTTGGGATCGAATTCTGATGACCACTGCCCTGATGATACAAGGAACCGGATCCGATGTCGGCAAGTCTTTGCTTGTCGCAGGGATTGCGCGTGCCCTTGCCAATCGGGGCCTGAAGGTAAAACCCTTCAAACCGCAAAACATGTCTAACAATGCCGCCGTGACAATTGAAGGCGGTGAAATAGGACGCGCCCAAGCGTTGCAAGCCCGCGCGGCCCGCACCCCACTGATGAATGACATGAACCCGGTTCTGCTAAAACCGCAGTCGCAAGTTGGCGCACAAGTAGTTCTGCAAGGCAAAGTTTGGGGCAACGCAAACGCTGCTGAGTTTCAAAAGGTGAAACTTGGTTTAATGGACCGGGTGTTGGAAAGCTTCCATCGGCTTGGAACGGATGCAGATATTGTTCTAGTGGAGGGCGCCGGCAGCCCGGCCGAGGTTAATCTTCGCCCCAATGATATCGCCAATATGGGATTTGCCGAAGCCGCAGATATTCCCGTTATTCTTGCTGGTGATATTGACCGCGGCGGTGTGATCGCCCAAATCGCAGGAACTCACCTGCTTCTGTCTAAAAGCGAAAAGGCGCGAACAAAAGGCTTTATCATCAATAAATTTCGCGGGGATGTCCGGCTCTTTGATGATGGCCTTACGATCCTTGAAGATAAAACCGGATGGCAAAATATGGGGGTTGTCCCCTATTTCCAAAACGCTCATCGCCTGCCACCAGAAGACGCATTCTCATTAGAAGGGCGGAAAAATTCCCGCGAGGGACACCTTCATATCGTGGTGCCTGTCCTGCCCCGTATTGCCAATTTTGATGATCTTGATCCCCTCCATGCAGAACCGGAAGTTCGTGTTGATTTGATCCGGCCGGGCAGTCCGCTGCCCACAGGGGCAGACCTGATTTTGCTTCCGGGGTCAAAAGCGACCCTCGCCGATTTGGACGTTCTAAAAGCAGAAGGCTGGGATATAGATATTCAAAGTCATGTGCGGCAAGGCGGATCTATTTTCGGGATTTGTGGTGGTTTTCAGATGATGGGGAAAACCTTGTCAGATCCACACGGCATAGAGGGCCCGATCCGGGAGATGCAAGGCCTTGGATTGCTTGACTTTGAAACAACCCTCAGCGGCGATAAGAAGTTACTGGAAGAAACAGGCGCGGATAATCTGTTTGGCGAGAAAATCACTGGATACCACATGCATGTGGGGGGGTGCACCGGTCCTGACCTTAGTCGTCCATTCGCAAATCTGGCCAGCGGACCAGACGGTGTAATTTCATATGATGGTCATCATATGGGAACATATTTACACGGTATCTTCGCCAATAATGGCTTTAGAAGACAGTTTCTATCCCGCCTGCAGGACGGCAGCCTGGCGCATCTCAATTTCGAGAGACAGGTGGAAGAAACCTTGGATGAATTAGCTGCTCATTTGGAAGCACATCTGAATATCGATCACATGCTGGAGGTTGCACATGCCTCTAAAAAGTGATCGCGAGAACACCCATCAGTATAACGGCCAGCACCATTCCGGAGAGTTGGTAGAGTTTCAAGGCGCGGTTCAAATCCTCCCCGTCCAGATCCTTTCGTCCCGCTGCGTTCATCCAAACATCATCGGTCAAAACACCGCCATATTGACGCGGCCCAGCGAGCGAGAAACCCAGAGCACCAGCGAAGGCTGCTTCCTGCCACCCCGCATTGACACTTTTATGCCCCCGCGCATCCCGAAAAAGACAGGCAAAAGCAGCGCGGCTATCCGCTTCTTTCATAAAGTAAGTCGCAATGCAGATCAGCAATCCGGTCAAGCGCGCCGGAATGAAATTAGCGACGTCATCGAGTCTTGCGGCAAATTTGCCGAAATATTCAAACCGGTCATTGCGATGACCGATCATACTGTCCAACGTATTGATCACCTTGTAAGCCACCAGCCCCGGCAACCCGAGCAAGGCAAACCAAAAAACCGGGGCAACGGTTCCATCGGAAAAATTCTCCGCGAGACTTTCCACGGCCGCGCGAACGACACCTGCCTCATCAAGACTTTTAGGGTCCCGGCCAACGATCATGCTGACAGCAACGCGCCCCTCTTTCAGGGATTTTTTAAGCCCATCACGAACATCTCTTACCGCGTCATACAGACCGCGATAAGCAATCAGAGTACTGCCCAATACTATCTCAACTACAAAGCCATAACTCGTTTCATTGAGTTCACGAACAAGCAAAATGGTAAAAATAGTAAACAGGAAAATGGTCAGCAGGCTCGCAAAAGCGCCAAGGACAAAGCGGGCCCAATTAAACAGATAAACCCGGTTCAGATAGACATCCAAAAAGCTGATCATCTTTCCGACGATCACCACAGGATGCGGAACCTTATCATAAAGACGGCGCGGATCACCGACCGCCATATCCAGAAACAAAGCGCAAAGAACAACAGCCGCAGGGTTCTGGAAAAAGTTCAAGATATGTTGAATGGGGTCGATCATGGGCACACCATGTTCGCTAACCCGTTCGCAGTCAACTGCAATTCCCCCTTAGGGATCAACAAAATGGCGGGGATGTCCCCTGCAACAAATGAGAAGTAACGGAGCTAGAAATGTCAGAAAAAATTGGTGTAATGGTTTGTGGTCATGGCAGCCGGGATGAAGGCGCCGTCACACAGTTCGCCTCGGTCGCAAAAGGGGTAGCAGAGCGCCTGCCACAGTATGAAGTGGATAGTGGTTTTCTGGAATTTGCGACCCCGATCATCCGCACCGGTCTCGATAACCTTCGGGAAAGCGGCCATAATCATATCCTTGCTATTCCGGGAATGTTATTCGCTGCCGGGCATGCCAAAAACGATATCCCGTCCGTCCT
The DNA here is from genome assembly GCA_017643685.1 of Sneathiella sp. Classification (GTDB taxonomy): domain Bacteria; phylum Pseudomonadota; class Alphaproteobacteria; order Sneathiellales; family Sneathiellaceae; genus Sneathiella. The sequence goes on from JAEPMY010000031.1 coordinate 21,255, forward strand.
CAATGCCTATGCAGCGCAGCATGAAGGCCTGAAGATTTCTTACGGTCGGGAGCTTGGCATTGATTTGAAAATGATCCGGGCGGCAGGGGATCGCATCCGAGAAGCCCTAGAAACTTGTGATGATCACGTCCCGCTTCATGAAACCATGCTGGTTGTTGTGGGGCGTGGCGCGTCTGATCCGGATGCCAACTCTAACGTCTCAAAGGTTATGCGGATGCTGTGGGAAGGCATGGGCTTTGGTTGGGGCGAGACGGTTTATTCCGGCGTTACCTTCCCACTTGTTGAGCCGGGCCTGGAACATGCAGCGCGTCTTGGCTACAAACGGATTGTAGTCTTCCCATACTTCCTATTTACCGGCATCCTGATTAAGCGAATTTACGATTACACCGACAAAGTCGCCGAGAAGTATCCGGATATCGAATTTGTCAAAGCACCATATCTTAACGATCATCCGCTGGTTCTTGACTGTTTTGCTGATCGGGTAAAAGAGATTTTGGATGGTACCAACAATATGAACTGCGGCCTCTGCAAATATCGAGAGCAGGCGCTTGGCTTTGAAGATGAAGTTGGCATGGTTCAGGAAAGCCACCACCATCATGTAGAAGGGATTGGAACAGGTGCTGCTCCTGATCATTCTCATGGCCACGCCCATGATCATTCACACGACAACGGGCACCACCACCATCACGGAGATGGACACAGCCACGGCCACGGTCACAGCCATGATCATAACCACGAACATGGCCATGACCACCATCATCATCCCTATCCCCATGCGGATCACCCATTGGGCCCCGTGAGTATGAAAAAAGATGACTGATCACAAATTCACATATGACTATATCCGCGAGCCAGAATTGATTTACGAAAAATCATTCTGGACCGTCGCGGAAGAAGTTGATTTATTAGGCGTCAGTAAAAAACTAGGGCAGATTATAACGCGGATTATTCATTCCTGCGGCATGCCGGAAATCTATCCGGATATCGCCGCGTCAAACGGAGTGGAAAAGACACTTATCGCCGCCCTGAATAAAGGCGCCCCGATTTTCTGTGATTGTGAAATGGTCCGGCGGGGAATTATTACCCGCCTGCTTCCGACGGAGAATGATCTGATCTGCACGCTGAACGACCCTACGGTGCCTGCACTTGCAAAATCCATGGGCACCACCAGATCTGCGGCCGCGGTCGAACTTTGGGAGCCCTCACTGGACGGTGGTATTGCCGTCTTTGGAAATGCCCCAACGGCCCTGTTTCATTTGATCGAAATGATTGAACAAGGCGGCCCAAAGCCAGCCGCGATTATCGGCTTTCCCGTTGGTTTTGTTGGCGCCGCTGAATCCAAAGAAGCGCTTAGTAAAGCCTCCATTGACGTACCATTTATTACCTTGCATGGCCGAAAAGGGGGGAGCGCGATGGCAGCAGCCGCGTTAAACGGTGCAGCCGTCGCTTCAAGAGGAGGCAACGTATGAGCCCGTGGCTTCATATAATTGGTGTTGGTGATGATGGCCTTGGCAATCTCTCTGCTGATGCAAAAACGGCCCTTGAAAAGTCAGAAGTAATCATCGGCGGCGACCGACATCTCGCCATGCTCCCAGCGGAAGATAAACGCCCTAAAATTAGTTGGCCTTCCCCGCTTCTCAAACTTGTGGAAGAAGTAAAAGACCGCCGCGGACAACAAATTGTCGTTCTTGCAACGGGTGACCCGATGCATTACGGGATTGGCGTCACCTTCTCCAAGCATTTGCCTGCAGAAGAAATGGCCATTTACCCATCGTTTTCAGCTTTCTCTCTTGCGGCTGCACGACTTTGCTGGGATCTAGCGAAGACCCATCAAATGACATTACATGGCAGGCCACTGGATTTAATCCGGCCTTACCTGTATGACGGCGCGCAAATTCTAGCCCTTTCAGATAGTGGACACACACCGAACCATGTCGCCAAATTATTGCAAGAAAGCGGTTTTGGGCATAGCCGTTTAACTGTGCTTGAGCATATGGGCGGACCAACCGAACGGCGTATGGATATCCCGGTTGAGAAGTGGCGAGATCAAGATTTTAAAGATTTGAATACCCTCGCCATCACCTGCAAGTCTGACGATACCGCACCTATGTATTCCCATATACCGGGTTTGCCGGATGAAGCCTTTATCCACGACGGGCAGCTCACCAAGTCGGAAATCCGATCCACAACCCTATCTGCCCTTTCTCCTTTTCCTGGAATGCTTCTTTGGGATGTGGGTGCAGGATGTGGCTCCGTTGGGATTGAGTGGATGCGCTGCCATCCCCGCAACAATGCAATTGCCATTGAAAAACATCCTGCGCGCCTTGAGATGATTGAACAGAACAAAGCTCGTTTAGGGACACCACTTTTAAAAGTGATCTCAGGTGCGGCGCCAAGTAATTTGGAAGGTTTGCCTGTCCCCGATCGGGTTTTTATTGGCGGCGGTTTGACCAAAGACGTGTTCGGCCCCTGTTATCATGCGTTAAAATCCGGGGGCGTGCTAGTGGCGAATACGGTGACAATCGAAGGAGAGCGGCTTGCCTTTGATCTCGCAGAAACATATGGCGGACAGTTAAGGCGCCTGAACTTTGCCCGCGCCCAAAAAATTGGCGGGTTTACGAGCTGGAAACCGTTCCGGCAGGTTACACAATTGAGTATCAAAAAGTCATGAATGGTAAATTATTTGGCCTTGGCATTGGTCCCGGCGACCCGGACCTGATTACGCTAAAAGCTCTTAAAATTTTGCAGTCTGCGGATGTGATCGCCTATCCAGCTTTGGAAGATGGGGATAGCCTTGCCCGGGCAATCGTCGCCCCACATTTAAGTGGCGGACAGCCGGAATATGCCATTCGCATCCCGATGTCTGTAAAAAGGGAGCCTGCACAATCTGCATATGATATCGCAGCGAGCCAACTGGCCGATTATTTGAAAGCTGGAAACGATGTTGCCATCCTCTGTGAGGGAGACCCCTTTTTCTACGGATCTTTCATGTATTTGTTCGGCCGTTTGTCAGATCAGTTTGAAACAGAAGTTATTCCCGGTGTTTCATCCATCACCACATGCGCCGCGGCTCTTCAAGCCCCGCTATCGGCCCGAAATGATATCCTGACTGTTCTTCCTGCACCGCTGGAGAATGACGCACTCGCCAAACGGATATGTGAGGCTGATAGTATTGCCATCATGAAAATAGGCCGTCATTTTGACCGTATTCGGGCTTTACTTGGCGATCTGAACCTGACAGATAAAGCCCGCTATATTGAGCGTGCCAGCATGAAAAACCAAAAAATTCTATCCCTTTCTGACGTGCCCGCTGATGCCGCACCCTATTTTTCAATGATCCTAATTCACAAACGGGGACAAGCATGGGACTGACACCCGCTAAAGCCATTATTCTGCTAAACGACAATGGCTGGACCGTAGCGCGAAAATTACAGGAAATATTTCCCGACAGTCTGGTTCATGGCCTTGCCGGCCGTGTGAGCGGAGCAGATATCACCTTTCAGCAAACCGCCCGTCATTTGCAAGAAATCTATGTCGCCAACACACCGATCATTGGCATCTGTGCCAGCGCCATTTTGGTGCGCTGTCTGGCCCCTGCGCTCGATAACAAGCATGTAGAACCGCCAGTACTTGCCATTCCGGATACAGGCAAATTCGTTGTGCCGCTGCTCGGGGGGCATCATGGTGCCAATCAAAGTGCCCATATGATCGCCCGTCACCTTGGCGCAGAAGCGGCAATCACAACGGCAAGCGATCAGAATTTCAATATCGCATTGGATGAGCCGCCGTCCGATCTGGTTGCCGCCAATCCAGAAGATATGAAGGTCTTTGTTGGGAAATTGTTGGACGGTGCTGCTGTCCAGCTCAATCAAACCCACCCATGGCTGGAAGCATCCGACCTTACGTTTGCAGAGGATGGGGAGCTTAAGATCACCATCACTGATAAACCGCTTCAAGGCGATGATCATCATCTGGTTTTCCATCCTAAAATCTATCATGTGGGTGTCGGTTGCGAGCGACATGCAGATGGGGGAGAGTTAATCCAGTTAATCGAAACAGGCCTAAAAGAAACCGGTATTAGCCCCCTCTCTGTAGCGGGTGTCTACTCCATCAACCTGAAATCAGATGAGGTCGCAGTCCATCAGACGGCGCAGTATTTTGGGGTAACGCCTCGCTTTTTCTCAGCAACCGAGCTTGAAACTCAAACACCTTTCTTGAAAAATCCATCCGATATTGTTTTTCAGGAGGTTGGATGCCACGGCGTTAGTGAGGGGGCTGCCCTTTACGCCGCAGGTGGTGAGGATGCAGATCTAATCCTTCCCAAAATTAAATCCAAACGGGCGACTCTCGCCATTGCTAAAGCAACCAGCTACAGACCAAGCGAAGAACTTGGCGTCCCCCAAGGAAAGTTATCAGTTATCGGCATTGGCCCCGGTCAAGATGCCTGGCGCACACCAGAGGCGAGCCATCTGATTACTGAAGCCACCGACATTGTCGCATATGGGCTTTATACAGATCTTCTAGGTCCCGCGGCAAAAGGAAAAACCCGCCATGATTTTGATCTGGGGGAAGAAGAAAAACGGGTACGCTTCGCCCTTGATCTGGCCGCAACAGGCAAAAATGTAGCGCTAATTTCTTCCGGTGACATCGGGATTTATGCCATGGCTACATTGGTCTTTGAGCTGATCCGTGAAGATCCTGATCCGGCTTGGGATCGGTTGGATATTCAGGTAACACCAGGCATTTCTGCATTACAGGCCGCCGCCGCTCGTGCGGGGGCACCGCTGGGTCATGATTTCTGCACCATATCTTTATCAGACCTTTTAACGCCTTGGGATGCTATTGAAAACCGGCTTAAAGCGGCAGCGATTGGCGATTTCGTAGTTGCATTTTATAACCCCGTTTCCAAAAAAAGGCGCACCCAGCTTCATGCTGCAAAAGCTATTTTGTCTGAACATCGTCCAGCCGATACGCCCGTTATCGTCGCCCGTAATCTGGGGCGCGAAGATGAAGCGGTCCGCATCATGACGCTCGCAGAACTGGACCCTGAAAAGGTGGATATGCTGACCCTTGTCATGGTGGGATCCAGCGAGAGTAAAACCACATGGACCAACTCAGGCCTTAAAAACTGGGCCTATACCCCGCGCGGTTATGCCGGAAAAATGACCGTTAAGAAGAAAGATTAAGTCATGAAAGTTCATTTTATCGGGGCAGGGCCGGGCGCTGCGGATTTAATCACATTACGGGGTCGGGATCTCATCGCGGCCTCCCCTGTCTGCCTTTATGCTGGATCTTTAGTGCCAGAGGAAATTATATCTCACGCACCAGAAGGCGCCCGCATCATTGACACCGCCCCTATGCATTTGGATCAAATCATTGAAGAGATCAAAATCGCCCATGCGGAAAATAAAGACGTCGCCCGTGTCCATTCTGGCGATCCCAGCATCTATGGCGCCACATCAGAACAGATGCGCAGGCTAGATGCCCTTGGTATTGAATATACGATAACTCCGGGCGTACCAGCCTTTGCGGCGGCGGCGGCAACACTTGGGACGGAACTGACCCTGCCAAATGTAAGTCAGACAATTATCCTGACCCGCACCGCGATGCAGGCAACGGCTATGCCGAACAATGAAGACCTGGAAACGCTTGGCAAATCAGGCGGTACCCTCGCCATTCATTTGAGCATTCGAAACCTTCGGAAAGTCAGCCGCGAATTAATCCCTCATTATGGAGAGGATTGCCCTGTGGCTGTTGTCTACCGTGCAAGCTGGCCTGATGAACTCGTCATTCGCGGGACATTGTCGGATATTCAGGAAAAGGTGAGAGACGCCAAAATCACCCGCACAGCACTGGTCATCGTGGGTCATGTACTTGCCGCTGAAGATTATCCGGATAGCGCCCTGTATCATGCCGACCATGTTCACGTTCTCCGCCCTAAGAAAGGGACTTGAGATAAGATATCAACTCATTCAGATCACTAAACTGATTATCAGATGAGTATTCAGGCGGCGTAATCATGATCACAGGGATACCTAAATCCCGCGCCGCCTCAATTTTCCCGTAAGTCGCGGCGCCACCACTATTTTTGCTAACGATTGCATCAATCTGATAGCGGGTCAGCAACTCGCGTTCAGCTGCAACCTGAAACGGACCCCGATCCCGAATGAGCATAACTTCGGCAGTGACCGGGTTGAACGCCACTTCTTCAACTGAACGCAAAAGAAAGAAATCGGCCGGCACCTGTTCAAAAGCAACGACTTCTTTACGGCCAATGGTCAAAAACAACCTCTTAAAATTTATTGCGGCTTCACCCGCTTCTGACATATCGCGCACATTAATCCACTGATCCCTGACGACTTTTTGCCAAGGTCGGCGGTGATAACGGAGATACGTAATTCCTTGTCTCTCACATTCAGCGCTGGCCTTTTGACTCATTTGCGCAGCAAAAGGATGGGTGGCATCGATAACTGCGCCTATTTCCTCAGTCTGCAAAAATGCGGAAAGTCCTCCAACCTCCTGAAAACCATTGGACAGAACTCTCCCCTTCAACGCTGGCGGATTTTTGGTTACCCCTGCCAGACTGGTGATCAAAGAGAAACCAAGCTCGAATAGGCGCTGATTTAGGACTACCCCCTCTCTGGTTCCCGCCAGTAACAGGACCTTAAGCTTAGCCATACCGTCCCACCAGTTTCCCTTTACGATCAAAAATCAGCAGCTCGATCCCGGTCTTGCCTCCTGAAATACTCAGTGCAACCTCATGAGATTTTTGTGCAATTTTCTCGGCAATAGGAAGCCCAAGATTGGTCGCAATCTGTAATACCTCCATCGCAGTATTGGCGCTTCGAACCTGCGCTTGCACTGCCTCATCCGCGCCGAGCTCTGCCATTAAACTCGCCAAAAATTCGAAATTCACCTGACTGCGGCCAGAATGTAAATCCATATGCCCTTCAGCAAGTTTTGTAAATTTGGCGAAACCACCCGCCAGGGTTAGTTTTTTAACTGGATGTTTTTTAAGATACTTTAAGACACCGCCTGCGAAATCCCCCATATCAAGCAAGGCATAATCCGGAAGGTGATATATGTCATTCGCTGCTTTTTCAGAAGTCGACCCAGTAGCGGCGATCATATGATCAGCCCCGGCTGATCGCGCCACATCAATCCCCCGATGAAGAGAGGCGATCCAAGCCGCACAGGAATAAGGCACGACAATGCCAGTTGTCCCCAAAACGGACAACCCACCCATAATACCAAGACGACCATTCATGGTGTATTTCGCAAGCTCTAACCCGTTCTCAATGCCAATGGTAATTTGCATGTCAGCGGGTACATTGGCTTTAGCGCAAATCTCACCTACAACCTCGGTGATCATTTGTCGGGGAACAGGGTTAATCGCGGGCTCTCCGACCGCTAGAGGCAGCCCTTCGCGCGTCACAGTGCCAACCCCGTCACCTGCGAAAAAGTGGATACCAGATCCGGGCTCTCCCCGGCGCACCGACGCAATAATTCGGGCCTGATGCGTGACATCTGGATCATCTCCGGCATCTTTAATGATGCTGCTTATAGCGGTGTCCTGATCAAACTGTTCAGTGGCCAGGGCAAAGGCTGGTTTTTGACCCTTTGGAAGAGTTATTTCCACCGGATCCAAAAACTCACCAAAGAGGAGCGCATGGCACGCCGATTTAGCCGCAGCAGTGGCACAGGCCCCTGTTGTCCAGCCATATCGTAATTCCCTCTTTTCATCGGCAGTTTTCATCCCATATTTATAGGCCCCCAGCCAACAGTTGGCTAGGCGAGACGTTAAAAGCCGTGTAAAAGAGACCCATGGAAAATATCTTGAGCAAAATCCCCCCTTTTGAGCCTGGGAGTGTCTGGCTCGTGGGTGCGGGTCCGGGCGACCCGGGACTACTCACCCTTTATGCTGTAGAGGGTTTGAGGCAAGCGGATGTGTTGGTTTACGATGCCCTTGTCAGTAAAGAAATCCTATCGCTTACGGGCCCTGATTGTGTTCTGGAATATGCGGGCAAGCGCGGTGGCAAGCCCTCTTCGAAACAAAAAGACATTACCGAACGCCTCGTCACCCTTGCACGTGAAGGGAAAAAGGTTCTGCGACTGAAAGGGGGAGACCCATATATTTTCGGTCGCGGCGGCGAAGAAGCCTTGCGCCTGAACGCAGAAAATATCCCATTCCGGGTTATTCCGGGTATTTCGTCAGGCGTTGGCGGATTAGCCTATACAGGTATCCCGCTTACCCATCGTACAAAAAATTCAGCGGCCACTTTTGTGACCGGTCATGATGCCAGTGGTGAGGTTCCCAGCGTAAATTGGGAGCATATAGCCAAAGGGTCTCCTGTTATCGTAATTTACATGGGTATGAAACATATCAAAACGATTACGGAAAAACTGATGGGTTTTGGACGCCCCTCGGATGAGCCGGTTGCCATCGTAAATAATGCAACCCTGCCAAACCAGCGTGTTTTGATCACATCGCTGGCAACCGCAGCAGAAGATGTTGAGAAAAATAACTTTGAACCACCTGCTTTGATTGTGGTGGGCGGCGTTGTTGATCTTCATAACGAGCTGGGCTGGTACATGAAAGAGCTGAAAGCAGCTGAGGCAGCAGTGTGAGCATTGCACCCGGTGTCATCATTGCAGCTCCCTCTTCCGGAAGCGGTAAAACCCTATTGACGCTGGGCCTGCTGCGGGCTCTCAAAAATAATGGCTTAAAAGCAGCTTCTTTTAAGGTTGGGCCAGATTACATCGACCCGGAATTTCACCACTATTCAAGTGAACAGCCTTGTTTCAATTTGGATCCGTGGGCCATGTCGCAAGAACTGCTTTGCGATAACTATCGCGCTGCATCTGATGGCTCTGACATCGTTATAGGCGAAGGAGTGATGGGCCTTTTTGACGGGGCTCAGGATGGTCGTGGCAGCACTGCTGATTTAGCCGCTTTGCTAAACCTGCCCATTATTTTAGTGGTGGATGGCAAGGGCCAATCCGCAAGCATGGGGGCTCTTCTCCACGGATTTAACAGTTTCCGTGAAGGCACACGCCTCGCCGGAGTTATTTTCAACAGGGTAAGCAGCTCCCACCACGCCAAATTGTTAAGCCAAGCGGCAGAGGAAATTGGCATTCCTACTCTTGGCGCGCTTCCAAAATTAGAGGCGCTTGTGACGCCATCCCGGCATCTAGGATTGGTGCAGGCTTCTGAAAACAGCCAACTAGAAAGCTTTATACAACAAGCCGCCGACACAGTTGCTTATCATATTGATCTTGAAAAATTGAGGGGCATTGCAGCGCAGCCAACATTGGTGGCAGGGTCTTCAAACATGCCCCCTCCCGGTCAACGGATTGCAGTAGCAAAAGATATGGCGTTCAGTTTTTGCTATCCACATTGGCTGCACCAATGGCGACATGCAGGAGCTGAAATTTCTTTCTTCTCCCCGCTTGCCGATGAAGGACCAGCAAAAGACGTGGATTTCATCTATCTTCCGGGCGGATATCCCGAACTGCACGCGGGCACCCTTTCCACTAATCAGCATTTCAAAGCAGCCATGAGGGAAGCCGCCGCGTCACACACCCCCATTTTTGGGGAATGTGGTGGCTATATGACACTTGGCAGGACACTCACGGATCAA
>JAEPMY010000016.1 GCA_017643685.1 Sneathiella sp.
GAACCATCATAGCTAATAGGCGGATAAAATACCGTATTTTGCATAAAAAATGCGTTATTGCGCACTAGACATTTTTACACTCAAATCGCCCTAACCATGAAACCACCAAATCTGTAACGTGGGGGAATAACATCGCTTACAACTAAACAATAGAGACCTAAACCTGAGGAAAAATCGATATATAGATGATACCTGGTTCTGGATTGATCCAATTCGAGGCGATGATAAGGAGTTTTCGATTAAATTCAGTGAAGAGTTTGGAGAACTGCCGGCTCGGTTGCTGATTTTCGTTAAGCAGGCACTTATGCCGAGAGTAAATGCGAGAAGCAGATGTAGAGATCTGGAACTTCCGGACGGGCGCTTTAGCGTATCAATCCCTTCACTAAAAAGAACATTACTTCATTTAAAATTCACCGTTTCTTGGCTCCGTAAAAATTACCCTAATAAACGACTTTCAGAACTATCTTATGAGCAAATCCAAGAGATGTTTTTAGCATATTTGTCGGCCAAGAATTCTAATGGCAAGCAAGTGTTCCCAGGGGTGCGATCCTATAGCATATTATGCAGTTTATTTTGGTTTCATGAAAATTTACAGGACCAGTATTTTGGCAATGAAATTGACGATGGTATAAGTGTTGCTTTGGAAAAAGACATCTTACTTTCCGATAAAGTTGAACAGTCAGCAAAAAAAATAAATCCAAAGTTTGATTTCGTTGAGTGGAAAACGGGCACTAAACTAGATGGATTATCTATTTCTCAACAGATTGCATTGTTGTCGTATTCCTTGAAATTTTTAAAAGATGATAAAACCAAGTTAGTCATAGCGCTTACACGATTTCAACATCGAACAAAGAGAAAGCAATCACTTTCTACGACCCGGTATTTAGTAGACGGTGGGTTTATGAGGATAGGGAAAAAACAAAATTCTCAATTAGACAGTGATACACAATCTCACAGAACAGTTATGTTAGAAGAGTTGTGCTCACAATTTGGTGGAGAAAAATGGGAAGATCTACCGAATTGGTTGGATACTTTTAGTTTTAAACAAGGGAAGGGCACAAACGGATCAAATTGGGAATATCAAGAAATCTTAATTGATATTTTTAATGCAAGTGTACTCGTTTTTGCTTTGTTGACAGGTGCGCGTAGAAATGAATTAGAGTCTATTGCAGGGTCAGACATTGAAAGACAAAAAGATGGATCTTACACATTTCGCAGCAGTATAAATAAGACAAACCAAGGCATATCGACTATTCGTTACATTGCGGGAGAGGTTGCGGAAATAGTGGATATTATTCGCAATCTAAAAGAATTTGAAGATCCAGATTTTCACGAACCATTGTTTAAGAGGGTGGCATCCAAGCCTGGGAGTGGCATGCGAGCAAACAAGGCTTCTGTTAACTCTATTGCTGAAGCAGGGGCGGGTTTAAGGACTTTTATAAATCGCCGAGTGAACCTTTTTCTTGATAACTCTCTTCAAATCAAAAATTTTTATATGCACAGTTGCCGTCATGCGTGGGCCGAATTTGCACTTCGTCGTTTTGATGGTAGTTCTGTTCCCGAACTTATACGTGAGCACTTTCGCCACAATTTTGGAAGTTATATGACAGACCGTTATATGATGGGGAAATTGTTGGAGAGTGAAGACATGGAACTTCAACTCAACCTAGAATATATTAGAGAACTTATTGGTAGGGCTGCAGAGGGATCCGAGCGTTTGTACGGCCCAGTTGGGAAGTATATTGAAGGGCTTTTGAAGAGCTTTGAATTTGTAGGCGAAGATGAGGTCGAAGAAATCGTAGATACTTTTCAGGGACATATTGAGCCTCATGAATATGGGTTCTGCCTAGTTCGCCCAGAGACAGTTTCCCAGGCTCAATGTTTTAACAAAGAAACTCAATTGGCGGAGACAGATGAAGCCTGTTGGGAGAAGTGTGGTGGTTGCATAAACCGATTAACTCTCCCGACTCATCGTGAGGATTTAGTGCGTCAGGGGCAAGCTATGAAAGTATCAAGAGATGCTTTTGAAAAGCTAAACTTTACCTCTATTGTGAATGCTTATGACCAGCAACTTCATAGGTACAAGTCAGCAATTGAAGAAATCGACGCTGGAGAATCATGTGATGCCTGATTTCAGTATTTTTGATATGAAATTGGGAGAGGAAAAAAAGGAAGAACTTCCTGATTGGCCTGAATTTTCTAGCGGTAAAAATGTTGGAATAGCAAAAAAAATGTATTTCAACATTCTAGCTCGGAGAGATGATATCAAAACTCAGCTGAACAATGGAGTTGAGTTGAAAACCCGACAAAAGAAAATTTTGGCTACTGATATCTCGGAAAGTGTAGGCAAAAACAAGTATTATTTGAATGCTCGTGAATTCCCAACTTTGAAGCGTTTTATCGATGAGACTAATGATGCATTGTCTCGCATTCAGCCAACAGGGGCCGAGTTTTCACGCCCTAAGCGCGTGATGGGCAGAACTGAGCTTGTCAATAGAGTTAGTTTTCTAGAGAAAAGGTTAGAGACAGAAAACTTCTCTAAGATGCTAGATAGTCAAATTTTAAATCAGTTTGGATCAACTAGACAAAATTTGATTGAAGCACAAAAAGAAATAATTGAGCTAACTGAGAAATTAGCTTTGAAAAGGAAGAGTGAGGTGGATCTAATTGATCAAATTTCTACTCTTTTTGAAGAATTACAGGCACTAAGAAATCAACTTGAAGAGTTAGGCGTTAAGCCTAATCCTCAAAAGTATTTAAAGGTGGTCAAATAATGACAAGATGCAATTTCATTCAAGCTGATGGTTGGGGGAAAGAATGAGTCAGCGCCAGGGCCAAATGAACATTGCCAGGGTTAAGGCTTGGATTGCTGAACGGGATGCCTTGCAAGACTACAATGAATACCAACGGGGCTTTAAAGTAAATCGAGTTGTGTTATGTCGTGAATTAGAGTTTGCGCGTTCTGTAGTAACGCAGAACCCAGCCGTAAAGAAAGCTTTAGAAGACGCGGAAGAGCGATGGTACGGCGTTCCTCCTGAGGAAGAACCCAAGGCAATCCATGCGGCTCGCGAGCGCTCTGAAAAACGTGTTCAACAGTCGAAGAGACAAAATAACCAATTGTTTGATGAGATCGCAAAACTGAAAGCTGAAAACGCGTTTTTAAGGCGGCAATTAGAGCGATATCAGGCGATGGAAGAAGTTATCGCGCAGACTGGGTTGTGTCCACGTTGATTGTCCAAATAAAAAGGCAAAGAGGAATTAATCTACGTGTGGCAGATGAAGTCAGAGAGAACGGTTCCTTAGTTTACCGAGACAGACCACTGGTGCTTAAATTTCAGAAAAAGACTGCACCGGCGGCGACTCCTGGGACGGTCTGGGAAGTGGCTGGCAATACCTCTTTATATCGCTCAACCGTAAACGGATTTTCTTTCTTGGAAACTAGGATGATTGTCAGCAAAGCAACGATGATCCGCCCTTCTGGAGAGCTACTGTCACGGTGGATTGCTGCAAATATTGATGGCATTGGAGATGTTAAGGCAAGGCGTATAGTGCGTGCCCTACCTGACTTGAATAAAGTTATCCGCGATAAAAATGCGCAGAGATTAATGACGGTTAGCGGAGTCTCTGAAGAGCTTGCCCAGAGACTAATAGCAAATTGGCCTGCTGATCATTTGTATGAAACCATAGCTTGGCTTCAAAATTCTGAACTCCCTTTACGCATTGCAGATCAGTTAGTCAGAGTTTACGAGAATGACGCTGTAAATAAGCTGAAATCCAATCCCTTTTTACTGACAGCATTTGGATTGGCTTTTAGCGATATTCTTAAATTGATCAATCGATTTGAAATTGAAGTATCGGAGTTTGAAGTGTTAGCAGCGATCGCTGAGCATATAACTCTAAAGTATACTCAACGCACTCAATCAACAGTTATACCACAAGAAACTCTTGTAAAAGAGGCTCAGAAACTCTGCAGAGATTTGGAGGTTTGTCATGCTGATTTGTGTCAAGCAGCAAAGAGCCGTGGGGTTCTGCTCAGAGTAGAAGGCGGTCTGCAAGCGATTGGCACAGCCATACAGGAGAACACTGTAGGGCATTTTTTTAAACGGATGGCAAGCCGCCAACCAGGAGCGGGGTGTCTTCTGGCTGCTTGGGAACGTGATGTAAACACAAGTATTATTGAACAAGCACTTAGAGATTTTGAAGGTGTTTTATCGTTCAAACTGACAAGGGAACAGCGATCTGCAATCGCAGGTGCAGTCTGTAGTCCTGTGGCTGTAATATCTGGAGGGGCGGGTACAGGTAAGACTACCATCCTGAAGGCTATTTTATCAGTTTACGAGAAGGTTGCGGATGGCCTGGCTGTATTTCAAATTGCCCTTTCAGGAAGGGCTGCTCAACGCATGGCGGGGAGTACTGGACGGCCTGCAGTTACAATTGCGAAGTTTTTATATGATCATTTAGGGGAGCGTAAAGAGCCTCTCCCTGAGCATATACTTTTAATAGTGGACGAAGCCTCCATGGTGGATTTGCTGTCTGCATACAAACTCGTTGGTATTCTTCCGGAAGCTACCCGGATAATACTTGTTGGTGATGCTGCGCAATTACCACCCGTTGGAGCGGGCCTTGTATTTCATGCAGCTATGAAAAGTGACCTGCCCGTTTTCAATCTTTCAGAGGTTAAACGTCAGCGGGCTGAAAGCGGAATTCATTCCTTGGCGACTGCGATACGCAATAAAACTTATACCCGACAGCTGTTAGCCCCACTTCAAGGTGATGTTTACTATTTTCCAACTATGGATGCTGCTTTAGTAGTTGAAGAGTATACCAAAACAAGATCACTTGAAGAGTGCATTGTCATCTCCCCTACTCGCAAAGGACCACTTGGTGTTGACGTTATTAATCGTTTAATTCAAAGCCATTTTGAGCAAACCAATCCCAAAGCACTACATTATAACGACGATCAATTCGGGTATATCCCTTGGATCACAAATGCAGGTACGAGCCTGCGATTGGGTGATCGAATTATGGTCACCAAGAACGATTACAAACTCAATATTCGCAATGGAGACTTGGGGTCAATTGTTCAAGTATTTGGTGAACCTTTAAATGATAGTTTTGGTGAGATTGAGGTGAATGGAGAGATAATTCCGGTTACTCGCGAGATGCTCGAAAAATTAGATCTGGGTTACGCCACGACCATCCATAAAAGTCAAGGTTCACAGTGGAAAAAGTGCATCTTAATCTTGCCGGGACACGCTGAAAAAATGATAGACCAATCACTGCTCTATACAGCGGTTACAAGGGCATCAGAGACTCTATCAATAATTGGGGATTGCGCACTTATTGAAAAGGCCATTGGGCGCGGTGCATATGCTTTAAATCGACTTACTAATTTAGGGTGTGTTTTGCGGTAGCTGGACTGCAATTTGATGCGTTAGTGTTGGTGATAAGAGAGCTCTTACCCTCACAACATTGCGTTCGAGTTGCTCAACCTATGTTTTGGGCTACTTGAACGACTGAAGCTCTTTAGGCCTTTTGTTTTCGCCTTCGTTTCTGCGATGCTATTGTCAATTATATTTTAAAAAATTAGTAAAACATAATTGATTATTTCAATATATTGCCTCCAATATACGTCATCATACTATATATAGGCGATTTCTCGGATATGAATAAGGAAGAAGGTAATTTTGAACAGGGTAGCAATGCCAAAAAAGAAAATAAGCAGAAAAAGAAATTAACAGCACAAGAGAAAGCCGCAGCCAAGAAAAGGGCGCTAGAGGGTAAGGCCCGCAGAAAAGCATATAGAAAAGAAATTAGTAAAACAGGTGACCTACAGCCCTGGGAAAGCACAGCAGCACAGCAGGAACTGATAACCTCAATCTGCAGTCTTTTTAAAAAAACTTTAGGAATAAGTTTGAAATTGAATTTTGATCCTCAATTCGATTTGGAGAGTTTCAAAGCTTTTGTTTCATCCTTTGGATTTAATCCTGCGCATAATGATCCCACCCATTCAGGACTTCGTTTTATTAGTGGTGTTATCGAAGAAACAAAAACTGGTTGCTCTGAAAATTATATTGCAAAAAAATATAACTCTACTCCAGAGACCATTCAGTTCATCCATAGGATCTTGATTAACAGCGGTGTATCTTTGAAGGAAGAAGTTGAAGATTGTAAATTTTTAGAAGATGTCGTCTACGACGAAGATTATTTCGATAACCAATTTTATGATGAGGGTTATCACTAACAGTTCCGGTATGGTGGCGCAAACGCACTAATTACAGAAATGGGGGCTCAAATTTTTAGTTAAAGAAACTGCCAGTATTTGAAGGGGTGCTGTCACCAATCGAGTGCGAAGAGCAGTGCGCTTCGAAACATAATTTAAAGGCTGCATGTCATGGAAGTGGCGTGATTAGAATCAACGTACAATCTGTAAAACGTGATTAAATTATCAATATATCGTACTTCGATTTAAAAAGTTTATAATAATGTCAGCGAAAAACCATAAACACCATAGAAAACCTGATTTATTGTTATGGGGATCAATCCTTACAATATTGCCGCTTTATATTATTCAAGTACTGGACGTGGTGGCCATTACCGATCTTTATTGGTTGAACGAATTCAGTGTTACAGTATTTGATCTGGTTAATACCATTTGGCTGGGGGTATTGATCGGTATTATTATGGTGATGTTGCTGAGCAAAATTCCTCGTGAATTTGTCATGGCATTGTTAGGGCATAAATGCGGATTTTCTGGCATTTTGAGAGCAACCCTTGGTGGTGTTCTTCTTGATTTGTGTAGCCATGGAATATTGATGGTTGGAGCAAAGCTTTATGAACGAGGCGCATCAGCTGGTCAGGTGATCGCTTTTTTAGTAGCGAGCCCTTGGAATTCTTTTTCACTCACTTTGGTATTAATAGCCCTTATAGGCCTCCAGTGGACGCTTCTGTTTATAGCTCTATCATTATTGATAGCGATTATTACAGGTATGTTATTTGATTTTTTGGTTTCACGTAGAATCCTGCCTGAGAACCCAAATGCGTTAGAAATGCCAGCTGATTTCCACTTTTCAGTGAAGCAAAGAAAAGATTACTCGTAGCTAAATTCGACAAGAAGTTCTTGGTGTTTACAGTCGTCGAAGGAATTGCAGAAAGCAGAATGGTACTGCGTTGGATACTATTTGGTGTCGTATTAGCTGGCTTGGTCAAAGCTTCTATCGATACAGATAGTTTCGCCACATATTTTGGTGCTACTTTTGGCGGGCTTGCATTAACAATTGTGGTTGCGACGATAATGGAAGTTTGCTCTGAAGGGAGTACTCCAATTGCAGCGGACTTACTTACGAGGGCGAATGCACCTGGGAATGGCTTTGCATTTTTAATGACCGGTGTGGCTACAGATTATACGGAAATCATGATTTTGAAAGAAACAACGAAGACGTGGAAATTTTCCATATTCCTACCGTTAATAACGCTACCACAAGTATTCTTAATTAGCTGGATTATGAATTTTTTTGCCTGACAGGTTTGGATATTGAAATGCGACTAACTAGAAGAGAAGCTTTAATTTGTGCTGGCAGCGCATTAATTTCTGGTTTGAGCCCGAGGCTTGGCATGGCAAGTTCAGCTCATGAGTTGATTGCATCTGTTGGACAGTCTCAACTAGCTCCTTCTCAATACCCGAAAACAGAAATTTGGGGGTATAATGGCGAAATTCCTGGGCCGCTTATTAAAGTAAGGCGGGGCGAGTATGTCAGGAGGAAATTTGTCAATAAATTACCCCAATCTTCGACAATTCATTGGCATGGAATACGAATTGACAACAAGATGGACGGTGTACCGCATCTTACGCAAGAGCTTGTAAAACCTGGTGATGACTTTGAGTATGATTTTGTAGCACCGGATGCTGGTACCTATTGGTATCATCCGCACAATAAAACTTGGGAGCAAATGGCACGTGGGTTGTATGGTCCTCTGATTGTGGAAGAGGATGATCCTCCTGAAGTTGATGAAGATTTGACACTGCTAGTCGATGACTGGCGTTTAACTCAAGAAGCGCGTATTTCAGATGATTTCGGATCAATGATGGATTGGTCCCATGCTGGCCGGTTGGGAAATTGGGTTACTGTAAATGGTATTGGAGACTACAAGCATCATGTTAAAAAACACCAGCGGATCAGGTTGCGCTTGATAAACGTTAGTAATTCCAGAGTATTTTCACTTGGCTGGAATGGCATGCGTAGCTGGCTTCTGGCTTTGGATGGGCAACCGGTTTCCAAACCAACAGAGATTAATAGAATAGAGCTTGCTCCGGCACAACGTGTAGATCTTTTCGTAGATATTACAGGTGAAGAGGGCGGAGATGCTTTCTTGCTATTCCAAGATCGGGAGCAAAGTCATAAAATTGCGTCATTTACCATTAACGCCGCAATGCGTAGTAGCTTATTGAACGCGCCGGCTTCACTATCACCAAACAACATTAGTGAAATAGGTAATCTTAAAACAGCGAAAAAAATTGACTTGATCATGGAAGGTGGCGCTATGGGAAGAATGCGAGGCGCTGTCTTAAATGGCGAGTATAGGAATATGCGGGACCTAGCGGCTTCAGGCCATTTGTGGGCTTTTAACAATAATGCAGGACTCACGGAAAAACCTTTGGCTGAAATAGAAATTGGTCAAACAGTGATAATGTCAATTGTGAATGATACTGCTTGGCCTCATGCCATGCATTTACATGGTCATCATTTTCGCCGGTTAGATAAAGGTGATCGTTTAGGGCCGCTTAGGGATACTGTTCTTATGGAGAGAGGCGAAAGGATCCAAATAGCTTTTGTCGCGGACAACCCTGGTAAGTGGTTATTTCATTGTCATATGCTGGAACATTCTGCCTCTGGCATGGTTACTTGGTTAAAGGTGGCATAATGCGCCCTTCTTATGTGCTCAAAATTGCTTTGATATTTGTGATTTGCTTTATCAATACTGGGGCCGTATTGGCCAATGGTAAGGCTTTATACAAAGAGTATTGCGCTTCTTGCCACGGTGTGGAATTGGAAGGTCAGGAAGATTGGAAAACGCCCAATGATGATGGCTCGTTAAAAGCTCCACCACATGACGCTAGAGGTCATACGTGGCACCATTCAGATCGGCTTCTTTTTTTCTACAGCAAGTATGGAGGAGATGAAGCTCTAAAAACAATTGGTGTTACTGGTGTTAAAAGTGCCATGCCAGGATTTAAGGACGTTCTTGACGACAGCCAAATATGGAAGATTCTCAGCTATATCAAAAGTACTTGGCCGAAAAGGGAAGCAGAGTATCAGAAGAAAATATCTGATCAAGATGCAGCAAATCAGTAGATTTAATAACGTCAAAAATTAAATTTGGCGGCACAAATACCTGCTGGCCAGTTGTATCTGGTAACACAAGAGGTATGCGACCCGTTTGCCGTAGTGCCTTAATCCAGTTCACTTTCGCCTAGCTAAATAAACGCTAGAAATTCGCGCCTAGATGAATAACTTATGGATTCACTTAGGAGGCAATGCTGAAAGCTTATTATATATCAAAGCTGTTGCCCAAACCAATAAACCAGCCAGAAGTGTCCACATGACCAATCCGACGACAAACCCTTGAAAGTGCATTGTCCATCGATACTCATGGAAATCTGCGTGTAGCATATGCCCGCTCATTGCCATCATGGTTTCAGGTAACAATACAACGAAAAGAGCACATATCGACCAGACTACGGCCACTATAATAGCTGCGGCTAAACCGAGTTTGAAAGCGTCCAATTTCATTACGAACCTCTTTCTTGTATTCAAGAAGTATCTAACTTAAAAAAGGAAGTTAAGCTGATTTCATGAGGGGCTGCATTGTTTTAAATCAGTTTTTGATGATTAAAGGTGGCTTGCTTAAAGGGTTTAAATATAGGATAAAAAATTAGCGCAAGCGGATTGGAAACTTCAAGAATGGCCTCTCCAACTTTCTTGTAGTCATTTGTTGTCTTGGTTGGTTTTCTCCGCAGATAACGGTGTGTCGGACTTGCTTTTTGGCCAATTAACCAAGACTATTCCAAGAATTATTACACTGATACTAATTGTAGTGGATTTGCTTATTTCTTCGTCAAAAAAGAGAAAACCTAGGACAAGACCAAAAATTGGTACTAAGAAACTGAATGCGTTGGCTTGGTTGAGTTCAATATCTTCCAGTACGTGGCACCATAGCCAGTAAGCCAACGCAGTGCCTGGTAATGCTAATCCCAGTAGGCTAACGATGAATGCTCCATTCCAGGTTATAGTGCTGATATCCTCAGTCAAAAGACTAATCATTGCTAGAAAAAGACTACCTATTGTAAGTTGCCAACCCATTGCACTCAGAGCATCAATATGGCTGGCCGCTCGTCGTATCAAAATATTACTGACGGTTATACCTAAAGCACTCAGTATTATGTAAAATATACCTATATTGTAAGAACTTTCAGTTTCAGAAATTAGTGAGGGAAGCGCTATGATCAAAACTCCTGAAAAAGCTAATGCTAGTCCTGTAATACCTCGTTGATTGAGACGTTCTTTCAGGAATAAGCCTGTTAGCATAGCAGCCATTAGTGGCTGAGTATTCGCGATTACTGTCGCAATTCCTGGCGAAACAAACTCTGACGCATGAAACATTCCAAAAAATCCAAGAGTTGTTGCTCCTAGACCAATACAGCTAATTAAGAACCAATCCATTAAAGTATTGGGTTGCGGCCGTTTCATAATTACAGCGATAGTAAGTAGCAAAACTCCTGCTAAAAGAGCACGTAGGGTGGCAAAAGTAACATGTGGCGCATGAGGTAAACCAATTACGATCAGTGGGAAGCAGATTGCCCACAAAAACATTACAATAATAATTAGTACCCTAAGTCGTAGATTTATACTCGGCATTTGATCTATCAACCGGTTTTTTGAACTATTTCTTCATGGTCAGTTGGATATGCTTTCAGTCTTAAAAATTTGATCGTTTCATTATATCTGATGGTTACGTCAGCGGCATTCTGATAATATTTGAATAGTTCTTTTAGAGGATTAGAAAATTCCTTATGGGCCGCAATAACTGCAATTAGTGCGCCAATGGTAAGTTGGTTTTCTATAACCAAGTAACCACCAATGGAATAAAAGAAAAAGGGTGTAAGGGCAGTCAGAAAATTGTTGATTGCTTTCATAAAGAATTTGGTTTTATGGATCTTTTGCCTGATCCGTTCGAGTCTTCTTAAATGAGAACTGACAACCAAAATTCCCTCTCTGTTCTGAATGTGATGAGAGGATTGGTCTCCCAATTCTCCTCCAAGTGAGCGTATTTCAGATACTCGAAGACGAGCCAGTTTATTTACGCGTTTTTGTAGTTTTGGAATCAAGAAAAGCTGAAATGGAAGTAATGTGAGTGCTGCTGCTCCTAAAATGGGATCTTGCATAAACATGAAAAATAGTATGGTTATGAAGGTTCCGCCTTGAAAAACAGGTAGTGAAAATACATCTGATGCAAATCCACCGATCGGTTCTAGTTCTTGTGTAATGAGAGGGATAATCTCAGTACGGCGCCTAGATCCCGAACCATTTCTCCAACTTTTATAAACGTTTAACCTAAGGCGTCTCAAGAGATGTTCCCCAACTCTGCCTTTATAGACATTAAGCATATACTTTAAACCGCCACCAATAGAGATGGCGCTGAGGAAAACTCCACTTAATGTAAAAAGAAGCTGGTTTTGAGATAGGCTCCAGCCCAGAAAACTGATTGGTAAATCGCTAGCATTAATTACGTCATTTATTATGATCTTGGGAAGCTCCAGTATCAGGTACAAAACTGGCATTACAGTTATTCCAAGAAATATGAGGAGCGCTTGTTGTTTTAAGGTGTTGCGAATAATGAATGAAAATACGCTCGATCCAATAACAGTAGTAGGCAGTTCTTTATTATTGTGTCGTTGAATTTTCTCAAGCAACAGCTTTCTGTACAACTTGATTGTTATGGCAATAATCAACAGCGTGGAAATTGCTAATGGCGCCCAAAACACAATAACATGTAAGAAGGAATGCACCCACAGAGGCACTTGATCACTTAATGCGTGGCCTAAGTGCATTAATAGCCAATGTACTATGTTTTCGTAGTCGTTGTGCATTCCTTCTATCCTTAAGCTGTTTGAGCAAAAAGGCTCATGTTTCTAAAACTGTCTTATCGCCAATAGCTTAAGAGGCAGGGAAATGGTGGTTTAAATTTTCGATTTTCTTAGCCTGAGAGCGTTTAGAATGACAGAAACTGATGAAAGACTCATAGCGGCTGCAGCAAAAATTGGAGAGATCAATATCTCAAAAAATGGATAGAGAATACCTGCAGCTATTGGAACGCCAGCAGCATTATAAACTAATGCAAAGAACAAGTTTTGTTTTATGTTCCTCATTGTAGATTTTGATAATCTGCGAGCTCTGACAATTCCATTTAAGTCACCTTTTACCAATGTAAAACCGGCACTTTCGATTGCTACATCTGCGCCAGTGCCCATAGCTATACCTACATCGGCTTGAGCTAAAGCTGGTGCGTCATTAACACCATCCCCAGCCATGGCCACTTTATGTCCGGTCTTTTGCAACTCTTTAATGATTCGAGCTTTATCTTCTGGCAGCACATCGGCTCGGATTTCGTCGATACCCAATTTCTCTGCAACGGCCAACGCAGTTCTTTCATTATCCCCAGTGGCCATAACTATCCGGAATCCTTCCGAGTGAAGAGCATTCAGAGCATTTGGGGTGGTTTCTTTTATTGGGTCAGCAACACTCACCAGCCCCGCGACAGCACCTTCTAGTACAACAAACATTACTGTTTCACCGCGATCTCTCCTTTCATTAGCCAGATTGGTGAAATTTTCTGTTTCAAGCCCCAGATCAGAAATTAATTTGCTGTTGCCTAAGGAAACAGGTTTACCGTTCACTACGCCAGTAACACCTTTTCCGGTAATGGCGTTAAATTGCTCAGCTTTTACAAGTTTTAGGCCTCGTTCTTCAGCTCCAGTAACAATTGCTTCCGCCAACGGATGTTCTGAGCCACGCTCCAAACTTGCGGCGAGTTGAAGTACTTCTGTTTCACCATACCCTGCATGCGGAATTACTTCGATTAGTTTTGGTTTGCCAACTGTGAGAGTGCCTGTTTTATCGACAATCAGCGTATCTATTTGAGCAAAGCGTTCCAGTGCTTCAGCATTTTTAATGAGTACTCCTATCTGCGCACCAAGGCCAGTTGCCGTCATAATTGACATTGGTGTAGCTAGGCCAAGTGCACACGGGCAAGCTATTATTAAAACCGCCACCGCAGAAACCAAAGCATAAGCATAAGCAGGGCTAGGGCCCCAAATTGACCAACTAATAAAGGAAATTATTGCTATTAGAATCACAGCAGGTACGAACATTCCTGCTACTGAATCCGCTAGTTTTTGAATAGGTGCGCGGCTACGTTGGGCATTTGCGACCATTTCGACAATTTGACTAAGGGTCGTGTCCGATCCTACTCGATTTGCCTTTATTATCAGGCTACCAGTTCCATTCAGCGTGGCTCCAGTGACAGGGTCTCCAGGGCTTTTTTCAATGGGAACAGCCTCTCCTGTAATCATTGACTCATCAACAGAGGTAAGACCTTCAGTTACTACTCCGTCCACTGGAATCTTATCACCTGGATACACTCGAATGAGGTCCCCAACGACGACTTCTTCCAGAGGGATTTCTTCTTCCCTGCCGTCTTCCCTGATTATCCTTGCTGTTTTAGCTGCAAGGTCAAGAAGAGCCTTAATCGCAGTGCCTGTGCGTTCTCTCGCGCTGAGTTCCATGACTTGACCAAGCAATACCAATGCGGTAATTACAGCGCCCGCTTCGAAATAGACTCCAACATTTCCATCTGAATCTTTGAACCCTGCAGGAAATATTTCTGGAATAAGAAGGGCTGCAATACTGAATAGGTATGCCGCACCAACACCCATACTTATTAGCGTGAACATGTTCAGGCTTCTGTTGAGAACCGATTTCGCACCTCTAACAAAAAAAGGCCAACCGGCCCAAATTATTACAGGCGTGCTTAATGCAAACTCCATCCAAAGGGCGTTTCTTTCGCCAACTAAATCTCTAATTACACCAAACCCCAATAAAGGTCCCATTGTCAAAATCAAAAGGGGAACAGTAAGGATAGCGCTGACCCACATTCGTCTTGTAAAGACAATTAGTTCAGGATTAGGTCCTTCGTCACCGGTCGGGACACCCATTGGTTCAAGCGCCATTCCGCAGATAGGGCAATCTCCCGGTTTATCTCGAATTATTTCAGGATGCATGGGGCATGTAAATTGAGTGCCTTTGGCATACGTATGCTTTTGTGTTTTATGTGCTCCCGATAGATAATGATGGGGATCACTTGAGAATTTGTCATGACATTTTTGCGAGCAAAAATGGTATGTAATTCCATCAAAATCATGCTTTGGTTTGTTTTTGTTCTCGTCAACTGTCATGCCGCATACTGGATCTTTGGCCATGGTGTTAGTTCCCGTGAGTTTGATGGTTGGACTCTTCATTTTCGGCTGGATTTTTGGAAAGAAAGATCTTTTCACCAATAAAGATTAGTGAAATCCCAATAAGAGCCGAATATATGACTGCGATGTCTGAAGTTGCCTTTACGTATATAAACGCGCTTAGGACTATTATGTCGAATAGGATTGCACAGATTAAGATAAAGGAATTGGCCCCAATTTCTTTTCGCAAGTAACGAAATATCCCCCAATGTACGGCGATATCCATCAGGATATAAAATATTGCTCCAAGAGAAGCTATTCTGCTTAGATCAAACAAGACCGTTAAAGTTATCGCTATGACAACAGTGTAAACAAGGGTGTGTTTTTGGATGTCGCCTGGCATACCGAAATGGCTATGCGGTACAAGCTTCATGTCTGTTATCATTGCCAACATCCTAGAGACAGCGAACATACTCGCAATGATTCCTGAAATGGTGGCAATTATCGCTAAGCCGACTGTGAACCATAATCCATAATCGCCAAACACAGGGCGTGCTGCTTGCGCTAAAGCATAGTCCTTTGCTGCAACAATTTCGGTTACACTCAAATTAGATATAACAGCCATCGCAACGAGGAAGTAGATAAAGACACATATGACGATAGAAATGATGATGGCCCTACTAACATTTTTATGTGGATCAATAATCTCGGAGCCACTGTTGGTAATGGTTGTGAAGCCCTTGTAGGCTAGAATGGCCAATGCCATCGCAGCAATGAATCCTGATAATGTAGTTTCTGTTGGACTAGTTGCAGCACTTTCGAAGGAATAACCAGAAATCCATATGCCAACGAGAGCAAATATGGCGATGGCCCCTATTTTAATAAACGCCATCATGAGTGCAAATAATCCAATTGTTTTATTTCCTGAAATATTAATCAGAAAAGAAAAAAACAATAACCCAACTGCCAGAGCAGTAATTATCCAAGGCTCAGTCGTCGTATCAAATAGTTGGCTAAAATAGGTTCCAAATGTTCTCGCAACTAAACTTTCATTAATAACCATAGAAAAATACATTAGAAGCGCGCCAGCAGCTGTCATTGTTGTGCGGCCATAAGCTTTTTCTAGGTACATTCCAATGCCACCAGCAGATGGATACGCATTGGACATTTTGATATAGGAATACGCACTGAAAGCAGTCACTATTGCTGCTGCTAGAAACGCCAATGGAAATAAAGATCCCGCAAGTTCAGCTATTTGGCCTGTAAGTGCTAATATACCTGCGCCGATCATGACCCCTGTTCCCAGAGATATAGCGCTTAGCAGGGATAGACTGTTTTTTTTGTATTGTGCTGAGCGATTTGAATGCGAATGTTGCATCGTCTCGTCCTGTGAATTAATTGATGATATATGGAGTGGAAAAGGTGAACAGCCTTTATTGCCTGTTAGTTATGCCACAAGGAAAGCGAAAGAGTGTTCATTGTGGATCACCTTGTTTAAGGGCAAATTTTTTGCTCCAGTTTGGGATGAAAGCTGGCACGTGCCGAGCATAGACATCCCATGCTGAGCCAAATCGTGCACGGGAATCTTTTTCCTCGGATACTGCCAGCCGCCAATACATGACAACAAGAACCGGAAACATTGCTACTGTGAGAATGGTTGGCCATTGCAGTAGGAATCCAAACATGATGAGAACAAACGCCACATATTGAGGATGTCGAATTCGAGAGTAGATTCCTGATACAGCTAACTTGCCATCTCTTTGAGCATTGTAGAGAACTCTCCACGCTACCGATAACAACATGAACCCTGCGCCAATCATAAAAATACTAGTGATATGTAACGCATCAAAATGAGCATTACCTTCTAGCTCCAAGAATGTATGAAGCAAGTGCCCATTTTCATGAGATAAGAAATTGACAGTAGGATAGGTGTCCGACAACCACCCTGAGAATAGATAGATTGTTAATGGAAAACCGTACATCTCTACAAAAAGCGCAACAATAAAGGCAGAAAAACCACCGAATGAACGCCAATCGCGTTTTGTTTCCGGCTTAAAGAAACTAAATGCGAATACTATAAAAATTACAGAGTTGAGTATGACAAGAATCCATAAACCATATGCTTGTTCTGTTTCTTGCATCAGTGTGCTCCCCCCTTATCATTTGAACCGGTTCCATTGTGGTTATGTCCTCGATGCATAAATAGATGCAGGAGAGGGCACGCCAGAAGTATGAGCCAGGGAAGGGCGCTGTACAGGTGTGCTGTATGCTCTGTAATGAGGTAGAAAGCGGCGAAAACCAAAAATACGATTAGGACAACTCCCTCTCGTGTCTGCCACCAGTGTTTTTTGCTTGAAGGTTTATGATAGTGTTCGTTGTCGTGTTGCATTTGGAGCCTACCTTTCTGCTATATGAGCAGTGAAAGGAATTTCCCCATTGGACATGATGAGTTTTAACTGAAGCTTCTTATTTGCCTTTAGAGAATTAAACGAATCCTCTAGACGAAAAACCATATGGGAAGAGGTGAAGTCCCCTCCTTCCTCGGTAGTTAAAGTTAACGAACTAAGTTCAGAGTATTTGTTCTCGTCAACCTTCACTAAAATAGTAGCCCCCGCCTTACTGGGGCTGGAGATTCCTAGGATAGTGACATTACCTGAACTTACATTCCGAACAAAAAGCTTCAGTAAGCTCTTGTCACTGCTTTTACTTGGCGTGATAACGGCATGCTCAATTTCAACAGTTTGGTACACACTCGGGTCATCAGCGAATGCCAAAGCTGGAAATTGGGACAGAAATAGAAAAACGAGGATGGGGTGTAATAAAATTTTCATGTTGCAGGGTTCCTTATTAGAAACCTAAAGCCAAGGAAGATTGGTGTGGCCAATAACTTCCAAGGCTTTCGTTCAGTCGGTTGATTAGAAGAGGAGTTTTGTCCCTATAACAAAAGACCAAACCGAAGTCTCTTCTCCCTCCTCTTTCGCAAAATCAGCTGTCTGACCAAATTTGCGTTCATAGGCTATACCAATGTAAGGAGATACTGTTCTGTCCCAAACATCGTAACTCAATCGCAAGCCAATTTCGGCAGAGTTGATACCAGAACCAACTCCGATATCCCGATCACTGGAAAAAGATCCTTCTATTTCTGCAGATGGTGTCAGAATAAGATAATTTGTTAGAAGAAGCTCATATTCCATGTCCAAACTGGCAGATATATCTCCTTTTTCGCTAAGATACAGATCTGCATCTACCTCAATCCATTGAGGGGCCAAGCCAACTATACCAGCTACACCGTACCAGCGATCTTCGCCATCTGGGCTATCAAGGCGAACGCCTCCTTTAATATCCCAGAAATCGGATATCGGAGTTTGAAGCGTGAGTTGGTTTCTGAACTTTTCCAAAACATCTCCATCGAGATTGAATTCACCATTTCCTTCCCAACGGAGCTTTAACTCATCTGTTCCGACAAAGGCGTCCCCATTCCAAACGGCCAAATCCTCTCCGTGTTCTCCGGCACGATACTCAAACTCCTCCATTTGCAAACCGTAGTACAAATCTTCAGCCTGCACGATTGAGGGAGCGGAAATCATTGCTGTTAGTATTGTTGCGCTTACATATTTCACAAAACCCTTCATTCTACCGATCCTTTCGCGTTTGAGTTCAATTCAGCGGTATCAGGACCACCTTCTACAACTATTTTACGGAACATTCCCGCAGCAGCGTGGTAGGATAGATGGCAATGGAAAGCCCATTGGCCATTTGCATCAACTTCTGTTTCCGAGTAGACGGTCGTGCCAGGAGCAATACTAATTGTATGTTTGATAGGATCCCACTTTCCGGCACCAACATCCAGAATGCTCCACATTCCATGTAGATGCATGGGGTGGGTCATCATGGTTTCGTTGACAAATTTAAATCTGACACGCTCGCCGTATTGAAGCTTAATAGGTTCTGCGTCGTCATATTTTACGCCGTTGATACTCCAGATGTAGCGTTCCATATTTCCAGTGAGACGAAGTTCGATTTCTCGTGTAGCTTCCCGGTCTTTATAGAGAGGTTTCTGAGCTTTTAAATCGGAATAGGAGAGAAATTTCCCGCCATTTGCCGCTACCGGTTTTAGACCGCTACCAATTGCATAAAAGGGGTTGGGCTTTCCTTTCATCTCACTATGATCCATCCCCTTCATTGAGGAGTGATCCATCCCTTTCATCCCACTATGATCCATACCTTTCATTGAAGAATGGTCCATCCCCTCCATATTTCCATGATCCATGCCCATATCAGCCATCGTGAGAAGAGGACTTTTTCGCATTTCAGGGATTTCTGCTTCCATTCCGTTGCGAGGAGCTAATGTCCCTCTGGCAAAAGCTGTTCTTCCCATACTCTCGGCGAACAGCGTATAGGCTTTATCCTCTTTAGGGCGGACAATAACGTCGTATGTTTCGGCAACTCCAATCCGAAGTTCATCCACTTTGACGGGTTGCACATTATTCCCATCTGCGGCAACGACCAACAATGACAATCCAGGGATCCGGAAATCAAAATAGGTCATTGCGGAAGAGTTAATTAGTCTCAATCTAATCCGCTCCCCTGCGGAAAAAAGGCCCGTCCAATTCTGTTTAGGCCCTTTGCCATTGATGAGAGGTGTAAATCCTTGCAGATCTTCGATATCTGTCGGCATCATCCGCATGCTGCCCCAATTCATGCGATCTTGAATAGTTTCGGACAATCCATTTTTTTTGGAGTCTTTGAAGAAATCACCCAGCGTTTGCTGCTTTCGGTTGTAGTAATCCGCCACCATTTTCAGATTACGCATGATGCGTTTCCCAGAATGAGGGTGCTTGTCCGTGAACTGGACGACGTAATCACGATCAAATCGGAAAGGATCGCGTTTTTTAGGTTTTATGGTGATTGCACCATAGGCCCCATCTGGCTCCTGAAAGCCGGAATGGCTGTGAAACCAGTATGTTCCTGACTGAACAATTGGAAATTTGTAGGTGAAGGTTTCCCCTGGTTTAATGCCATCAAAACTGATATCTGGCACACCATCCATTTGGTAAGGTAGGATTAAGCCATGCCAATGAATTGAAGTGGTTTCGGAAAGATTGTTGGTTACATTGATTGTAACCTCTTCACCTTCTTCGAATGAAAGAACAGGCCCAGGCGAAGCGCCATTATATCCAATTCCTTCTTTTTTAAACTCGCCAGTATCTATTATGACTTTGTCTACTGTGAGATCATAAGTTTTGGCTTGACTAATTGTTGGTATGATTGATGCGGAAATCGCTGCCATAATACTGGCCCGAATGATTCCGAAGGAGGTATATTTCATGATTTTAACCCAGATAAATTTCTAACAGAAAAAGTGGCGCAACTAAGAAAAGTTGCGCCTCAAAGCTATTTGAATTTCACTTTGCCCATCATGCCTGACTCATAATGGCCAGGAACATTGCAAGCGAATTCAAGTTCAGTTTCTTTGGAAAATTTCCAGATAATCTCGGTTGATTTGGAAGGCTCAAGTAGAACACTATTTGGATCATTGTGTTCCATAGTTTTACCGCCCCCCATATCCATCTTCATCATATCATGATTGATTTTGTCTGCTTCTAGGGCGCCATGCTCCATCATCATCATCATTTCTTCTTGATGATGAGCATGCATGGCTGCGGTTCCAATGTTGAATTCGTGTACAAACTCTCCTTCATTTTTTACGATAAACTTTATTGTTTCGCCTTTTTTTACTGAAATACTTTCAGGCTCAAACAGATTGTCAAGCATGGTAATTTCAATGGAGCGAGTGACCTCAGAAGCTACACCAGGCTCACCAATCGACGCGGCGGCTCCATGCCCATGACCACCTTTATTATGCATTTGATCGTGCATTTTTCCGTGCATGTCTTTTTTCATTTTCTCATGCCCGCCTTCATGACTACCGGAGGCTAGTGCCAAGGAAGAACCCATTGAGATCATTGCAGCCGCGACAAGTACAACACTGGAGACGCGAGAAAATAGTGAATATGTGCGAGTCATAATTTGATATCCTATTGACTTCCCCAATACTCAAGGCGCCATAAAGCTTGACTAACCACCCGATGGGGAAAATTAGTTTTAATTTTAAGTTGAGATAAGACGTGCAGAACCACTTGTGCCTTAAACACAGGTTACTGCTGTCGAGATATCAAATTAGGCTAATGGAGGTCGCCCAGGAGGAGTGTGAGAAATAGAGCTAAGACTGTTACTTACGATGACATAAACAACGCGTATGTCATTTAGCTTATCAGTGACACCAATAACTTTGCTGAGTGTTACTGAACAGGATGCCATGCCACAATGCTCTGCACTATCATGTGTGGCTCTGTCTTGTTCATGGGAAAAATCTTCGATTCCGATAGTTACCGAATGAGTGACCCCGTCATGCTCTACGTGATAGGCGTTAATTGGAAGAACGGACAACAAATTTAGAGTAAAAAGCACAGCTATCAACAAGCTTAGCCCCTTATTCTTTGTATTTGAATTAATCTGTCCCATGATCAGATTCGTTATCCTATATTATACGCTTATTTTTCTGTATATGAGTTTTCCGCTGTGGAAGCAAGGGGTTATTGATCAACTTTATTTACCCTATATTGATTGGGGAGAAGATCATTATTATCAATCAAAAGTATGTGGATTCTCGTCTCACGGTAATAAATTTCTTTCTTTAGCATCTGAGAGATATGGGCAGTTGGACATAGTAATAGGTCAATTTGCTCATTCTTTTCGAAAGCCTCTGCAATTAATATATTAGAGTTTTAGATTATTGCTATTGGCTTTGAATTCTCATTCGGAATTTTTTAAGCAGTGCTTTCTTCCCATTTTATTATTTATAGTTTTATCCTGAAACCTTAGGAGCATCTGGCTTAACTCAGTCAAGAATTTCGAATAAGATTATCTTTCGCAGTATTGGAAATGGAATAGTGCATCACATACATTAGAACTCACTCTGTTAGAGCCAACTAGCAAAGAATAAGGGTCTATGCAGTGTATTCTTATTTTGGAGGATGGTGCCCCCGATAACTAGGGATAAAGGCCAACGATACTATTAATTCAGTATGAAAGAATATGTTAGCATGCAAAAGTGCTAATGCATTATATAAATGATGGAGTCGGACAGAATGCAGCTTGAGGATGTCAAAGAGGGAGGATTTATAGTCCTGAGTAAATTGACAAAAGTTTTGCGGACAGATCCAAAAGAGATTGCTTGGACGATTGGGCTAAGCGAGAGAGCTTTCAAGGGTCAGTCTTCACTACAGTCTGCAGATACGCAAAAGCGCCTTTGTGACCTTGTTGATGTTCTTCTAACTATCGCTCCGCGTTTTGGCTCCCCCCTCATTGCTTATGCTTGGTATCGATCTGAACCTGTGGCGGGTTTGGGGGGGTGGACAGCGATGCAGTTGGTCCAGGCTGGAAAGTCCAAAGAATTCTATTCTTATCTGGAGGCTATCGATGCTGGAGTGTATGTCTGACAGAGGTTTCTGGTGGATATCTTCAAAAATGCTCATGGGGGTTGAGTGGTTTCTTTGTTGCGAGTTAATCTGATACCCTCGTTAAATTATTCGCTGAGTTGAAAAGTGGTGGGGAATTGGCTCGAATAATGGATTGCTCTATCTACAGCTTAAAAAAGCTAAGACTGTACATTATGTTATTTGTATAATTTTATTGCGAAAAACAGTACTTTATACAAAGATTTGTAAAACTAAAAAACTTGTGAAGAATGGATTGGTAAAATTACAAATGAGCAGTTGTTTGTATTTCGGTGAAAACGCGACGAAGGGATTCAAAATACTTGCTTTATTTGATTTACACTCACTCACTCATTCAAATACAAACAATAAACCTTTACTTTATGTCGTGACTGGCGCGAAAGAATTCAGGACGGGGCCGAGGCCGCTGGTCTGCCCGTGATTTTTACAGGACCCATTACGGTGCATGAAGACAGCGACGATTGCGGTGTCGCTATTTTTGGCGCAGAGGAAAATAAATACTGGCACGACCATAAAGGCGCGCTGTTAAATTCTGTTCGGACAGGCACCTTGTTGAAAGAAGCCGATTTGGTGATTGTTCGTTTTGGCGAAAAATACAAACAGTGGAATGCCGCTTTTGATGCGGGTCAGGCTGCGGCGCTTGGCATCCCCTATCTGACGCTGCATCCAGCAGAACATGATCATGCACTTAAAGAGGTCGATGCCGGTGCTGCGGGCATGGCACGAGAGCCCGAGCAGATTGTGCAGGCCCTCAGCTACGTCATCAAAGGGGTGATGCCATCTGCTTAAGGTAGGTGGAGTGTGAAAGGGGCGGATGCTACTTCAGCCCCGTTCACGAGAATACTGATGCGATGCGGCCCGGCATAATGTTTCCGGGTCGTATAATCCACAAATTTGTGGGCCTTGGTGAAGGCGATTTCCCGCAGGTCGCTGCCTATTTCTTTCACCATGAAAACTTTGCGGGATGATTTGTTATTTGCCTTTGCAAAATCCACCGCATATTCCAGCCTTAATTTTTCTGGGAGAGGTCCGGGTATCTCACCCGAGAAAGAAAAGGTCTGATTTTCTCCAAGGGTTAGATCATTGGAGGATAGCTCCAGCTTGATATTTATCACATCGACCGGGCCCATACCAAACAATGCCAATGCCCGAGGCTCACCTGCTTTCAGAAGCGTTCGTGTGCCGTGTTTGATTATCCAATTGGTATTGGCATGGCGACCGATCTCCGCCTCGGCAAAGGAGAGGACCACATCCGGGTTATCCTTCGCAATGTCATTGAGGTTATTCGCGACGCTTTTCTGGACAAATTTACTGTCATCTGCTGCAAGCGTTGTCAGGATTGGCAGTATCGGCGCGGGATCTTTTTTAAGCGCTGGCAGCGCCATGGCCCAAGGGAGGCGCGGGCGACAGCCTTCACTGGAAAAGCGGCGTACATGGGGATGGGTGTGATGGCTGAGCGATTGCATCCAGTCCATCATTTCATCTGGATACTCTTGAATGAAAGGTCGCACGGCCAGTTCTGATGTTGTGCCGTTATGAGTGAAAAAGCAGAGGGCGTCTTTGATCTTAGAGAGGGTTAGGTCCTTTCGCCTGTGCACCACATAGTCAGGGACGAACAGACATAGCATATCAGCGTATTTCTGAGCTGTTGGGGCGCTAATCACCGGGAGGATCTTTTTAAGGATCTCAATCCCGTTTTCGGGGTCTTCCGGCAGATGCTGACACAAAAGAGAGGTTAAGCGCGCCGCCCGTTCTTTCAGACTGAGGCCTGACCAGTCTTTAGTGAAGCAATCTGCCAGAAAATCGGGCTTTGAAACGCCATGTGGCGCCAGTTGGTCTGCGATAAAGCCAATGTAATCTTCTGAATAAAAGCTTCGAAGTTCTGCTGCCATGTGATCCCCCCATAATGTGAGGAGGAGTATACGGGGAGCCGGAGAGCATTAAAAGAAGACAAAAAAGCCCGGCTATCTTTTGCCTAGGGGCAGGATAACCGGGCAAGCTAGAGAACTGAGGTAAAGCTTCTAACTTTAGAATGTGTAGCCGATGCCGATACCGAAGATCCAAGGATCGATATTCACATCTTTGGCGTTAATGGCGCCGCCATTTACTTTCACGTCTGTTTCCAGAAACAGTTTTTTCACGTCAAAGTTCAGGGACCAGTTGTCGTCCAGTTTGTAGTCAAAACCAGCCTGAAGCGCGAAGCCGAAGCCGTCTTCATATTCCACGTCATTGACGGGCGCGCGCTCACCACCTTCGTTGTAGAAGATTGTGTAGTTGAGGCCCGCACCCAGATAGGGGCTGAAATCGCTTTTTGGCATGAAGTGATATTGCAGGGACAGGGTTGGTGGCAAAAGCCAGACATCACCCAGATCCGCATCACCTGGCAGTGTTGTGTTGCTGACGGTCACATCGTGCTTGGTGGTGGCCAAAATCAGCTCAGCGGCAATATTGTCGGTGAAGAAATAGGTAAAATCGAGTTCCGGAACGTAAGATTCGTCGATATTCGCCTGACCGCCGATCGCGTCAGTTGTACCGCTAGAATCTGGTGTTACGGCGATGCCGCGAAAACGAACGAGAAAGTCGCCAGCTTCCTTTGCGATGGCGCCAGATGCACCGGTTGTTGCCAATATCGCTGCGCCCGCGAGAATTGATACCAGCTTGCCTGCTTTCATTTTACTTCTCCAATACTGATCGGAAGTTCGATCCAAGTTAAATTCGGTTGTCTCCCGTTGACGTTTGGATACGCCTGTTCTGGGAGGTGCGAATTGATTGAGATCAACCGGAGAAGGGGGAGGTCCTGAATGTTGCAAAACAACAACATTCAGGTGAGTAGGATCAGCGTCGTGGCAGCTGCGTTTCAACCAGATGTGCCCAGAGGCTGGCACCTGTGGACAGGATTTCGTCGTTGAAGTCATATTTGGGGTGGTGGACGGTATAGACGTGATCTTCATCCCGCGCACCAAGGAAGATGTAAGCACCTGGACATGCCTCCAGCATAAAGGCGAAATCTTCACTGCCCATGCGGACGGGGGCTTCAGTATTCACATTATTCGCGCCAACGATATCCGCCGCGGCCTTGGCCACGATGTCAACCTCCCGGTCATGATTGACCGTGCAAGGGTAATTGCGGTGATATTGCAGTTCTACTTCCAAACCGAATGTTTTGCTAATGCCGTCGCAGATTTCCTGCATCCGGTTTTGAACGTAATCGCGAAGCTCTGGCGTTGTAGTTCTGACAGAAGCGGTGAGGGTCGCATCATGCGGGATCACATTTTGTGTTGTCCCTGCGTGAAATTGACTGACGCTAATAACAACATTATCGACAGGACTGATATTTCGAGAAACGATTGATTGCAACGCTACATGCAGTTGAACCCCAGCTGTGATCGGATCGTTTGACCGCTGCGGGTGGGCTGCATGGCCGCCTTTCCCACGGATGGTGATTTCCGCCACATCGGCAGATGCCATCAAAGTCCCTTTGCGGATATGGAAAGTGCCTTTGGGTTGATCTGGCATGTTGTGAAGGCCATAAACCGCATCGCAAGGAAAACGTTCAAACAGGCCATCTTTGACCATTTTATCGGCGCCCCCGCCACCTTCTTCTGCTGGCTGGAAAATGAAGTTGATGGTGCCATCGAAATTCTTGGTTTCAGACAGGTATTTGGCAGCCCCCAAGAGAATAGCGGTATGACCGTCATGACCGCAGGCATGCATTTTTCCGTCATAAATCGACTGGTGATCGCAGCCGGTCAGTTCCTGCATTGGCAGGGCGTCCATATCCGCGCGGATCCCAATTGTCCGGTTGCTGTTGCCCTGACCTTTCAGAATGCCAACAACACCAGTGACGCCGATCCCCTCATGCACTTCTAATCCCCACTCCCGCAATTTGTCAGCGACAATTTGCGCGGTGCGGACTTCTTCAAAACAAAGCTCAGGATGTTTGTGGATATCACGACGCCATGTTTGCATGTCGTCATGCAATTCGGCAATCCGGTTATAGACAGGCATGATTTCACTCTCGATTTATGATTTTCGTTTACCCCTATCCGGGGTTAGACCTCATCACTATATCGAAAAATTGTTTTATATCACACAAAAAAGGAATGGCTGACTGTCGCGATCAGGCTTGCTTTTTTTGAAGCCATTCAATGGTTTGTTCAACCGTATTTTGCAACGCAGGGAATTTCTCTTTTACCAGGGCTAGGTCGCTGGCGTTTTTCTCAATCACTGCGGCTTCTGCTGCCAACCGGTAGGAATACATGGCCCCAGCTGCACCTTTTAGGGCATGCGCGGCTTCCAAGATCATGGTGGCGTCCTCATTTGTGATGGCTGCTTCCATGTCTCTTACCTGTTGCAAGAAGCTGTCAGGGGCAATGGAGAGCATAGACTGCATGGCAACTTCACCAATTTGGTTCTGCAGGCCTTCGATTTCCTTGTCATCACCAATTGGTAATTCGTCTTGTGCTGTGTCTTGGGGCCCCGGGTTACTCATTACGCTACCTTCTCCTGTGTGCCGCTCCAGTATACTAAGTATTTGATCTTCTTTAAATGGTTTGGTCAAGACATCGTCCATGCCAGCGTTTAAGAATTTTTGCCTGTTTTCTTCAAATGCATCAGCAGTGAGACCAATAATAGGGACGTTTTGAGCCTTTTTATTGGATTTTATGGCTTTTGTTGCTGCAATACCGTCCATAATCGGCATATGGGCATCCATGAAAATCAGGTCAGGGATCTGTTTCTCAACCTCTTCCACGGCAAGGGCGCCGTTCTCCGCAACGATGACATCACACCCAACTTTTAGAAGGAAGGATTTCACAATCACGGCATTGACCGGGTTATCCTCTGCGACAATGATCCGAAGGGACTTTGGTAGAGAGGAATGAGTTTTCGCTTCATCGCGCGGCTTTTCTGTATCTTGCACCAGATCAACGGGGATCCGAACGGCAAAGATGGTTCCCTCCTGCGGTTTGCTATTAACCGAAATGGTGCCGCCCATCAGCTCCACCAATTTGGACACGATGGAGAGACCAAGACCGGTTCCCCCAAATTTGCGGGTGATGGTGTTATCTTCTTGGGTGAAGGGAGTAAAGATATCCTTTAGTCGGTTTTCAGCGATACCAACACCTGTGTCCGTGACTTGTAACTCGAGTACCCGCTCATGAGGGATGGGGAGAGATGGATCATTTGGACCCAAATTCATATCCACAGTCACAGACCCTTTTTCGGTAAATTTGATAGCGTTACTGACAAGGTTCGTCAGGATTTGACGAATACGAACCGGATCACCGATCAGATATTGGGTGTCATCGGTTGGCAGGCTACTCAGTAATCGCAGACTTTTCTTCCGCGCCTGAGTTTGCAGAGGACTTAGTGTTGTTGAAACAAGTTCAGGCAGGTCGAAATCAGTTCTCTCGATTTCCATCGCGCCCGCCTCGATCTTACTCATATCGAGGATGTCATTAATGATAGCAAGCAGGTTATCACTGGAGGTCAAAATGGTTCGAAGGAAACTTTCTTGGTGTTCATCCAGTTTTGTATCCTGAAGCAGTTGCGCCATGCCCATGATACCGTTAAGTGGAGTGCGGATTTCATGACTCATGGTAGAGAGGAACGTGGATTTCGCTTCGTTTGATTTTTCCGCTTCGATGCGAGCCTGGATTAGTTTTAGGCGGTCCATCCGGCGTTCCGTTACGTCCGTTTCAATTCCAATGAAGCCGGTGACATTCCCCTCATCATCGGTCAGCGGGTTGACGCTGATCTGCAGCCAGATTTCGTCACCATCTTTTGTGTAGTTCAGAATTTCGTCACTAAAGGCCCGTTTAGTCCGCAAGGCTTCAGATATTCTGCGGGAGGTGCGTTTGCTCGTATTCTCACCTTGCAGAAGATGCCCCGGCTTTTTGCCTTTCATATCTTCAAGAGTGTAGCCGGAAATACGGGTGAAGCCTTCGTTGATCCATTCAACGCGGCCATTGGCATCCGTTATGATCACACCGTTGATTGTCTGACTGGCGACCATGGAGAGACGGGCCAGCTCTTCAGTCCGGGCTTTTACCCGTTGTTCAAGGGTGTCCTTCATTTCTTGCAAGGCAGTAATATATTCCTGCATGCTGTTGCTGCTTTTTTGAAGCGCTAGGGACAGGTCATCATATTCTACAATGGCGCTTCGCGGAAATTTCAGAGCAACATTCTCCCCCGCGAGGTCCGCAACGGTCTGACTTGCATCTGCAAGGCGCTGAATTGGGGAAATGAGAATACGGCCAAGAATATACGCGATGGCCAAAGCGAGGCTCACTAATATTGCCAAAGAAATTAGCGTGTGGGTGCGGACTTTATACAGAACATCAACAATTGGAGCTGCTTTAGCGGAGATGAAGACTTCGTTTACACCGGCTTTTGTAAGCGGCGTGGTCCGAATAAAATACTCACTTTTTGCCCAACGCGTCATCGACGGCATATCCCCGGTGGGATTCCAGATACTAAGACCACCGTCCAGTTTTGTAATCGTCCCTTCTTCACTGGCGTGTTTATTAAACTTACCAAGGGTCAGGGGTGGGCGACCATCACTAAAGGTGATCAGGGCTGAGAGGCTGCCGAGCTGTACATGAACATCCGCGGGCTTCAGCAAAGTTTCTGCCAGTGAGTTATTGTTTAGATCCGCACCATCTTGCGTAATCAGGATTTCATTCACAATCACTGTTTGGTAGTCCAGCATTTGTTGTAGCAGGTTATCCTCCTGCAATGCTTTAACGCGGTAGCCGTTGACAATAATCGGCACAGCGCCTGCTGTAATAGTCAGCAGGGTGAGAAAGCTGGTTACCATATGTTTGGCTGAGAATTGATGCCTGATTCTGCCTGAGCGCTGAAATACAATTCTGCCGACGCTAACCGCCAAAGAGGCAATCACAGCGTTGAACACGCCATTGATGAATTGCTTAAGGGCGATTAGAGCGCTTCCATTAAACCCAAGATCCAAAACGCCTTGGTAAAAGATGAAGACCAGCGGAATACCAATGAGAATCCAGTAGAGAAAATCGGCAAAGGCAATCATCTGGATGCGATGTCGAAGCAAGGCAACGAATAAAATCTCGCAAGAGAAGATCACGATTGCGTAAGGGTGGCCCCAAAGCACATAAGTATAAGTGCTAACAATGATACCAATGATAACACCAACCGTCCGGCCATATAGCAACAGACCAGCAAGGGCGAAGATTGATCCGAAGATTAAGCTGACAGAGAAAAACAGCGGGACATTATAATGGTTCGCAAGAAAACCGAGCCCAATCAGGATTGGTACGAAAAGATACATGTTTTTCGACGAATTACTGTCTTTGCGATTTTCCATCAAACCCAGCCGATAAAGTACTATTTTGAGTCAACTGACTCTGCAACAGATTCAAGCATAGCTTAGGAAGTCTGGGTTAACGATTAGTGAATGCGAATGACCCTAATATAAAAGAAAAACGGCGTCCGATCTCAATTTTTAGTGATGTTTTCTTGGCTGGTTAAAGAAGCGAGGGCAATTTGTAGGAGCGCTTTGACGGTTTCTTCTGAGGGATTAATGTCCAATTCAGATCCCGCATTCAGTAAACGGCCCGCCAACTGAAGGACTTTGTCCGGGTCTAAACTGACCGTCAAACGATGACTTGGGTCCGCGCCGTCAAATAGGGTGAGATAGACATTTTGTGTGTCGGTATTGGAGGTGACCTTAATACCTGTTCTCGCCATTTTCTAACCCTGCTCCAGATTTTTTTGAAGGATGCTGACAGTATCCTATGGAAAGTAAATAGCAGATTAAGCTTATGTGAACCCAATTAAAAGCTGTGTCTTTGGATAACTGTCTGGTTTAGGGGGCAAAAAATGGATTTGCGAAATAATGCCTAACGTTTGTTTTGCAAGTATTTGATTTTATGTCAATTTTTTCGGTTGAATCTGTACGTTGGCAGGCCTAAAGATGAAAGTGGAGCAAATTTAAGTTATTTCCTAGATAGTTATTTTGTCTTGATAATATTCATGTCACCACATTCACGAAAATACTACTCGATTATTTTCCCCTTTATTGTTGAATTTGGTCCTAGCGGCGCAACATATTCAAAATGACAAGAGATCGTTAACCATATACTGGTTAGTGTTTTAGAAATTTCACATATAAATGTCTGTACAACCGGAACTCAAGGACATCTCAGCATGGCACTGACGGCACAGGAACTCAAAAACGAACGGATCACCGAAATTCTGGAAATGATTTCGGGACGGTTTGAGAAGAAGCAGGCCGAAGACCTCACCATATTCGTTCAGAAACTTTATGAGAGAATGACGCCGGAAGACGTCCTTTCTATTCAGCCGGAAAATCTATATGGCTCGGCGTTGTCACTTTATAAATTTGCGGCCAACCGAAAAGCCGGTGCCTCAAAAATCCGTGCGTTCAGTCCA
Source organism: Sneathiella sp. (assembly GCA_017643685.1). Classification (GTDB taxonomy): domain Bacteria; phylum Pseudomonadota; class Alphaproteobacteria; order Sneathiellales; family Sneathiellaceae; genus Sneathiella. The sequence goes on from JAEPMY010000016.1 coordinate 30,463, forward strand.
ACTTTGGAAGAGCATGGTTGGAAGACCTCTCATACGGTGGTGGAGATCGTTAACGATGATATGCCGTTCTTGGTGGACAGTGTTACTGCGGCTTTGAACCAACGGGGGCTTAATGTCCATGTGTTGATTCACCCGATTTTGTGTGTAGAGCGGAATGCAAAAGGGGATCACACTAAGGTATATGACCCTTCTAGTTCTGCGAAGGCAAAAGGCAAACCTGAAAGCTTTATGCATATCGAAGTGGATGAGCAAGGCTCTCCCGAGGTGATGAAGGAAATTGAGGCTGAATTAGCGGCGGTTCTGGATGATGTTCGTGCCTCAGTTGAGGATTGGAAACAGGTTCTTGGAAAAGTTGACGAGATTACGAAATCCCTGAAACCAGGGTCTTTGCCGCTTGAAGATGCTGAAGTGGAAGAGGGGATTGCCCTTCTGAAATGGATGGCGGATAACCATTTCACCTTCCTTGGATTTAGAGAATATAATTTCAAGGTTGAAGGTAAAAACAAATCCGAAAACTGGGAGCCTGTGCCGGGTTCTGGTCTTGGCATTTTGCGCGATCCAAAACGCCGCATTATGTCTGGCAAGGCAGAAGTCTCCCCTGAGGTGAGCGAGTTTTTACATCGCCCTGAATTGATCATTGTGACCAAGGCAAATGCGCGCTCAACCGTACATCGCCCGGTACAGTTAGATTATGTGGGTGTTAAGAAATTCGATAAAAACGGCGATGTCGTTGGCGAATACCGTTTCACAGGTCTCTTTACCTCTGCGGCGTATAACCGCATTCCGCGGGATATCCCTTATCTTCGCCGCAAGGTTCAGAAAACACTGGAAAAATCCGGATTTGCCAAGAGTAGCCATGACGAAAAGGCGCTAGCACATATTCTGGAGACTTATCCCCGTGATGAGTTGTTCCAGATCTCCATCGATGAGCTGTTTGATATTTCCTGTCGAATCCTCTCGTTGCAGGAGCGCCCGCGTATTGCAGCATTTCTCCGCCGGGACCGGTTCGAGCGGTTTGTCTCGGCGCTCGTTTTTGTGCCGCGGGAGAAATATAACACCGATATTCGGCAGAGCTTTGCTGCGATTTTGGCGGACATGCACGGTGGAGAGATTTCTGCCCACTATTCGCAGGTCGGGGATGATGTCCTTGCACGTATTCACTTTGTGATCCGCTTACCCGCCGGCAAAAAGCAGGAAGTTGACGAAGAAGTGCTGGAGCAGCGCCTTGTAACCGCTGCCCGTGAATGGTCCGATGATCTAAACGATGCTTTGCTGGAACATTGGGGTGAAGTGAAGGCCCTGAAACTGAAAGCACGCTACGGCGATGCGTTTCCTGTGGGGTATCGGGCCCGTTTTAACGCGAACCTTGCGCTGAGGGATATCGAGAAGCTGGAAGAGGTGTCTGCGGATGGCCGTGTGGGACTGAACCTCTACCGGTGGGTGGGAGACCCGGATAACCGGGTTCGCTTCAAGGTGTATAATCTAAAAGATCCGATGCCTCTTTCTGATTGCTTGCCAATGATTGAAAATATGGGTCTGAAGGTTTTGTCAGAAAACCCATACTTGGTCCGCAGCGAACAGATGCCGGATGGTATCTGGATCCATGATTTCGAATTGGAAGAGCCATCGGGGCATGGCCTTGACCTGCAGCAGCTCAAAGTCAAGTTCGAGGAAACTTTCCGCCGCGTTTGGCAAGGAACGACCGAAAGCGACGGATTTAACCGTTTGGTGATGCGGGCTGGACTCAGTTGGTCTTCTGTTGCTATTTTGCGGGCATATGCGAAGTATCTCCGTCAGGCGGGGATTACATTCTCACAAAGCTACATGGCGAACACACTTTATGATAACGCTGAGATTAGCGGCCTTCTGGTTGGACTGTTCCGAACCCGATTTGATCCGGATTTCGAAGGGAAGCGGAACGCTAAAATTGAAACGTTGCGTCAGCAGATCCATGATGCATTGGAGCAGGTTGTCAGCCTTGACGATGACCGGATTTTGCGACGTTATCTAAATCTGATTGAGAATACGCTTCGAACCAATTTCTTCCAAGAGGGTGCCGGGGAAGCAGAGAAGCCCTACTTCTCCTTTAAGCTGGAAAGTCAGAAGATTATCGATCTGCCTTTACCGCGTCCCTATGTGGAGATTTTTGTCTACAGTCCTCGGGTTGAAGGTGTTCATTTGCGCGGTGGTTCTGTGGCGCGTGGGGGGCTTCGCTGGTCTGACCGCCGAGAGGACTTCCGGACGGAAATTCTGGGCCTCATGAAAGCCCAGATGGTGAAAAATACTGTCATCGTGCCTGTGGGTTCAAAAGGAGGTTTCTATCCAAAACGCCTGCCACAAAATGGAACGCGAGAGGAAATTCAAGCCGAAGGGATTGCTTGTTACCGTATCTTTATCTCCGGCCTTCTGGATTTGACAGATAATCTGGTTGCCGGTGATGTTGTACCGCCTGCCCGTGTGGTTCGTCATGATAGTGATGATCCTTATCTGGTGGTTGCTGCGGATAAAGGCACCGCGACCTTCTCTGATATCGCCAATGAGGTGGCGATATCATATGGCTTCTGGTTGGGGGATGCCTTCGCTTCTGGTGGCGCCGCTGGCTATGATCATAAGAAAATGGCGATCACGGCCAAGGGTGCCTGGGAATCTGTGAAACGACATTTCCGCGAACTTGGTAAAAATATTCAGGAAGAAGAATTTACCGTTGCTGGTATCGGGGATATGTCCGGTGATGTGTTTGGCAATGGCATGTTGTTGTCGCGGCACATCAAATTGGTGGCGGCCTTTGACCACCGAAATATCTTTATTGATCCAAATCCCGACGCGGAAAAAAGCTTTAAAGAGCGGGAGCGGATGTTCAAGCTACCGCGGTCGTCTTGGGAAGATTATGATGCAAAACTGATTTCCAAAGGTGGGGCAATATTTGATCGGAAAGCCAAATCAGTAACGCTAACACCAGAAATCCAGAAGCTTCTGGATTTAAAAGATAAATCCATGACACCGAACGAATTGATCTCGGCGATATTGAAAGCCAATGTGGATCTGTTGTGGTTTGGTGGTATTGGCACTTATATCAAGGCTGGTCACGAGAGTAACTCTGCCGTTGGGGATCGGGCTAATGATGGCATCCGGATCAATGGTAAAGATGTGCGCGCCAAAGTTATTGGCGAGGGCGGTAACCTGGGGGTTACTCAATATGGCCGGATTGAATGTGCGCTGAACGGCGGCAAGCTCAACACGGATGCGATTGATAATTCTGCCGGTGTGGATTGTTCTGACCATGAGGTAAACATCAAAATTCTCCTTCGTGCGGTGCTGGATGATGGCGAAATGACTGATAAGCAGCGGGATCGCCTGCTTGCAGACATGACGGATGATGTCTCGGCCCATGTTCTGAAAGATAACTATCTGCAGACACAGGCGCTGACGACAGCGGAGCGTCAAAGCATTGCCAACTTTGAAGAGCAGGTCCGCTTTATGCGGGCTCTTGAAAAGCAGGGGCGCCTTGATCGCGCGGTTGAGAACCTGCCAGATGAGGAAGAGCTTGCTGACCGCCGGAATGCGGGTCAGGGGCTAACCCGTCCTGAAATGAGTGTGCTGTTAGCTTATGCCAAGATGACGCTTTACTCTGACGTGCTGCAGACAAATCTGCCGGACGATCCATTCTTTACGACGTGGCTGGAGGAGTATTTTCCACCACAACTTCGTAAAAAATACAAAAAATACATCGAAAGTCATCGGTTGCGGCGTGAAATTATCACAACGATTGCGATTAACAGCCTGATCAACAGAGCGGGCATCACGTTTGTGATGCAGATGGTTGAGGAGCTGGGCGTTGGTGTTGATGATGTTGTCCGCGCGTATGCGTTGGTCACGGATGTGTTTAATCTGCAGCAGCTTTGGGCGGATATTGAAGGTCTCGATAACATTGTAGCAAGCCATGTTCAGGGGCATATGATCGATGCAACACAGATGCTGCTGCGCCGGGCGACACTTTGGTGTCTGCGTCATTTGAATTCTCCAATTTCCATTCAGGACAATCTGGATGAATTAGCGCCTGCGATGTTGGCCCTTGAAGAAGAGCTTGAGGATCTGCTGAGCGAGGAAGGCTGTAAAACGTTCCGTGAGCGGGTAACTTACCTGACCGAGACGAAGGTGCCAGAAGCGTTGGCACGTCGTGTGGCCTCATTGGCACCGCTTCGTTCATCTTTGGATGTGGTGCAGGTGGGCAGAACGTCTTCTCGGGCCACCCCTGAGGTTGGTAAAGTTTATTATGCCGTCGGTGCGGAACTGCATCTGGACTGGCTGCGCCTTGCCGCGGAAGCAATTGAACCTGAAAACCATTGGGAGCGCCTTGCCGTCACGGCTATTATTGATGATCTTTATGGTCAGCAGCGGGCGCTTACAAATACGGTATTTGCGACCGCAGATGGCCATAAAGGGATTGAGGCGTTTAATCACTGGCAGGATCAGAACAAAAACCCGGTTCGCCGTTGCAACCAGCTGATTGAAGAGTTTAAGTCTTCTGGGGGAGTGGATGTGTCAAAGCTGGCATTCGCCAACCGTCAATTCCGCTCCATGATTAGCTAATAAAACCCTTCTCCTTTTCCCGGTTCTGGGCCACTATATGCCCAGTTATCGGGGAGGGGGCTTATGACATCATCAACAGAAGCATCGCGGCTTGGAAAATTCTCATGGGCGTTGTTTGATTGGGCCAATCAGCCCTATTTTACTGTAATTACCACCTTTATTTTTGCACCTTACTTCACGGCAACTGTGGTCGGCGATTCCGTCACCGGTCAGGCATATTGGGGATATACCCAAGCCATTGCCGGATTTGCTATTGCCATTTTTAGCCCGATTTTAGGATCTGTTGCAGATGCGGGCGGGCCCAGAAAACCTTGGATTTTCGTCTTTGTATTGATTTGTGCACTTGCCAGTATTTCACTGTGGTGGGCAGTGCCGGGGATGACATCTGGGTTAATCTGGATCTTAGCGGCCATTGTGGTGGGCACCATCGCCGTTGAGTTCTCTCTCGTTTTTAACAATGCAATGCTACCGGGATTGGCGAGCCCAGAAAGTATGGGCAAGCTGAGCGGTTTTGGCTGGGGCCTTGGATATCTGGGGGGGCTTATCGCCCTCTTTATCGTGCTTGTCGGTTTTTCAATGCCAGAGGAGCCGCTTTTCGGGCTTGATAAGGCCGCACATGAACATGATCGGCTGACCGGTCCGCTTTCTGGTATCTGGTTTCTTATTTTCATCCTGCCGATGATCTTGTTCACCCCGGATGCAAAGCCGGCCGGTATCAGCCGCGGGGAGGCAATTAAAACAGGTTTATCGTCGCTTTTTGCCACGTTGCGGGGTCTGAAAGGATATCGGAATGTGGTTTATTTCCTGATCGCGCGGATGTTTTATAATGACGGTATTCTTGCGCTTATCGGGTTTTCCGGCATTTATGCCGCCGGTGTTTTTGGTTGGGAGACCATGACCCTCGGCATTTTTGGAATTCTGATTAATGTTTTCGCAATTGCGGGCTCTTTCATAGGGGGCTGGCTGGATGATAAACTTGGCTCCAAACCCACTATTGTCATTTCTGTCCTTGGACTTTCTTTTGCCTCTGTTGGGGTGCTGTCCATTGGGGATGGAGAGGTGTTATTTGGTATTCCTGCCGCGATGCCCGTAGAGGGGGGTAGCGTTTTCGCAAGCCCCGCAGAGCAGGTCTTTATGGGGTTTGCTGTGATTATGGGGATTTTCTTTGGCCCTGCACAGGCTGCAAGCCGGACGTTGGTCGCGCGCTTGTCTCCACCAGAAAAAATGACAGAATTTTTTGGTCTCTTTGCCTTATCCGGGAAGGCAACCGCTTTTGTCGCCCCGTTGTTAATCGGGGTGGTCACAAGCCTGACGGGAGAGCAGCGCCCAGCGATGCTGGTGATTTTGGTCCTTTTACTAATCGGCGCAGCGCTGATGAGTTTTGTAGAGGAAAATCATAGCCGAAAAAGTGCATAAAAAAGGGCGGTGAAGACCGCCCTTTTTATCAGATATGAGATGGCCTGTTATTCTACAGTTACAGCTGTGCCTGTGGCAACAACCATAAGCATGCTTTCGCCCATAACCTCTGTGTCGAGATTAACGCCAACAACCGCGTTGGCGCCAAGCTCTGCGGCTTCTTCCATCAGCTCTTCCAACGCCACATTCCGAGCTTTGCGGAGTTCTTTTTGATATGCGCCGCTGCGGCCACCGATAACGTCGGTAACGCGAGCAAAGAAATCACGTACAAAGTTGGCACCCATTACCGCATCACCGGCAACAATGCCGTGATACTGTGTGATGCGTTTGCCTTCGACGGAACCAGTTGTAGAAATAATCATGGGGAACCCTCTTTATCTTTGAAACCTTAGTGACGGAAATGTCTCATGCCAGTCATCACCATTGCAAGGCCTGCTTCATCAGCGGCGGCAATTACCTCGTCATCACGCATGGAGCCACCCGGCTGGATAACGGCAGTCGCACCGGCTTCTGCAGCAGCCAGAAGACCGTCAGCAAACGGGAAGAAGGCGTCAGATGCGACAACAGAACCTTTAGCCCAAGCTTCAGTCTCACCCGCATTATGCGCAGCTTCCAGTGATTTGGATGCCGCAATTTTTGAGCTGTCGACGCGGCTCATCTGACCGGCGCCAACACCAACTGTTGCGCCGTCCCGTACATAGACGATGGCGTTGGATTTGACGTGTTTGCCAACTGTGAAGGCAAATTTCAGATCTGCCATTTCCTGCTCAGTTGGGGCGCGTTTTGTCACCACTTGCAGTTCTGGTCCTGCGGTCAGTGCATTATCGCGGCCTTGTACAAGATATCCACCGGCGAGAGATTTCACCAGACGGCCACCTGCTTTTGGATCTGGAAGACCCCCTGTCAGCAGCAGACGAAGGTTTTTCTTCGCTGCGATCAGTGCTTTTGCCTCATCAGATGCGTCGGGAGCGATGATCACTTCGGTGAAGATTTTGGTAATTTCCTCCGCTGTGGCGGCATCCAATGTCTGGTTCAGGGCAATGATGCCCCCAAATGCGGATGTGGTATCGCAAGCAAAGGCCCGACGGTAGGCGTCTGCCAGTGTATCGCCCATGGCAACACCGCATGGGTTCGCATGCTTGATGATCGCGCAGGCCGGGCCAGAAACCTCTGGGGCAAACTCAGCAACCAATTCAAACGCGGCGTCTGTGTCGTTATAATTGTTGTAAGACAGCTCTTTACCCTGGATTTGAGTGGCCGTTGCAATACCGATGCGTTTTTCTGAATTGGCATAGAAAGCTGCAGATTGGTGTGGGTTTTCACCGTAGCGAAGCGTCTGTTGCAGCTCACCCGCCATGACCAGGCGATCTGGGAAGTCGTTCCCCAGTTGCTGTGCATACCAGTTAGAGATCGCAGCGTCATAGGCACCTGTGCGCGCATAAGCTTTTGCGGCGAGGCTCTTGCGAAGCTCAATGCTTGTCTTGCCGTTATTGCTTTTAAGCTCGGCAATTACTTTTTCATAGTCACTTGCATCGGTGACCACATTAACGAAACCGTAGTTTTTCGCAGCAGAGCGGATCATCGCTGGCCCGCCGATATCAATATTTTCGATGCAGGTATGGAAATCGGCGCCTTTAGCAACGGTTTCTTCAAATGGATAGAGGTTTACGACCACCAAGTCGATGGCACCAATATTATGCTCATCCATTGCTGCGACATGATCGTTATTATCGCGAAGAGCCAAGATGCCGCCGTGGATCATTGGATGCAGGGTTTTAACGCGCCCATCCATCATTTCCGGAAATTTTGTGTGTTCGGCAACTTCTTTAACTGGAACACCTGCATCTGCAAGCATTTTAGCGCTGCCGCCGGTGGAGAGGATCTCGACACCAAGATCAGCAAGTGCCTGACCAAATTCGACAAGGCCAGTTTTATCAGAAACAGAAATGAGAGCTCGGGTAACAGGGTGTAAGTCGGTAGCAGACATGTGGGCGGTCCGTTTTATGTTGGGAAACTGAACATTGCGGGCGCTATAGCATGACAGGCGGGTTTTCGGAACCACCTAGGGACCATTTTCCCAAGAAAAATGCCAAAAAATAGCTCCCAGAAGTCATTCGCATGAAAAAAGTGCAAAAGCTGACAATTTAGACAGAAAAAAGAGGTGATCTGCGTCCCTTCGTTGACAAGAGAGAGGGTTTGGTTCTACCTATTCGCAACACTATTTTCTGATATGGAATACCGATGACGATGACCCTGCCATCCGCCCTTGATGCCGAGCAAAATGTCGACAAAAATATGAAGATTTCCGTCGTGGGACTGGGGTATGTGGGGTTGCCTCTCGCTGTGGCGTTGTCTCGTCAATTTAATGTAATCGGTTTTGATATCAGCAAAGACCGGGTGTCCGAGTTAGAGGCAGGTCACGATCGGACAATGGAGATTGACCCACCGGTTTTGCGGGCCAGCACAGTGACATATACCACGGATATTGCCCAGACAGCCGAAGCCGATTTGCATATTGTGACCGTTCCAACTCCTGTGGATGAAGGCAATAAACCGGATCTGAAACCACTGGAATCTGCCTGTAAAGCGATTGCGCCGATCATGAAAAAAGGATCTATCGTGGTAGTGGAAAGCACGGTTTATCCGGGTGTGACCGAGGATGTGTGCGGACCAATTCTGGAGGCAGGTTCTGGGCTGGTTTGTGGTCAGGATTTTTATCTAGGCTATTCTCCTGAACGGATTAATCCGGGGGACCGGGTGCATACGGTTGATAAAATCATCAAGGTGATCGCCGGCCAAACTGAGCAGGTGGCGGATATCTTGGAAGTCGTTTATGGCGCCGCCACAACAGGTGGGACCTTCCGCGCACGGAATATCAAAACGGCTGAGGCTGCAAAAGTAATCGAAAATGCCCAGCGGGATATCAATATCGCTTTTATCAACGAGGCGACGATGATTTTCCAAAAACTGGGTATTTCCGCTTATGATGTGCTGGAGACAGCGGGGACAAAGTGGAACTTCCTCAATTTCACACCGGGCCTTGTCGGTGGTCATTGCATCGGGATTGATCCTTTCTATCTTGCTCACCGGGCAACCGAAGTCGGTCATGATCCAGACTTGATCCTGACAGGGCGCCGCATCAACGAATCCATGGCTGGTTTCATTGCGAATAGTGTTGGAAGCCGTATTCCAGCGGGATCAAAAATTTTGGTTTTGGGTCTGACGTTTAAAGAGAATGTGCCAGATCTTCGGAATACCAAAATCACTGAGATTGTCTCTGGTCTGCAAGAGCTTGGCCATAGTGTTGATGTCCATGATCCGTTGGCAGATAAAGCAGAAGCGCAGCAGTTTTTTGGTATCGATTTAATTGGCACGCTGGCCAATTTACAAGGGTATGACGCGATTGTGGGGGCTGTTGCCCATAGCGTTTACAAAGAATTGTCGGATGTCGCGCTGGAAAGCATTATCAAGCCGGGTGGCCTGATTGCAGATGTGAAGGGTATCTGGCGCGGGCGGGAATTGTCTGAGGCAACGAAACGCTGGCAGCTCTAGACTTTAAGCTTCTTCTTTTTTGCCCATCTGGTGAAAGGCCCATTTGATACTAAGCTCATCCGGGCCGTGGATTTGACCACGCAGGACAATTTGCTGGCTTTTCCGTGCTTCTCCCGGTTGGCTGCAATAGATGCTTTCTTCCAGTTTCAGTTCTGACAGGCTGGAGATAAATTGCCATCCAATCCCCTCTGGTGTCATCAGAAGAAGTTGGCGTCCATTCATGGCTCGGGAGAGACTTAAATCCGGGTGCAGATGGAAACGCACAATAAATTCGTGGCTCTTATCGGCGTCACTGAGCACCTTTACTGTATCTTCACCTCGTAAACTGGTTCCACTTTCATCCATGAAGAGACGACGGGTGTGAGCCAAGCTCGCTGACTTTTCATATCCTCGATTTGTAAAATCAATCCAGATATTTCCGCCATCTTCCAAGACATTAATGTCAGGATCTTCAGTTCCCATCTGTTTTTCGAGGGGTTTGAACTCGGCGTTGGTTTCCTGATAGCTGAGGGTTGAATGGGCGGCCGTTGCCGCTAGCGCTTTAGCCCAAGGCGAGCTTATGTCAGGATGAGCGCCGCAATTGACCACAATACGGTCGCGGCCATGGCTAAACTCAATGGCCCCGGCTCCGTGATAGCGATGCCCCTTAGGGCGACCGCCTTGTCCCGTTTCCATAATGACTAGCGATCTGCCAACACGCACCCGTTCAAATCCGCCATGTGGTAAGTGTAGCGGGGGACGTCCCATCGCTTCGCTCAGCGCCAGAATATGATCAGCCGTCCCTTCATTTTCGCTTAAGCTACCATCAAATAACGCCATTTTGCCGTCGCCATGCTGGAAAAAGCGGACAGCAGGTGCAAGGCGATCGATTGCCCGTATGAGATTTTCTGGTAGTGGCTTTTCAAGGCGGCGCAATGTTTCCCGAAGATTGATCAGATCTGTTAGAGCGTTCAAGTGTTGATCGGGCGCGCGGCTGACATGGCAGCCGTCTGGCAGAATGACTTTATCTATTTCTTCCAGTAAGCGGGCCTTAAATTTGCTGGCATCCCCTTGGCTATCTTTGAAACAGGCTGACCCAGTATAGAGCGCAAGAAAAGGCAGGAATAAGTCATCGCCTTTTGCAAAATACCGGCAATAACGCTTCAAATGTTGCATTTGTCGGCGAATAGAGCGGATAAACTTGTAATTGAAGTCGCCATCATTACTGGTCAGCAGAAACTCACTTTGTTGCATCCAGCTGAGTAACCGGCGCGCCAGTATATCTGCATCCCAAATATGGGGGTGATATTCGTCGAAACGGGCAATCCAGTTTGTAATCAGGGAACGCGCATGACGTTTCGCACTATCACTTCCATTGGCCGCAAAATCTTTGAGCCAGCCAAATTTATGAAGTTCCTGATGCCAGTATAAAGGCATCTTTTTCGCAAACCACGGCTCTTCACTGCCAAGACGCGCGTCAAGACCTTCTAGCAGGAAATTACCATGAAACAGGCGATCCGCCCGCTCTGCGTCCCCAGGAATAATATCAACCGGGGTAAAGAGAAGGCGTTTTGGAATGCGACCTTTGAGGGAGCTTTTGTAGAGGGAGGACGAAAAGAAAAGATCGACCGCCGACTTCCGGGCAGGAAGAACATTAAAACCGGATTGCTTAATGCCCATGGCCCCCTCTTAAAAACTATCGACCTAAAATGGCGTTAATATTCGCCGCATACTGGTCCGGCTCACCTTTGAAGGCGGCAGACCCTGCAACCAGCAAATCAGCACCCGCTTCGATGACCTGTGGTGCGGTCTCGGCTGTGATGCCACCGTCTACTTCCAGATAAATATCGCGGCCTGTTTTATCAATCATTTCCCGAAGGGTGCGGATTTTATCCAGCTGGGATGGGATGAATTTCTGGCCGCCGAAACCTGGATTAACGCTCATCACCAAAATGAGGTCCACCACATCCATGACATGTTCAAGGGTAGAGGCCGGTGTTGACGGGTTCAAAGAAACACCTGCTTTAATCCCGTGGGATTTGATCAGCTGCAAGGTTCTGTGCAGATGTGGACCCGCTTCCTGATGAACGGTAATGATATCTGCACCTGCATCAACGAAATCGGCAATATAGAGATCAACTGGTGAAATCATCAAATGCACATCAAATGGTTTTTCAGTGCATTTACGAACGGCTTTGGTCACAGAAGGGCCAAAGCTGATATTCGGAACAAAATGCCCATCCATAATATCCACATGAATGAAATCGGCACCGGCTTTGTCGATGGCGGCAACTTCCTCGCCTAGCTTGGAAAAATCGGCGGCAAGGATCGATGGGGAAATCTGTACGGGTTTCTGCATTGTCTTCCTTAGGCACCGGATACGTTAAAGGGCCGATGCCATCTTCCTCTATTTTAGCTCTGTTTTACAAGTCTCGCGGCAAAAAATCCATCCATGCCACGGGCTTTTGGAATTTCATGGGTCCCATAATGGCAAGGAAAGGCTCGTAAATAGCCCTTCTCACTAACCACTTCGGTCAGTTCAGGTAACTCTTCCGGTTGCACCGGTGAAAGGGTGATGTCAGAACGGGCAGCAAGCAAGTTCTCAATCTGCTGTTCTCCCTCCTCCGGTTGAAGAGAGCATGTGCTATAAATCAGCGTGCCGCCGGGGGCCAGTTGATCAACGGCTGCATGCAGCAGCCGGGTTTGCAATCCGACCAGCTTATCAACATCTTCTTGGGTTTTAAGCCATGCGACATCAGGATGGCGGCGCAGTGTTCCTGTACTGGAACAAGGGGCATCCAGCAAAATGGCATCAAATGGGGTTGCAGGCGCGAAACCAACGGCATCGGCTGCTTTCACCTCAACCTTAAGGCCAAGGCGATCCATATTTTCTTCCAACCTTTTCAGGCGTTGCGCCGAGCGGTCAAGCGCGGTGACTTCTGCCCCTTTGAGGGCCAACTGGATTGTTTTGCCGCCCGGGGCCGCGCATAGATCAAGAACGCGTTTGCCTGTCAGGTCACCGAATAATTTGGCGGGTAGGCTGGCTGCGAAATCCTGTACCCACCATTCACCGTCTTCATATCCTGCAAGCTCTGGCACATTTGCACCGTCAACGAGACGAAGATGGCCAGTTGGTAGCAAAATAGCGCCGAGTTTCTCTGCCCAGCCCTCTGGGTCAGATTTCACGTTAATATCAAGCGGAGCTTCAAAAAGCCCTGCTTTGGCAATTTTAGTAGCCGTTTCCTTGCCGTAAGCCTCGCTCCAGCTTTTATAGAGCCATTCTGGTGTGTTGGTCCGCCCCTTATTCATCCGCTTAAGAAGCTTTTCACCCTGACGATCAGCGCGGCGCAGGAGTGCGTTCACCAGCCCCCGAAATTTGCTGTTTGCTGGGATCAGTTCCACGGTTTCGTGAACCGCGCCATGGTTTGCAACTTCCATAAACAGAACCTGAGCCAGCCCAATGCGAAGGGCACCGCGCACATTCTTGGCGGCCTTTGGAAGGGGGCGGTCCAGCATTTGGTCAATCAAGGCATCAATGATCCCTAGATTGCGAAGCGTCGTAGAGGTAATAGCCCGGGCAAGCGAGCGATCCAGCGGCTTGAGATTTTTTAGGCCTTCTGGCAGGACATCTTCCAGAAGCTGGTTTTTCTCCAGCACGCGGGAGAGCATAAGGGCAGCACGGCTGCGTGGGTTTGGGCTTTGTGTGTTCATCGTCGCTATGTAGGCCAAAAACCCTGCGGGGTCTATAGCGCGAATGCGTTAATCGTGATAGACAAACAGAAATTATGTAAATGGTAGCACATCATGACCGAAAAACCTGAAAAAGACACGGAATTGGATCAAAAGCAGGTGGAAAATACGCCTGAAGATAAAGATGCGAATCCTGCCCACAAGCTGAAACAGGCTGATGGTGAAATTGGCGGTCCAAGCGGATTGGAGCCAACCCGCTATGGTGATTGGGAGCGCAAAGGGATTATTAGCGACTTTTAGGCGCTCTTTTTACCCCGTTCTGCAAGCCAGATACCGCCAAGCACGAAGGCCAGCGCAGCCCCGTGATATAGCTCAAACGGTTCTGACAGAAACAGGACCGCCATACAGGCCGCAAAAATCGGCACCAGATTGACAAAAATGCCCGCCCGGCCGGGACCAATAAGGGTAACGCCTGTAATAAAGGTGAGCTGCGCAATAAAGGATGGTAAGAACGCAATGGCTGCGATCAAGATCCAACCTTTGGTCGTTGGAAACTGCATTTGCCCTGAATATGCTTCATACGCGACCAACGGCATACACGTAATAAACGCTGCAATTGCCATGATGGCAAAGAAGGACAGTGCGGATACGTCTGGTTTGAATTTCAGGGCCACCGTATAGAAACCATAAACAATAGCGGCGATCAGGATCAGGATATCTCCATCATTGAAAGCAAGCGTTTTCAGGGTTTTAAAGCTGCCGGCAGAGGTAACCACCACCACTCCGATGATGGTCACCAGAACACCACAAATTTGTTGAATGGTCACCGGTGTTTTAAATACCAGAAATGATCCCAAAAACACGATGATAGGCATAGCGCCTTGAATAATGCCGATATTCACCGCCGTTGTACTGTGGGCGGCGATGTAGAACATGGCGTTAAAACCGGTAAATCCGCAAGCCCCCATAATCATGAAATAGCCAAGGCGGGGTTTCAGCTTCGGCCAGTCTCGAACCAGATCTTTTCGGGCAATAATTGCCAGCAAAACCAGTACAAATGTC
>JAEPMY010000142.1 GCA_017643685.1 Sneathiella sp.
CAGAAAAAACCTCCCCTAGGCTGATAGCCTCCAATTGGACCTCACGATGGACTCCCATACAAACCTCCTTGTAAACATCAAAGAAGGCTAAACTCTCACATCAAGGACACTGCTGGAAGGTGGGGGGAAAACACCGCTTACATAAGAAGGTACGCCCCTTTCCATTATTTTCTTTCAGCAATCCATATGTGATATTTACCAGTAGACAAGTCAAACCAGACTATTGCCTTCACTTTGATGAAATAACTAATGCAAAGAGAAAATAACAGACAAGAAAATTTTTATCTCCAAACGTCAAAACATATAAAAATAGAGAACATTTCGAATAATCATTACTTCCTAGCTTTATTGAAACGAATAAAAGCTAGATCACGCATACAGAGCAGTAAATAGCTAGACGTAGAACTACAATCACCAAAGAAGTACCCGCTTTAACCTGCGGCACTGAGCGATGCAGTTGGTGGAGGTTTGAGCCTCATAAACTGGAATAATTAATCGACAAGATAACTCTTCTCGAAATCTAGGTGAGGCTCGAAACGCTCTGTAGGAATGTAAATAGAACCTACCTCTGAAGGAAGAGCATCCAGTCTTTCAATCGCCTTATTTATGCGGCAGCATTGCTCAGAATCTAAATAAAAGCGATGTTTATTTAGCCAATTACGAGCCTCGTGATAATTGGCCCTGTTCGCCGCCTCGAAATGGGCTATGTACTGCTCTATCTTTGAGAGGCTAACAAGCGGACGAAGCTTTGGAATGATGTCGATGGTCCGATCATCTGATATAACAATGGCGAACCGTCTAGACTTACTTGCCCGCACATAACGAACTCCAGAATTGTATCTGGATCCTCGCGAAGGAGTGCATTGATCGGTGGCTTCACCGTCAAGAATAATCCCAATCGCATAACATATGCCAGATGGATCAAGCAGTATAGTTCCGTCGATACCACTGACACTGCTAAGCAAAGCTTCTGAAAGCAGGATTGGCTCGATAAGGGTACCTTGCTGACTGAGGCGCTTCGCTTCGCTATGCGCATCCTCTGCAATGACAATCATGCTACCATGTGGTTGGTCGATCTGGGTCAGCATTAAACCCCAAATGTGTAGCCCATTTTCCTGTGACGCTATTGGAAACATACGATTATAATTTGATAGGAACGTGGCCTTATCGACAGGTTCTTTCGGAAGCTTTGGCACGCCGTATTGACTGCGAAGTAATTCCTGATCACCGCAATGTAACACCCAGTGGTAGTGATCGATGAAAGTTACCACAAACGCATCCTGAGCATCTGGATCATGCGTGTTTTTCAGTCGCCCGAGTCCATAGATGCAACGACTATCTGCAATGACTCCAACACCTTCTGCTGCCATCTGCAGGATCTTTCTAGACCAACGCGGCTCACGAAATCTCACCGGTTCTTTAAATTTAACCATGAACTCAACTGAACCGTTGTCAGGGTTGACAAGAATGAGTTGTCCGATACCTATAGCACCTTCATACATGAGTGAAGAGACAATGTTCAGGGCGTCGAAAAGGTCTGTGTGAGTATACTGTCGCTCAATGGATAGACCTGGCGTATGCATAAAGTTACTCGCTGCTTTACGCACGATTTCTCTTGCAGTTCTCATTTTACTAAAAATAGAGCGCCCTGGGTCAGGTTTTTCTAACAACTCGGTGGCCTCATAAAGAACCGTCATGATTGCCGCATGAATTAAGCTGCGATAACGTTCTCCTAATTGCCCCAGTTCTTCCGGCCGGGAAGGCAATGGTCGAAATTGCGAGAAAATAGAATTTGGAATCTGTATTACCGGAGCGACATAATAATCACCGATAGACCTCACTTCACCACAGAACGAAGCCACATCATTTTCTTTATCGAAGACAGTGAGCCTGCTCTCAACCGACCTTCTGACAGAACTGCGACGCATCCACATCGGTTTGTCACGCATACTTGCTTCGTCACCATAAAATACAGTCTGTAATTCATGGTCGCTATAAGCCCTTTCGACCGCTTCCAGCAAACCATCAAATAAAGAAAGAGGCCACTTACCATTTTCCGGCTCCACACACACTGGATTCGGATTCTTACTGCCTGGCTTTCGCGCCCCAACGAGAAGCACTTCTGCTTCTACAAAGGCGCCTAACTCTCTAAGAACTTCACGTGCCAAGTCTTGAATGCTAGTTCTATAGTGCTCTTGATATCCCCACATAAAGAGATTGATGATACTACGGGGCATTCCTATTTCCTATTGTTCAAATGCAGCATTATCCTCACAGCGAATGTCTAATTTTTGTTCGGTTTACCAATTATTCCAAAGATCAATACAAGCATTGATAAATATTTCTGCGTTCTTAGCCTCCCAACAGTTAGATGAACCACTGCGAAGCAAATAGTATTGCTCATTCGCACATACTAGTTCACCTTTATCCGCTTCAGTCTCGAACCAATTCATTACATTGTATAAAGAGTCTTGGTAACTAGACCCAAATTTTTCGTCCGGCACGTTATAGAGTAGCCCCTCAATGAAATATGATGGGGCAACCTCAGGAACTATTAGCCCATTTTCTAGGAGATGACTCCGGATATTCTTCAGGATACGAACCATAGGTTTGAGCCATAGATCGCTTGACCTATGCTTCGAAGTTAAATTCGCAGAATGCTGCCTCGGATAGTTTACAATTTTCTCTTCGGCCGCACTAAAAAAACAAATTCCTTCATCACGCTGATTATCATCGATACTTTTGAAACTGTAATAACGCCGGAACTGCATTGCAGGGATGATATCCGCTTTCCGTCTACCTCCATTTGCGTCAATTGTAATAGCTTTGTTCCCTAACCTTACATCGGATCCAAAGCGGTAGGACAGTGCATTGAAAACTTCATTCTTATACTGATCAAAGGTATAAGTTCCAGGAACACGTGCCTGATCATATAACGCTTTTTCTTCGGGAGAAAGTTCACTCAGATCGCTGTAGTAAACATCATCAAGACTAATGATTACATCTACATCGCTTTCTGAGTAAATGTTTGTGTCATTCCCATAAGAGCCCTGGAGGAAGACTTGGTAATTTCTACCGTTATAAGCAGCATTCACCGCTTCCAGTGCTGCTTTAATGCTTTTATAGGTTGCTGCAGACTGCTTCATGGATCCTTGGTGAGACCAAGTCTCTAACTGCTGTTCAGGTATTCCCATAGGTCATCCCCCTCACAGCAAAAATTTAGCTAACGTTTCTTCATACGCAGCAAAAGATTCGCTGCCGCGCTGCCGAAGGATATTCAATTTCTCAAGATCATGTTCAAGTAAATCTGTCGCCATCTCCGGCCGCTCAAAAGTATCACTAATACGAACTGTCGGAATGTCATTGAACAATATGTTGCGCAGCTGATCCATTGATTGCGTGTTAATCTCAAGCGTCTTTTGAAGCAATTGAACCGCAGTCCACTTTTTGAAAAAACGCTTAATTAAAGATTGTTTTGGTTCGGGGTAGATACCTACACCCACGTTCACTACCCGTATATTGTCGCGATCTTCACTCAATGCTGCAGTCGCATCTGCAATTGCGAATAGTGTAGGATTATTCGCACAATAACCTCCATCAATTAGTTCAACTTTATCACCGCTGTCGGTAACCACCACTTTCCTTTCAAAAAATGGGTAAGCAGAGCAAGACGCTTGCACTGCGTCGGCAATACTCACTCCAAATCCAGGAGTAAAAGTTCCCTTGCGACCATGGGCTTGTCCAATGTTACCCTTGAAGATCATAGGTTTTTCAGTCAACCAGCGGGTTGTGACAATACCAATACCCGTCAAAACATCATCAAAAGTTCTGTCTTGAAAGACTTCATTTGCCAATTTTTGGAGCGCGGCTGTTCTTCCACTAGCCGATCTTTTGGACATGACACGTGGTACATGCTCATCGTATAGATCGTGTATGTGATCGACTTTATATCCTAAGGCAATGAGTACAGCAATAACTGCTCCCGTGCTCGTTCCAAATACAAGGTCGAACCGCTTGTATAATGGACACCCAAGCATTGCTTCAATTTCTTTCAGGACCCCCAACGTATAAAAACCTTTTGCGCCGCCACCATCAAGCGTAAGCACGCGGAACAAGTTATCACTTTCGTACTCTTCGACGGGCGATGAATGGAAGTTATTACTACTCACTGTTATTTGCCCCCAAGCTAATATACTGTTCACACTGGATATGATTTAGCAACTCGCTTACGCTAACTCGGTCTCTCTCAACAGAGTCAAAACCCTTCAACGACAGCGATTGTATCTTCCAGCATCTCACACAACTTAGCAATTTTTTTTGAGTTCCTCATTGCGATACCTGAGATGCCCCTAAATTTGTAGATACCTTTTTCTAATTCTGAGGCGAGGAGGTTGCTATGGGCAAAGCCAGTTTCAGTGGAGATTTTAAACGTGACGCGGTCTGTCAGGTAGCCGAGCGTGGATACCCTGTTCCAGCGGTGTCGAAGCGTCTAGGTATCAGTTAATGGTGGGGGGCTTGCCTGATCTGGGTCTTGAGCGGACCAATTTCCTATAGGTTTTATAGAGGTCTTTCCTGGTGGGCTGTTGTATCTCCTACAAAAAACCTCTCTACACGATTATGCGAGTGAGAGCTCCATAAACTTGAAATCAAATACGTTTGGTCTTCCTTAATCTGGCCTTGATGTTGCGTCTTTGATCAGACTCTTCAAAAGAAGGCGTGCGAGCTTTGGCAATCCTGTTTAATGCTAGGATTCGACTAAAATTCAGGTCTCGAATTTCAGAAAAGCGAGTTGATGTTTCTGGAATTTACACAAGGGTCATGTCTCGCATTCTACAGACAGATAACACCGAACAACGATCACATCGCTTAAACGCCCTATAGCATAACCTCTAGAACTGACGGTCCGTCAAAAACAGTATTGGGTCTGTGTATCCAGTCATAAGCACGCCGCGCATCGCTGAAGAGAACCCGAAGACATTTATGGATCCCGATCAGATTGGACATGCGGATTGAAGTTTCAGGCTTAACTGGTCCGTATTGACCTTTCCTCCAGCCCTGAAACTCTGAGATGGTGAGACCACCTAGTAATGTAATCGCTTGATCGTGGGTTAGCTCCCAGATTATGAATAGCTTGAGAATTGCCCGCTGTGTAAATAGCTGACTTTATCCCCCATGCGAAATCTTGGTTACCCGCTCAACTGCACTCTTAAGGTCGAGGCGATGAACCTGTTGGTCCAGTATGGACCTATTATTAGAGTGCACCACAAAGCGATCCTGTTCCTTCACTCCGAGCGCATTACACCCATTATGAAAACCTTTTTTCGCTTTTTGGCCCTGGCCGACCTTAAATTCGATAGCAACCAACCGTGCCCTCTGAGAAGGGAAGTCGAGAATGAGATCGATTTCATCGTCACCTTCACTTCCTTTTTTCCGGTAGAACTGGGCACCACAGCGACCATCCGCTGCGAGAATCAGAGCCTCAGTCGCATAGCTTTCGAAGCTTCCGCCAATCCCTGAATGCGACCACAATTGGGTCGAGGTCTCGATGCCTAAAAGTGCGTGGAGAACGCCTGTGTCTCGAACAAATACTTTTTGTTTTTTTGCCATGCTCGCGCTACTTCCGGCCGGGAAGTTGGGCAGGCGACGCACCAGTCCGAGCCGCTCAAGCACATAGACGGCTGATCTCAACTCTTGCCGCTTGGCAAAAGGACAACCGTTCTCATCAAGCTCGGAACCGTTCTGGTTTGCTAACCAGCGGAGAACATCGGCTAACGGAAAAGCTCTTTCGATTTTCCATTCAGTGTAGTCGCGGGCGAGGACACCATCCAGCATGGTGCGCCGCCACACGAGGCTACGCTCGTCGCTTTCGGCTTCCAGGCTTTCGGGAAACCCTCCGCGGAGCCAATGTCTGTTACAATCGATCGCTTCTTGATTTATTGGCATCGATGAAGTTGGTATCGCATCCACCGGTCCCGCCGCCACAACTTGTGCTCTGGTCTCTGCAGTGAGATCGTTGACGCTGAGCGGCGCGATCTCGAGCGTCTCTATGACGCCGGGCAGCTTCGTTCGCAGATACTCGGCAGTGGCGAGGTCATTCGGCGCAACTACGAGGCGCGTGCGTGACTTGGCTTCTTCTGCGGCACGGACAATTGCAATGATTCCG
>JAEPMY010000084.1 GCA_017643685.1 Sneathiella sp.
ATCAAAACGGCCTTTGGACCCATGGCGATCAACTCGTTCGCAACCGCTTTCATATCGTCGATAGTCTTAATTGAACGTCCTGCGATACGCTCAGCTTCAGGTACATTAGGCGTAAGCAAAGTGGTATGTCGACGTACTAATCTCTCCATCATCGCAGTTTGTGCATCATCCAGAATGAGAGCGGCGCCACCTTTGGCAATCATAACAGGATCCAGAACAACAGGCGGTAGTTCTGCGCACCCATCAAAGTAATCAGCCAGCGCCTCAATGACTTCCACCCGATGAAGCATGCCAATTTTAATGGCATCAAGACCAATGTCTGCGTGCACAACACGGACCTGTTCAACGACAAACGCCGGATCGATTGCCTCAATAGCAGTAACCCCATGTGTATTTTGCGCGGTCAATGCAGTGAGCGCTGAAGCTGCATAGCCTCCCAGAGCCGTAATAGCTTTGATATCAGCCTGAATACCTGCCCCACCGCCAGAATCAGAACCTGCAATTGTTAGAATTCTGCCCTTCATTACAAATCCCCTTAAGATGCAGCGGCAATCTCAACTGCACCGACGATCTCATCTACTACTTGCTCTACCAAACTCGGATCTTCACCTTCACCCATCACGCGAATGAGCGGTTCAGTTCCTGATTTGCGGATCAACAAACGTCCGCTGGAATTCAATTTTTCTTCGCCCGCTGCAATTGCTGCCTTGACGTTATCCGCTTCAAGCGGTTGCCCTTTTTTATAGCGAACGTTTTTGAGAATTTGTGGGTACGGTTTGAAACAGTTGGCTATTTCACTGACAGGACGCCCCTCCTGCTCAATAACTGAGAGAACCTGCAACGCAGCAATAAGCCCATCACCAGTTGTTCCAAAATCATTCATGACCATATGGCCAGATTGTTCTCCGCCTAGATTAAAGCCGTGAGCTCGCATATGCTCAACTACATAGCGGTCCCCAACAGCTGTTCTAACGAGGTTGAGGCCATGACCTTGGAGGTATTTTTCCAGCCCCATATTAGACATTACCGTCGCCACAAGGCCGCCGCCTTGCAACATCCCACGATCGGCCCAGCTTTTGGCTGTTAGGGCCATCAGTTGATCCCCATCGATCACACGACCTTTCTCATCGCACATGATCAATCGATCAGCATCCCCATCAAGAGCAATACCTAGATCCGCCCCCTCTTCGACAACGCGTTTGCACATAGCATCAGTCGCCGTAGACCCGCAGCCGTCATTGATGTTAAAGCCATCAGGCTTATTGCCCATAGCGATAACTTCTGCTTCCAATTCCCAAAGGACAGTTGGCGCGACTTTGTAAGCCGCCCCGTTAGCGCAATCGACGACAATTTTAAGGCCTTTCAACAACTGCTGACGCGGAAAGCTGCTCTTGGCAAATTCAATATACCGCCCTTGAGCGTCATCAAGGCGGGTTGCCCGACCGAGTTTTTCAGGCGACGCCAGAGGGAGATCTTCAAAATTATCGATTCCATCTTCGATAGCCAATTCAACTTCATCGGATAACTTATAGCCATCAGGTCCAAACAGCTTGATCCCGTTATCCTGAAACGCATTATGAGAGGCAGAAATCATAACGCCAATGTCGGCGCGCAGTGACCGTGTCAGCATTGCAATCGCTGGCGTCGGCAAAGGCCCGACCAAAATAACGTCCATACCGACCGAAATAAACCCTGCGGTAAGCGCTGGCTCAATCATATAACCAGAGAGACGCGTATCTTTTCCGATCACAACACGATGCCTGAAATCACCTCGGCTCGCGAAGTGCACACCAGCGGCCTTTCCCAATTTCAACGCCATTTCGGCTGTCATCGGATTTGTGTTTGCCTTACCCCGAATACCATCTGTACCGAAATACTTACGTGTCATGATGTCCCTTCTGCCCCCACACTGGAAGAACAAGTAATATAACTACACCGTCAACGGGCTCTTTTCAATTGCTCGCCAAACGGCCAAACCTTGCCGTGTCTCAGCCACGTCATGTACCCGAACAATTTGTACGCCAGATACGGCCCCTTGAACTGCACACAAAACGGATCCAGTTGTCCGTTCTGTTGCCGGCGCTTCTCGGTCCAGTTTTCCAATAAATGTTTTGCGCGATGCCCCTAATAGCACATCACCGCCGAGCGCATGAAAATATCGAAGCCCTTTAAGCAAAGCTAGATTTTGATCTAATACTTTTCCAAACCCTATTCCAGGATCCGGGATCAGCCGATCCCGAGTGATTCCAGCCGCTACGCATGTTTCAACGCGATCAGATAGGTAATCGATCACATCAAACAAGACATGGCGATAGTCCGTATGTTTTTGCATCACCTTAGGATCTGCAGAACTATGCATCAAACAAACAGGAAGATTTGAAGTCGCTGCGATCTGCAAGCTTCGCGGATCATAATCCAGCGCCGTCACATCATTGATAAGCCCGGCGCCAGCCTCAATCGCTCCCTCCATAACAACAGATTTACGAGTATCGATGGAGATTAGTTTACCAAGGGATTTGCACCCTTCGACAACAGGCTTCACCCGTGCAAGCTCTTCTATATCTTCTACACGGTCAGCACCCGGCCGTGTACTTTCACCGCCAATATCAAGAATATCGGCACCGGCTTCCACAAGCTCTTCCGCATGAGTTATTGCATTTGACGGATCGAAATAACTTCCCCCATCGGAAAAGCTATCAGGCGTCACATTCACGATACCCATGATCTTTGGCAATTGAGACGGCTCAGTCCTAGAATCCCAAAACCGCTGTAATCCTGAAGCCTGCTTTGAAATGCTGGAAAGATGATCGGGTAAGCTATCGCCCCAACCTATGACTTCAGCGAGGTCGGATTTGAAAAACTGAACATCACCCGCTTGACTTCGAAGGGCGATTTCAACGCCCCCTTCCTCCAAATTTGGGGAAGGCGCCAAATAAACCTTATCAGAAAGGCGAAGGCTCCGCGGGAGAGCGGAGCCTTCATTCTTCAAAATTATATTGTCAGTCATTAGCTGCCTGGCTGTGGTTCCGGTTCCATCCCACCTTCAGGACCTTCTTTCTTTGATCCTTTGGTTGTTGGAACAGAAGAACTAGGGCCATTATCAACTGGATCATCATCCTCAGGGCGGTTCAAATCACCGCCATCCATCAGAATTTTGATCTCGTCGCCTGATAGCGTTTCGTATTCCAGCAAGCCTTTCGCGATATTATGAAGCTGGTTCATATTCTCTTCGAGAATTTTACGAGCTGTTGCTTCACCTTCTTCAACAAATCGGCGAACTTCCTGATCGATCAATTGAGCGGTCGAGTCAGAGACATTTTTCTGCTGAGCAACTGAATGACCAAGGAACACTTCTTCCTGATTGGCACCGTACATCAACGGACCCAGTTTATCGGAAAGGCCCCATTCAGTTACCATGCGGCGAGCCATATCGGTTGCCATTTTAATGTCACCAGAAGCACCTGTTGTCACTGCATCCTGACCAAAGATAATCTCTTCCGCCACACGGCCACCCATCGCAACCGCAAGGTTAGCCAAACACTGATCGTACCGAAGGGAATAGCTATCTTTCTCTGGAAGGCGCATGACCATACCAAGAGCCCGACCACGTGGAATAATAGTTGCCTTATGCACAGGATCAGATGCTTTCATGTGCATTCCGACCAAAGCGTGACCACCTTCATGATAAGCCGTCAGCTTTTTCTCATCTTCAGACATAACCATTGACCGACGCTCGGAGCCCATCATGACTTTATCTTTGGCTTCTTCAAATTCCTGATGAGTCACGAGACGGCGGGATTTACGTGCCGCCAGCAGCGCAGCCTCATTCACGAGGTTGGCAAGGTCCGCACCAGAAAAACCAGGTGTACCGCGAGCAATAGTCCGGGCATTCACATCATTTGCCAGAGGCACTTTCCGCATGTGAACTTTCAGGATTTTCTCACGACCAATAATATCTGGGTTCGGAACAACAACCTGACGGTCGAAACGACCAGGGCGTAGCAAAGCAGGATCCAGCACGTCCGGACGGTTAGTCGCCGCCAGAAGGATCACACCATCATTTGCTTCAAAGCCATCCATCTCAACCAGCAGCTGGTTCAATGTCTGCTCACGCTCGTCATTACCGCCACCAAGGCCAGCACCACGGTGGCGACCTACTGCATCGATCTCATCGATAAAGATAATACAAGGGGCATTTTTCTTACCCTGTTCAAACATGTCGCGAACGCGGCTAGCACCAACACCAACGAACATTTCAACAAAGTCTGAACCAGAAATTGTGAAGAACGGAACATTTGCCTCGCCTGCAACAGAACGGGCAAGCAATGTCTTACCAGTACCTGGAGGGCCAACAAGCAAACAGCCTTTTGGAATTTTACCGCCGAGGCGCTGATATTTCTGTGGGTTTTTCAGAAAATCAACAATCTCTTCAAGTTCTTCTTTGGCTTCTTCAATACCAGCTACATCTTCGAAGGTAACGCGGCCCTGACGCTCCGTCAGTAGCTTCGCCTTGGACTTACCAAAGCCCATGGCCTTGCCACCGCCACCTTGCATTTGGCGCATAAAGAAAATCCAGACACCGATCAGCAGAAGCATCGGGAACCAGGACAGCAGTGTTGCCATCAACAAGCTGCCTTCTTCTTCAGGCGCAGCATTAATGGTTACCTGCTGGGCTGTCAGACGCTCAACAAGGTTGCTATCCTGCGGTGCATATGTGGTGTACTTCACCCCATCAGCAGAACTACCCGTGATATTGTGCCCTTGAATTGTCACTTCCTTGATTTCCTGCTGCTCCACTTTAGTCATGAAGGCGGAATATGGAAGCTTGGTACCCGCGGTTCGCGGAGATGAGTCGTTGAAAACACTAAACAGGATGACGGCAAGAACGCCTATCAACACCCACAGTAATACATTTTTGCCAAAAAGATTCACGAAAGATCTTCCCATCAGTGGACTGGGATAACTGCCAGTCCGATAAACCCAACCCTGTGCTACAGGGAAACATGTTAAATATAAGTCAATGCGTCAAAGTTCCAAGGGGAACCTAAGCACTTATCTCAATTTAGAACAATTTTAGAATGGAATACCATTCGATAGCGGTCGCTGGCAATGCCTGTCCCTTGTTTTTCGGGGAAAATCAGGGGAGCTGCAACAATTTCTTCATTAGACTTTACGACAGGAAGCTGATTTCTGATCACCGCGGGTAAATTTTTCAAGTCTTCGGGAATCTCTTTTCCGATCTGCTGCCACCCCTCATGACCGATGGGGCAAACCCTCACATTACAATACTCGAGTGCTGTCTTATCCTGATAAAAAACTAAAAACCGGTCATCCCACAGGCCTTCTTCTCCGACGCCGACCGGTAATTCCGGCCCCTTATCTCGGCCAAATTCTCGAATGACATAGATGTTACCCTGCCTTACAAACACTTTGCAGCCGCCTAAAGTTCTTGTTGCAGGGAGCTCAGATTCCAATCTTTCTAATTCGGAAAGCCGGACCGAAATGGCGGCCCTGCCCCTAACCGTCCTGATCATATGATCCAGCAGGCGAATTTGTATTTCCTGTGGCTGCCCGCGGAATTTATCTTCTTCAACGGTGACAAATCCAAGTGGTGATACATGAACGATGTCATCGGAAACAGTTTTAGTT
This sequence comes from Sneathiella sp., assembly GCA_017643685.1. Lineage (GTDB taxonomy): Bacteria > Pseudomonadota > Alphaproteobacteria > Sneathiellales > Sneathiellaceae > Sneathiella. The sequence goes on from JAEPMY010000084.1 coordinate 5,650, forward strand.
ATTTCTTCTAGTGCTGTATTTGCACGCGCCATACGCTCAAGCGACAAACACAAACTGGCAGCACTAGCACCAGGTAATCGGCTAATTTTCTGGCGGATCGGCGAGAGCGCTGTTCGAGTATACCTCTCATCCTCATTACTTGGGTCTTCAATCCAATCTTGAGCGTTTATAAGAAGATACTCTCTTAATTCCTGTCGCGCCAACGAGAGCATTGGACGATGTAAATTTGTATCCCCACGCATGGAGACCTGTTGCATGGCTGTAAGTCCTGGCAGCCCACTCCCCCGTGAATAACGCATCAAAAAGGTTTCGATCTGATCTTCCTGCTGATGCCCAAGGAACAGATTTCTGGAACCTAAACTCTCACAAGCCTTTAACAAAAGATCGTATCTAAGATCCCGGGCGTAGGCTTGAATACCAGTCTGTGGCTTGTCACGATCGCCTGTCAGAATAGTGTGGAAAATACCCGCGCTTGCGCACCATTCGCCAACGAGGATAGCCTCTTCTGCAGCCTCTGCACGAAGGCCATGATCAACCGTTACCGCGTGCAGCTCATATCCTCGTTCTTGGCACCACTGCTTTAACAGAAAGCACAGTGCCATGCTGTCAGATCCACCGGACACGGCAACAACTAAAGGGCTCCCATCTGTCAAATAAGACGAGGAGCCCTCCATCAGTTTACAAAATTTTTCGTAGAGAGATGAGGCCACAACCCTTTCGTTCTTTATTGGCAAGCAAGTTGAGATTTCTCGCGTTCCGAGATCCGTTTCAAACGCGCTGGCAAATTGCTAAATTGTTTGTCCAACTGACCAAAAGTGGCACATGCCTCAACTTTTTGATCCATCCGTCCCAGTGTCATTGCGAGCTTTAAAAGATTGTCTGCTGCCTTTCCGCTATTTGGATAATCTTGATATCCTTTGAGAAAAGCTGACGCTGCATTTGGGTAATCTTCCCGAACATAGAAAGTCTCACCCAACCAATACTGAGCGTTTCCTGCCAGTGCATGCTGCGGGTTTTGTTCGATAAAAGACGCAAAAGCAACTTCCGCTCCGGCGTAATCATCCCGGCGGATCATGGAAATTGCATTATTATATTGATCTGCCGGATTTGTGCTTTCCGTCGGAGCAGCCACCGCATTTGGCGTGGCAGCTGTCGCAGGTGCTGCAATGGGGTTTCCATTTTGATCAACCCGCAATGTTCCAAGAACTTGGCTACCCTGAGGCAATGTCTCGTTGGGTTGTGACTGCGGCGCGGCGAGCGCTGTATCACTTGCCCCGTTTTCTGCGGCAGTTGATTGACTAACTCCCTGACTATTCTGAGCAAGAGGCTGCGCGCCTCCATTCAGCCGTGTTTCAATCTCTGTAAGGCGATAGTCAATATCAAGGATCAGCTTATCCAAACGGGTTTTGATCTGATCAATCCGGAAGTTCAGTTCTTCATAGTTACCGGTTAGGCGTCTTTGTTCTTGCTCAAGCGTATCCAAACGAGAAGAGAGAACAACTGCGGCCCCACTACCTTCTGAGATTTGGGCACCAGGTGCAGAGAGAGTTTGCGGTGCGGGTACGTTTTGTCCCTGAAAAACTTTGCGTTGTACATTTGTCAGATCAGCTTCCAAGCGGTTAAGTCGATCCAGCAATGTTTGAACATCACTAGACTGCGCCTGAACGTTAGCGACAGATGCACCGATCAGAAAGCAGGTAACTGCTGTAAATTTGATGAATGACTTTGCTGCAACTTTCATCTGGAAACCCTTATTCGATTTCTTCTTGTACCGACCACAAATGACAGCCTCAAACACATAAACCTGTCAGAAGCTTAATTTAGGATCGCTTTATGACCAAAGCGAGGCACCCCAAATACAAAAAAAGCCCGTTACCAGACACCGAATTCGGCAAGGTAACGGGCTTCTTATGAGTTCATGTCACTTAGTTGACAACCATCACACCGCGACGGTTCTGTGACCAAGCTTGCTCATTGTGGCCTTCAGCTACTGGACGTTCTTTACCGTAAGAGATGGTAGAAACGCGAGCTGCAGAAACACCCAGAGTTACGAGGTAGTTTTTAACTGCTGTTGCACGACGTTCACCCAGCGCAAGGTTGTACTCACGAGTACCGCGCTCATCGGCGTGGCCTTCGATCGCAACAGTTACAGTTGGATTAGCTTTCAGCCATGCTGCCTGACGCTGTGCAGTTTCACGTGCTTCGGCAGACAGGTTATACTGATCAAAACCAAAGAAAACACGATCGCCAACATTTAGCACCAGATCTTCCTGGCTGCCTGGCTGAACGTTTGTTGTGGAACCACTTGTTGCACCAGTGCTACCGGAACCAGAAGCGCTTGCCTGAGAGGAAGCACCTCCACCAGAGCTGTCACCGGAATCCTGCGGTGCCGTTTCACAGGCTGCGACCAATGTCAGTGCAGCAATCATACTCAAAAATTTAAGGCCAAGATTGAGCCGCATTTACTTAACTCCCATCCTCTGGAGATTTCTATGTATGGGTATCTCAAGTAAAACTTCGTTCGCTTATAAAACGACGATGCCTGACACTGAAATATAGACCCCCTAAAAAACTTACGCGTTTAACTATACTTATCTACCGTCGGGAATCAAGGGCGACCATGCTGGATCGGAACCATCCCTAGGTGTAATGATCTCTCTTTCGTTATAACCTGTCAGATCAATAGACCACAAGCGAACTTTATCTTGATCCTGTTGATTTTTGCCGGGAATTTGCCGGAAAAACACAAGAACACGACCATTTGGTGCCCAAGACGGTCCCTCATTATGGAAGCCTTCTGTCAAGATTCGTTCCTGAGATCCATCAGTTCTCATCACGCCAATGGAGAATTTACCGCCTGTTAGCTTGGTAAAAGCAATCAAATCTCCGCGAGGGGACCAGACAGGCGTGCCATAATTACCACGACCGAAACTAATACGTTTTTGATTACTGCCATCCACATTCATGACATAGAGTTGCTGACGACCGCCACGATCCGATTCAAATGTAATCTGCTTACCATCCGGCGAGAAGGAAGGCCCCGTATCAATCCCGGGATGAGACGTCAGTCGCTTCACCGCCCGAGTACGAAGATCCATGATATAAATATCAGAATTACCATTCTCTGACATGCTCATCACAACCTGATTCCCCGAAGGAGAAAAGCGTGGAGCAAAAGTCATTCCCGGAAACTCACCTAAGACTTCCTGCTGCCCCGTATCAATATCAAGAAGATAAACGCGCGGGCGATTATTGAAGTAAGACAGATATGTGATCACTTGCTGACTTGGGGAGAAACGCGGTGTCAGTACAAGGTTACTGCCATCTGTCAGAAACTGATGGCGCGCTCCATCCTGGTCCATAATCGCAAGACGCTTAACTCGGCGACTGGCCGGACCACTTTCCGACACATACACAACGCGCGTGTCAAAATATCCGCTCTCACCGGTCAGACGTTCATAAATATAATCGGCTACTTTATGCCCAAGACGCCGCCAGTTCGTCGGCTGCGTTGAGAGTTTATGGCCCGTCAAATACTGCTCGGAGAACACATCCCATAAACGGAATTGAATTTCGATCCGCCCATCAGGCAATGCCGTTACAATACCGTTTGTCAGGGCCTGGGCGTTAATTTTGCGCCAGTTTGAGAAAACCGGAATAGTTTGAATATCAGAAATCTGCTGGAGAAATGCACGTTTATCAATTATTTTAAATAGGCCTGAACGTTCCAGATCCGCCCGAACTACATCCGCAATTTTTTGGCCAACAATTGCTGTCGCCTCTGATTTACCGGCAAAATCGGAAATTGCAACTGGCAACGGCTTAATATTACCTTGAGTAATATCAATCACCAGTTCTGCACGTGCCGCCCCTGTGATGAGGAATAGGGCGACCATCAGGAAAACAACCTGCTTAATCCCCGTTGCCATTCTCTTTCCAACAGCCATCATTGCCCAAACATCTCCCTCGGATCAAACTTCAAAACAGTATCGCGCCAGCGTTCGTATTTTTCTGCAGGCAGTTTATAGGGCTGGCATTGTAGCACAGCCCGAACAGCGCTTTCCGCCGCAATCTTTTCAAACCGACTTCGGAATGCACCGCTTCTAACAATCTCTGGCTGCCCCTTTACAGTTCCGTCCCGATTTAGAGAAATACGGACCGTCGCGATCAACTCTTCAGCATTTACGCTACCTGTTGGCGGGTTCCAGCATCTCTCTACTTGCTGACGAAACGCGTCACGTTCGCTAATACTCATTGGTAATGAGGCATCAGCACCCGCGCTCGAACTGCTTGTCACTTTTTCAGCAGATTGCGACTTTTTTGTGTCAGTTTCGTCTGCTTTACGTGACGTTTGCTCGCGCTTCTTTTTATCCAGAAGAGCGGAAATCTGGCTCAAGTCGAATTTTTTCTCAGGTTTCTTTTCCGGCTCTTTCTTGGGCTTCGGCTCCGGTTTTACGTCAGCAACTTTGGGTCGTGGCTTCGGGCGCGGCTTTGGAACAGGCACATCCTCTACCTTGGCCACTTCTGGTTTTGGTTCGGGGCTGGGCTCAGGCGTCGTCTCAGGCTCTGGTTCTGGAATTGGCTCCGGTTCAGGCTCTGGTGATGGCTCGGGCTTCGGATCAGGCTTCGGCGGCTCGACCTTAGGTTCTAGCTTTGGCTTAGGAGCTGGTTTTGGCTTCTCGGGCTCCGGTTCTTTTTCCTTTGGCTTTTCTTCGGGAACAGGCTTTGCTTTGGGCAGATTAGTAATATCCGCAATCTCAACGATATCTACCTGAATGACGCGCGGCTGTTCCAGCACTTCCGGATCACGGAAGAGTGGCAATCCCGTATACATCAAAATCATAATGATCAGATGGATCGCAGCAGATATTAGCGCGGAAACCTTCATGCCTTAATTACTTGTCCTGGCTTTTTGCTGCCTCTGTTTCGATATTAGGTTGCCCGGCAGAAATCATGGCAACCCGCGAATAGCCTGCATCATGGATTTCTCCCATAACCTGCAAAACGCGGCCATAATTCACATCGCGGTCACCACGTACAAAAATTCTCTGATCTGACTTCTCACCGGTTACGGCGTGTAATTTCTCAACGAGGTTTTCAACACCGATTTCCAAATCTTCAAGAAAGACACGCCCTTCTCTGTCGACACTGATTACCAGGGGCTCATCATTTCCTTGAACAGTCGAAGATTTTGTCTCAGGTAAATCAAGCGGCACGCCCACGGTTAGAAGCGGCGCAGTCACCATAAAGACGATGAGCAAAACCAGCATAACGTCCACAAATGGCGTCACGTTGATTTCTGACATCGCCCGGTGCCGGCGTTTGCGGCCCTGCCCCGTAAACGCGTCGAATTGATCGCCTCCCATCGCCATTAGTTTTGCTCCAACTGACGGGAGAGGATGGCAGAGAACTCACCAGCAAAACCTTCAAGGCGGGTGATGATACGCTGTAAATCATTGGAAAACTTATTGTAGGCAACAACTGCAGGGATCGCAGCGACCAGACCAAGCGCTGTCGCAAACAAAGCTTCGGCAATACCGGGGGCCACGACGGCAAGAGAGGTGTCTTTTGTAGCTGCAATGGCCTGGAAGCTATTCATAATCCCCCAAACAGTACCGAAAAGACCAATAAAGGTGGCCGTTGAACCTACTGTCGCCAAAAAGCCCATATACTTTTCAAGGCGTTCAACTTCACGATCAATGGCAACCCGCATCACTTGATGGATCCGAGCTTGCAGACCCGTGTGAACATGGGCATCGATCCCCTTTTCAGCTGACCGCAGCCATTCACGCATGGCGGTCGAGAACAGCATCGCCATCGGATTATCCGGGTTAGAGCCTACACGGCGGTACAGATCTTCCAGGTTGCCGCCGGACCAGAAATCCTGCTCAAAAGCCTCAGAATCGGCAGTCACTTTACGAAAACGAAGGATCTTGTCGATGATAATTGCCCAACACCAAAAAGAGGCCAAAATCAGCATGATCATTACAATCTGCACAACAATGTCCGCGCGAAGGAACAATTCAAACATGGAAAGTTCACTACCCAGATTTCCAAGTTCCTGAACTACAGTCGCTGTTTCGTTTTCCATTACCCTATCCGGCTCCCGACAGATTGATCATTGACGCAAATTTATCTTTGATTTGAGGCGAAAAACGGGCAGGTCTTCCCGATTTTTGCAGGCAAGCTACCCGCACCTCGCTTGTAATCAGTAATTCATCCGCACAATACACATCCTGATACATGCGTAATGTGGCACCTTTTAGATCGCCAAGACGTGTTCTAACGGTCAACAAATCATCGAGACGAGCGGATTTCAAATATTCAATACGGCAATCGCGAACAACAAAATTAAGCCCTTCTTCCTCCATCAATGATTGCTGATGAATATCAAGAAGGCGCAATAAATCAGTTCGCGCACGCTCCGTAAATTTTAGATAATTGGCATAATAAACTATGCCACCAGCATCTGTATCTTCCCAATAAACAGGGAGAGTAAAATGATGCTCATGCCCGCCATTTTCCAAACTCATCATTTTGCCTGTCGCGGCAGCTTTACTCATCGCGTCCCTCACCCTCGATCAGGTTTAGTTGCGCGGCCATTTTTTCAACGTTTGCCGGAAAAGTAAGGCCCAAATGTTCAAACGCCGCTTGGGTCAGCAGCCGGCCACGAGGAGTTCGTTGCAGCAATCCCTGCTGGATCAGATAGGGCTCAATAATATCTTCAATCGCATCTCGCGGCTCAGACAATGCCGCAGACAGTGTCTCAACCCCAACAGGGCCACCACCAAAATCCTCCGCGATCCGGCGAAGATATCGGCGGTCCATAGCATCAAGTCCGCGCTTATCCACTTCCAAACGGCCAAGCGCTTGGTCCGCAACTTCTGCCGTGACAATATCATTGCCCGCAACAGCCGCAAAATCCCGAACGCGGCGCAATAGCCGTCCCGCGACACGTGGCGTCCCCCGACTACGCTTTGCTATTTCTTCTGCGCCATCTTCACTTAACTGGAAACCCAAGACCCGCGCGCCCCGAGAGACGATGAGCTGAAGCTCGTCCGGTTCGTAGAAATTCATCCGAAGCGGAATACCAAAACGTTCCCTCAAGGGGGTAGTAATCAAACCGGATCGCGTTGTCGCACCAACCAAAGTAAAAGGCGGCAGATCAATCCGGACGGAGCGAGCAGCAGGCCCCTCCCCAATAATAAGATCAAGATGAAAATCTTCCATTGCCGGGTACAGGATTTCTTCAACGGCCGGTGATAAACGATGGATTTCATCGATAAAGAGAACGTCATTCTCTTCCAGATTTGTAAGAAGCGCCGCAAGATCACCCGCTTTTGAAATAACCGGCCCAGCAGTTGCGCGAAAATTCACACCAAGCTCCCTAGCGACAATTTGGCTAAGCGTCGTTTTTCCAAGCCCCGGAGGGCCAAAAAACATGACATGGTCCAGCGCCTCACCACGAGCTTTCGCAGCTTGAATGAAGATGCTCAAATTCTCACGAACTTGCTTCTGGCCAATAAAATCATCAAGAATCTGCGGGCGCAGGTGACGCTCACTGTCATCTAATTCGCTTTTTTCGGCACCGACCAGACGATCATCACTCATGCTGCAAGCTCCTTGAGCCCTGCAGTGATCAACTGTTCAACCGTCGCATCCGGTCCTAGTTTTCTACCTGCTGTTGCGACTGCACCAAAGGCATCTGCACGGTTATACCCAAGATTGACAAGCGCTGAAACAGCATCCCCCGCTGCCACATGGGCACCTCCGTCTGACTTTGGATCCTCAGATTTGGCTTCGCCCGCGCTTTCCACTTTTTGAAAGGCTGCACTGCCCAAATCCATTTTGGCAACTTTATCTTTCAGCTCGCTCACAATCCGTCCCGCAACCTTGGGGCCAATACCGCTCACCCGCGTCAGGGCGGTTTTATCTCCCGCGGCAACAATTTGGGTTAGCTCATCACCGCCGAAAGTAGCCAGAACGGCTAGCGCAACTTTAGCCCCCACCCCTTGCACAGTCTGCAGAAGGTTAAACCAGCTTTTCTCAGTTTGAGTTTGAAAACCATAAAGGTGAATGTGATCTTCCCGCACATGGGTCTCGATCATCAATGCGATATCGCCGCCTTCTGTTGGTAAGTTCCGCAATGTCCGGGCAGAGCAAAAAACCAGATACCCGACACCACCAACATTTACAATGACCCAGTCTTCACCATAGCTATCGACAGATCCTATTAACTTCGCAATCATGACTTACTCCCCGCCATCTGCGTCGCTTTTCTAAGGCTACGATTGGTGCCTGCATAATGTGCATGACATATGGCAACCGCAAGCGCGTCGGCAGAATGTTCATTCTGTATTTTACAGCCAGGCAGCAACATTTTCACCATGACATGAATTTGATCTTTGCCCGCATGACCCGCCCCAACAACAGATTTCTTGATCTTGTTTGGCGCATATTCGGTAACAGGCACATTGTGAAGAGCCGGAACCAGCAACGAGATCCCGCGCGCCTGCCCCAATTTCAAGGTAGATACCGGATTTTTATTCACAAAAGTCTCTTCAACCGCGGCCTCATCGGGCTGCCAGTCGTTGATCACTTTTTCAATCCCTTCGTAGAGCTGCACCAATCGCTGTGCCAAATCGAGGGTGCTATCGGAGGAAATGGAACCATTCGCCAAATGACGGAGGGAATTTCCCTCCGCTTCAATAATGCCCCACCCGGTATGTTGCAAACCCGGGTCCAAACCTAACAGGCGCATGGTCCCCCCTTGCGCGGCAATTACTCGCCGAGTTTTTCCATAATTTCATCTGGAATATCAAAATTCGCAAACACGTTCTGAACATCATCATTGTCCTCAAGAACGTCGATGAGTTTCATAATAGAGTTTGCTTTGTCTTCAGTTTCCAACGGTGTAGAGTTGTTAGGCTTCCAGATAATACCGGCTTCCTGAGGTGTGCCAAACTTGCCCTCCAGAGCGCTCTGCACTTCATTGAAGTCTTCCCGGGCACACACAATTTCATGTACATCATCAGAGCTTTCAACATTTTCAGCGCCGGCTTCCAGTGCAACTTCGAAAATCTCGTCAGCGTCAATATCTCCGGCTTCGTATGTAACTTGCCCAACCTGATCAAACATGAACGACACAGCGCCCGTTTCACCAAGAGAGCCACCGGATTTTGAAAATGCAGCACGCACTTCAGCAGCGGTTCGGTTACGATTGTCTGTCAAGGTCTCAACGATAACGGCGACGCCGCCTGGGCCGTAACCCTCATAACGCATTTCTTCGTAGTTATCACCGTCAGCTCCTTCAGACGCCCGCTTAATAGCACGATCAATATTGTCTTTCGGCATGTTGTCAGCACGTGCAGCGGTAATCGCGGTACGAAGGCGCGGGTTCATGTCAGGATCTGGCAGGCCCGTTTTTGCGGCCACCGTCAACTCGCGAATATGCTTTGCGAAGATTTTCGCGCGTTTTTTATCCTGCGCACCC
>JAEPMY010000056.1 GCA_017643685.1 Sneathiella sp.
CAGCCGCAGCGGCGATAGCACCCTCCTCTCCCAGATAAACCCCGCGAACATGGTCACCTTTTGGCAGCATACTGACGACAATATTGACATCTTTGGCAGCGTCAGACGAACTAGGAGCGGCTTCTGCACCAGCATCTACACAAATTTTGACAACTTCTTCAGACAGGTCAAAAACCTTAACGTTGTGTCCTGCTTTTAGAAGATTGAGGGCCATAGGGCCGCCCATATTCCCCACACCGATAAAACCAATTTTGGCCATTTTTATTCCTCCTCAAGAAAAAAGTGCCCCGCGGTGCGGGACACTTCATGTCACTTCTTACTTGTGAGTTGGCATTACAAACTCAGCACCGGCTTTAATTGAGTTCGGCCAGCGAGATGTCACTGTTTTCACTTTCGTGTAGAAGCGAACGCCTTCTGGACCATGCTGGTTGTGATCACCAAATGCAGATGCTTTCCAACCGCCAAAGCTGTGGAATGCAAGAGGCACAGGAATAGGAACGTTCACACCGACCATGCCAACTTCAACATTGTTAGAGAAGGCACGTGCCACGTCACCGTTCTGAGTGAAGATAGAAGTCCCGTTACCGAACTCATGCTTATCAACCATTTCAATAGCCTGATTGAAATCATCTGCCCGAACAACGGAAAGAACTGGACCAAAGATCTCTTCTTTGTAGATCCGCATATCTGTTTTCACGTTATCAAACAGACAACCACCCATGTAGTAACCATTCTCATAACCCTGCAGAGTAAGATCACGTCCATCGACAACCAGATCAGCGCCTTCTTCAACACCAAGATCGACATAACCTTTAACTTTAGCTAGGTGTTCTGCTGTGACCAATGGGCCCATATCTCCATCGGCTGCACTTGGACCAACTTTCAGGTTGCGCACACGCGGTGCCAGACGCTCGACCAACTGGTCCCCAGCATCGCCAACGGCCACAGCAACCGAGATTGCCATACAACGCTCACCAGCGGAGCCATAACCTGCACCGATCAACGCGTCAGCAGCTTTGTCCATATCCGCATCTGGCATAATCAGCATGTGGTTCTTCGCGCCGCCCATAGCCTGGACACGTTTACCAGCAGCTGCTGCACGGGAGTAAACATATTTCGCGATTGGTGTTGAGCCAACGAAACTGATCGCTTTCACCCGCTCATCATCAAGCAGCGTGTCCACGGCAACTTTGTCACCGTTGATCACATTCAACACACCAGCAGGTGCACCTGCTTCCAGCATCAGCTCAGCCAGGCGCATTGGCAAGGATGGATCTTTTTCAGATGGCTTCAGGATAAATGTGTTACCGCAGGCAATTGCAACGGCGAACATCCACATCGGCACCATAGCAGGGAAGTTAAACGGTGTAATACCCGCGACAACACCAAGAGGCTTGCGCATGGAGTACATGTCGATACCGGAAGAGACGTTATCAGAAAACTCACCTTTCAGCAGGTGTGGGATACCACAGGCAAATTCAACAACTTCCAGTCCACGAATGATGGAACCTTTGGCATCAGAGTGAACTTTACCATGTTCACTGGACAGAAGAGCCGCCAGATCGTCGATATTGGCTTCTACCAGTTCTTTAAATTTGAACATCACACGAGCACGGGTAATCGGAGATGTACCTGCCCAGCCTGGGAACGCTTCCTGTGCGTTGGCAACTGCCTCACCAACTTCGGCTTCGGTTGCCAATGAACAGTTACCAGACTGCTCACCTGTACTTGGGTTGAAAACAGGGCTAAAGCGCCCGGATTTACCTTCGACGAGTTTGCCGCCGATAAAGTGATTGATTTGCGTAGCCATAGGTTTCGCTCCCTGAATAAAATTCGATGGACCGTACTTTACATGGGTATAAATGCAAAGTAACTAGATAAGATTGCACATTATCTGTGCGAAAATACACACGGGGACTGGGTAGATGTTTGATTGGAATGACATCCGTTTTTTTCTGGAACTTAGCAGAAAAGGACGCCTGACAGAAGTCGCGAAATCCCTGAAAGTGGATCATACCACGGTCAGTCGCCGCATCGCAGCCCTAGAGAAAGAATTGGATGCGAAACTTTTCGAAAGCACCACCCGTGGATATGTTCTAACGCAAGCTGGTGAACGCCTACTTCCACAAGCCGAGGCCATGGAGGGGGCATCAGCCACTATTCAAGACCATGTGGGAGGAGAAAACCGAAATTTAACCGGTGTGGTTCGTCTTGGTGTCCCAGAAGGATTTGGTAGCCAATTCTTATCCCGCGACATGCCCCTGTTTCAAAGTCTGCACCCCGGCATTGAATTGGAATTTGTGGCCAATGACCGCTTTGTCAGCCTTTCAAAACGAGAGGCCGACCTTTCCATCACTCTTGCACGGCCTCGTTCGGGACGTTTGATTTCCAAAAAGCTGACGGACTACACTCTTCGGCTGTATGCCAGTAAAAGCTATCTGGAAAACCACCCGCCCATCACCTCAATGGAGGATTTAAAAGAACACAATTTCATTTCATATATCGACGAGTTGGTTCCCGACCCGCAAATGCTCTATTTGGGAGAGTTTGTTACCAACCCTAATGTGACCTTAAAAAGCTCCAGCATTGTGTTCCAATTCCAAGCCACTCTCGCAGGTGCAGGTCTCAGTATCATGCATTGTTTTATGGCAGATGAGTTTGATGACCTGGTTTGTGTGCTACCGGATGAAATTGAGGTTCATCGGAATTTTTGGCTAAACACTCCTGAAGACATTCACGATCTGGCAAGAATCAAAGCCGTGAGTCACTTCCTGACTGAGCTTGTAGAAAGACGAAGAAAATCGCTTTTAGGTATATAATAACGCTGTTTTTAACCTATTTTTTCACTTTTGGATCGAAATCAAAGCTTAAAGCCTTCCGCTAGTGTCAATTTTAGATCAAAGTTGTAGCGTAAATAAGAGGTACAAAGCGATGCTTCAAATTGCTGTCGAAAAAGTCTCTGATGTCATTATCGGCTCTCTGGCACTGGGTGCAGTACAGGAAGAAGGTGGCGACGATTTCACTGAAGTTCCCGATATTGATGAAGAGATGGAATTTGCCCCACCAAAAGGGGATGCACATCTGGAACTGAAACGTGTTATCGACAAGTTTAACGTGGAAGAGCGTCAGAATTTAGTCGCACTGGCATGGCTTGGCCGCGGTACATTTTCCAAAGAAGAATGGGATGATGCGATTGAGCAAGCGGAAGAGCTCAATGCAGATCGGATTTCTGATTATCTCCTCAGCATGGAACGTTTAGGGGATTACCTGGAAGAAGGTCTGGCCGAGCTTGGCTATTCATCAGAAGAGTTTGAAACCGGTTACCGCTAACAGACCCCTTCGGCCCTTGTTTCGGCAAGGGCAAGATCTTCAGGGGTATTGATGTTAAAAAAAGGATCTTCCTTACTCTCCCAAGAGACTTTAACTATTTTATATTGCTCCGCGAACCCTATAACGCTTTGGTTCTCGCCGTTTTTAAGTGCCGCGCCCAATTCATCCAGCAGTGAAAATGGCCAGAGAGAAATCACCGGATGAAGACGACCGTCCGAAGAAGCCATAACAATTTCATTATCCGTCCCGGTTAATCCAGCACTCAACTTTTGCATTAAATCTGCTGGCAAAAAAGGAACGTCACAAGGGCACACCAATAGATGCGTGGCTTCCCCTCTGGAAGGCGCGTAAAATTGCAACCCTGCGTGAACCCCGGCCAAAGGCCCGAGCTGCCCCTCTATCACATCCGGGATTACGTTGATATCTCGGTAATCAATAGGGATTGCCGCGTTTACCACAAGGCTGCTGGTCTGGGGACGCAACCGATCCAAAACATGCTGAAGAAGCGGCTTTCCTGCGAGTATTTGATCATATTTCTTGATGCCGCCCATTCGCCGGGACAGCCCACCCGCCAGAACGACACACGCAAATCTCGTCACAGCCATCTTCTCTACCCATACCAGCGATAATTAACTGGTCCCATCAGCTACAAAAAATTCATGAAACGCACTCTATCCTGACTTTACGGGTGACACAAAATCTATAATCCGTATGCTTCGCCAAACATTGCTGGATGAGAAGAGAATTCCATGAACCGCGAACAAATTGCCAAAGCCATTGTTAAAATCTCTCGCGAAGCCGGAGACAAAATCCTGGAGATTTATAACCGGGATTTTGATGTTGATACTAAGTCAGATGAATCTCCTGTGACTGAGGCAGACGTGGCCGCAGAACAAATTATCTTAAAAGGCTTGGAAGAAATCACGCCAGACATTCCAGTGTTGGCAGAAGAGAGCGTCGCAGCAGGACGCGTTCCAGATTTATCAGGTGGTATTTTCTGGCTGGTCGATCCGCTGGATGGGACAAAAGAATTCATACACAAACGCGGGGAATTTACTGTCAACATTGCCCTTGTTGAAAATGGCAAACCAACCATGGGCGTTATCCACGTTCCTGCCAAAGGCGCCACCTATTGGGCTGAGGGGCCAGGAAAGGCCTTTATCGATGATGATCAGGGCGCACGAGAAATCTCAACCCGCATAGCACCTGAAGAGGGCCTGACAGTCGTTGCAAGTCGTTCCCACCGAACACCTGAGACCGACGACTATATCGCGCAGTTTAAGGTTGCCGATCTTGTCTCCGCAGGTTCTTCACTCAAACTATGCTTAGTGGCAGAAGGGAAAGCCGACCTCTACCCGCGTCTCGGCCGCACTATGGAATGGGATATTGGGGCAGGCCAAGCAATTCTCGAGGCGGCTGGCGGTATTGTCGAAAAACTGGACGGGACCCCGCTCACCTACGGGAAAGCAGGACATGACAATCCATATTTTGTTGCAAAAGGGCGGGGGTAACCCCGCCCCTTTTTAGTTAGTTTAGAGACATTCTTGGAATTTAACAGGCTCACCACCTGATGCTCCAAGAAGCTCACCATCTCGCATAACCTGGCGGCCACGAATAATCGTCCCAACCGGCCATCCAGTAACGGTGTCTCCTTCGAACGGGGACCATCCGCATTTGGATGCTAGCCAATCACCGGTGATTTCCTGTTTTCTCTTCAGGTCAACCAAAGTCAGATCCCCATCATAGCCGAGCGCGATGCGTCCCTTTCCAGCCACCCCATAAATCCGAGCAGGGCCTGCAGACGTTAAATCCATCAAATGGCTAAGCGATAATTCGCCTTTGTTATGATGATCAAGGAGCAATGGCAGAAGTGTCTGAACCCCAGGCATACCTGAAGGGCTCGCCGGATATGCGTTAGCCTTTTCTTCTTTGGTATGCGGCGCATGATCAGACCCGATCACATCAACAACACCATCCCGAACACCTTGCCACAAGCCTTGACGATGTTCCTCCCCACGGATCGGTGGGTTCATCTGCGCATAGGATCCAAGACGTTCATAGCAATCTGGTGACGACAAGGTCAGATGTTGCGGTGTTGTTTCAACTGTCGCAACATCCTTATACTTTGCCAGCAGTTCAATCTCTTCTTTGGTCGTAATATGAAGCACATGAATCCGGCGCCCCGTTTCCCGAGCAATCTTCAGAACCCGCTCCGTCGCGCGATAGGCAACAACCTCATCGCGCCAAACAGGATGGTTCAAAACAGTATCAACAGCAAGATGACGACGTTCCAAGAGGCGAGGCTCGTCCTCTGCGTGGATAGCGACCCGGCGAACACCGCTTGAGAGAACCCGGCGAATATCCTCATCATTATCAACCAGCAAGCTTCCGGTGGAGGATCCCATAAACAGCTTTACCCCAGAGACACCTTCTTGGCGCTCTAGCATCGGAAGGTTTTCGACGTTTTCTGCGGCTGCACCAATAAAGAAGGCAAAATCTGTCCACGCTTTTTCGCGCCCCCGACGGACCTTATCCGCCATATCTTTAGCGGTCAGGGTTAAAGGATTAGTGTTTGGCATCTCAAAGATCGCCGTCACACCGCCAAGAGCAGCAGCAGCGGTTCCGGTTGCCAAATCTTCCTTATGCTCAAGTCCCGGCTCCCGGAAATGGACCTGACTGTCGATCACCCCCGGAAGGACGTGCAATCCAGTGGCGTCAATGGCCTCTTTAGCCGAGACATCTTTGAGATTTCCAATCGCGACGATTTTTTCATCCCGGATTGCAATATCCAACTGGTCAATACCGCGATGGGAAACAACTGTCCCGTTCTTAATCAACAGATCCATTTCTGACATGTCACGCCTCCTTTTGTGATGGCCCTTTCTAACGCTGATCCGGCTTCCTGCCAAGTGCTCCTTGAAAGCTTTGAAAAGCCTGATAGGATACCAGACCAATTTAGTCTTGTTGATCGTACAGGCCATGTCTGAAACAAAATTTTCCAAACTAACCAATCGCACCCTTTTGAAACTTAGCGGTAGTGAAGCACTGGATTTCCTTCAAAATCTGGTAAGTAACGACCTCTCGGCGCTTACTCCGGGGAAATCGGTTTACACAGCCCTCCTCACCCCTCAAGGAAAGTTTCTCTTCGATTTCTTCGTAGTCGATATGGGGGATTGGTTGTTGGTCGATACCGACCAAAGCCGCGCGGGTGATCTTTTAAAACGTCTGACAATGTATAAACTGCGCTCAGATGTTACGATTGAAGATGTCAGCGCCGGTCAATCTGCTTTCGCCATTTTCGGAAGTGTCTCGAATGAGCCAAAAATTACCGACGCTCAGTTTTCAGAGGACCCTCGGCTACCTGCTTTGGGTCTGCGCGGCTACGGACCTATTACAATTGAAGCAGAGTTAGCCCAAGAATACGCCAAAGCAGAGTTGGCTGATTACACAGCACACCGCCTCTCCTTAGGTGTTCCTGAAGGCCCAGCAGATATCCAAGTTGAGAAGAACTTCCTACTGGAAGCCAATTTTGAAGAACTAAATGGCGTTAGCTTCTCAAAAGGATGCTATATCGGACAAGAACTTACCGCCCGCACCAAATACCGGGCGAAAATCAGAAAACGTCTATTTCAATTTACTTTTGATGGCGAGCTGGAGGTCGGCACCTCGATTACTGCGGATGATAAAGAAATCGCAACAGTTACCAGCTTTCAAAGACCTTTTGGCCTTGCTATGACGCGCCTTGATGCCTACGAGAAGGCAGACAAAGATCACATTCCGCTTCTCCCGGAAGGTATCCGTCTATTCAAACCCGAATATGTTGTTCTGACGGAAAAAGCAGACGAATAAAAAGTTGTAATCCAAAGCACCCTCACTTACCGTAAACGAAACAAGAACATTTGAGGGTGCTTATGAGCGAATACGCGCATTTGTGTGAAGACGGACAACATCGCTGCTTCTGGTGTGGTGACGATCCATTTTATCAAGAATATCACGACACAGACTGGGGTGTGCCGGAGTATGATAGCCGGGCATTATTTGAAAAGCTGATTCTTGATGGATTTCAAGCAGGTCTTTCCTGGATTACGATCTTAAGAAAACGCGACGCCTTTCGAGAGGTATTTGATGGTTTTCAGCCTGAAATCATAGCTCACTACGACGCCCAGAAAGTGGAGCAGCTAATGGCCGACACACGAATTGTTCGGAACCGTGCCAAGATCGAAGGCACGATATTGAGCGCCCGCCAGTATCTGGAAATCCAAGAAAATGAAGGCAGTTTTGCCGACTATCTTTGGAAGTATGTAGATGGAAAACCGCTTCAAAATGACTGGCAGGTTAGATCAGAAGTTCCGGCTCAAACTGCACTCAGCCAAGAGATATCAAAGGATCTGAAAAAGCGCGGTTTTAAATTTGTTGGCCCCACCATTGTGTACGCATTTATGCAAGCGGTTGGTATGGTCAATGATCACCAAGTTGATTGTTTCCGGCATGCAGAGGTCAAAAAACTGAGTTTGTAAAATGAAACATTCCGCAAATACAGCACCCATCGATTTTTCCCTGTCGTCTCAAGCTGGGTATTATCTGGAAAAATATGGAGACGATGTTTTATTACGCCTTCATGAGGCTGCCCGTTTTTGGGAGCAGGAAGGCAAACTGAAAAAACGTAATGCTTTTTTACGGCTTGCAGACGAGATCCAAATGGAATATCCGCATTTGAAAATCGCTTCAGGAGACTAATTTGGAACCAAGGTTAAAGGCAGAAATCTGGATTAAAGCCCATATCCGAAAATGTGCCTTTTGGAACATCCCTGTTTTTGTGGTTCATCGCGGAGATGAAACTGCTGGAATTCCGCTAATTAAAATTAACCGGTTAAATGGAAATTGCATGTGTTTATCCCCTATGACCGATTTTGAAACAGGAGCACGGCAATGGTATCAAGCGACGGGTCCTGACTGGGTTGCCGAAGACATTGCCGACACCTACATCCAGAAACAGCTCAAAAATGACCGAGATTTATGGGTTATTGAGATCGAAGATGCAGAGGGTCGACACATGCTCGACGAAAAAATCATCAGCTGACTAAAGGGCTGTCAATCGCGCTGCCAAAAGGTCGTCTAATTCCGCTCTGCGTTCCAGAAGCCCCAACAACCACTGGTACCGCTTATGCACGTGAAGATGCAGCAAGCGACTCTGGCGCACGTAATTTCGCGCTGCGATTTGCCTTTCATGGCGATAGAGAGCATCTTCGATCAGCTTTTGTAATTTTTCAGCAAACTCTGATCCAGCCCTGGCAAATTCAACAAACTCCCCCTCGGGATCACTTTTTTTATACACCACTGGACTAGCGATCGGGACCGCGCCACTACCAGCCACTTCAACCAGTTTAAGGTCAGACTTCATCCGGTTAAATAAGTTATCTTCGAGAGGCAGAAGCGCAATATCGGCCTCGCTCAAGATGTTTAGATATTCCGGGTACGCACATTGGGGGTAAAAACTCTTCTTATCCGTCTCTAATGCATCGAAGAACTTCTGATCAAAAACCACATTGAAATGATAATCTCCAGATACTTTTTGAAGCATCTTGTTGATCGCCGGAAGAATTGGCGCCCAGTCTTTTTCCCGGTTTAAAGCCCCAAAGAAAATGTTAGAAGTTTTTGAAGGCTCTCTTAAATCTCGCCCAGGCATTTGATTTAATTGATTCGGGAAAACCCCTACCTCTGGATTGAACCCTCCAAACAATTCTGCAAGTGGTTCGGTTGTCGTTTGCACTGCGTGGCAACCCACGAAATTCAGAAATTTATTCTGCTCAATTAGAGGCCAAGGGCTATGATGATCATCAAACTCGGTAATGATCAGATATCCCTCCTCCCGGAGTTTTTGAATAACTTGAAGCCCCTTATCCAGAGTAAGGATAGGCCGGTGAAATATAAACACCTTATTAAGCCGATTACCACTTGTAGAGATTGGTTTTTCCAACCGGCTAGCGCGACTAATGACCCCCGGAAATGTAGCTAACGCTCGTAATGGCTCATTGATCCGAACATCATTAACGCCGCCAACTGGCTTAAGGACGCTAGCCTGAATACGGATCTGAGGCGCTTCAAAATCACTAAGGCGGTATAGATAAATCTCACTTCCGAGATTCTCTTTCAGATCTGTCAGATGCTCTTTCGCTTCCGCGTCTGCTACCGCATATTCTGAGTTCAACCACTGCTTGGCAGTAGCATCCATATTGGGGAACACAAAATCGGTCAACAATCCAGCCGCTTTCAACTTGCTAGACACTCGCCGAGAGAACTCATCCCGCTCTCTCACAAGATCGCTTAATGTCTTCGCATTTAATTTCTGATCCGGCTCAAGACGGGTTTGAACCTGCTGAAAATAGAAAGGGTTTGGCAAAGTCAAAAGTAAAATCCCCTTATTCACCAGACCGTTTTTTATCCGTCTGACTAATATCTCAAAATCAGGGTCACTCTCGGGTAAATCCATCAACACGATTGCCGTAAATTTCTGAGACTTGCTCTCCTGCATCGCCGCAAGAAATCTTTTACTGTTCGGAAAAATAATCGTTTGGCAATCAGGATTTAACGGCCTGAAAGAGCGAGAGATTTCCGCTGCTCTATTACCGATAATTGCTAATTGCTGAGCGCTACGGGGAATCAGCTGTAGTATTTTTTGGGTACTAAATCGGCTAATCACGTTTTATTGCCGGGTTTCCCCGCCCTCTTTGCCAGCGTTGATTTTCAAACCGAAATAAGTATGGTGGAAGCAGAGAAAAGAGGGGCCGCTTTTTCTGTTTTTGTCCCGCAATTAACATCCTAGAGTTTGAAATATGCAACAATATCTGGACCTCCTTCGTAAAATCCGCACCGAAGGCACCTATAAGCCTGACCGGACCGGAACAGGAACCTACAGCATTTTTGGTCACCAGATGCGTTTTAACCTCGCAGATGGCTTCCCAATGCTGACCACAAAAAAACTGCACCTGAAGTCTATTGTCCATGAACTACTCTGGTTCATTTCGGGCGATACTAATATCAA
Source organism: Sneathiella sp. (assembly GCA_017643685.1). Classification (GTDB taxonomy): domain Bacteria; phylum Pseudomonadota; class Alphaproteobacteria; order Sneathiellales; family Sneathiellaceae; genus Sneathiella. The sequence goes on from JAEPMY010000056.1 coordinate 10,373, forward strand.
ATATCTGAAAGAAAATGGCGTTCGTATTTGGGATGAATGGGCGGACGAAAATGGTGATCTTGGCCCGGTCTATGGATACCAATGGCGGTCATGGCCAAATCCGGCTGGTGGAAAAATTGATCAGATCACTAACCTGATTAATCAGATCAAAAGTAATCCAGATTCTCGCCGCCACATTGTCACCGCATGGAACCCTGCAGATGTTGACAATATGGCACTTCCCCCTTGCCACTGCCTGTTCCAATTTTATGTGGCTGACAACAAGCTCTCCTGCCAGCTCTATCAACGAAGCGCGGACGTGTTTCTTGGTGTCCCCTTCAACATCTCCTCATATGCATTAATGACGATGATGATTGCACAGGTATGCGATCTGGAACTGGGCGATTTCGTTCACAGTTTTGGGGATGCCCATCTCTATGCCAATCATGTTGAGCAAGCTGACCTGCAGCTTTCCCGGACACCAGGAACCCTTCCAACTATGGCTATTAATCCGGATGTTAAGGATCTATTTGAGTTCAAATTCGATGACTTCACTTTGAGTGATTACGATCCGGCGCCGCATATCGCAGCTCCAGTTGCAGTGTGAGGTCCTATGAAAATCAGCGCAATTTTGGCAGCATCTGAGAACAACATCATCGGCGCCGAAAATGATATGCCATGGCATATTCCCAACGATCTAAAATGGTTCAAGCAAAACACATTGAACAAACCGATGATCATGGGCCGGAAAACGTTTCAATCTCTGCCTGGCTTATTGTCAAAACGCACGAGCATCATCCTGACACGGGATCCGAATTTCGCTGTTGAAGGTGCTATTATCGCCCATAATGTGGATCAAGCGATTGCATTAGCCACAGAAGATTGTGATCTGCGCCGCGCAGATGAGATTATGATTGTTGGCGGCGGCGAAATCTATCGTCTTTTCTATCCTCAAATCACCAGATTTTACCTGACAAGGGTGCATACAAACGTTGAAGGGGATACTGAATTTTTCGATCTCGCACCTCAAAACTGGACAAAAACATTCGAGCAGGAGAACCCTGCAGACGAAAAAAACCAGTACGCACACACTTTTGAGATCCTTGATCGGGTGTAAAAGTCGGAAAATCCTAAGAATAGCCCCTTTTAAATCCCGTAACGAAAGTCTATATTAAGCACGTTGGGTAACCAACTATGGCGATAAACGTTGCGTGGAATAAACGTTGCGGACCCGGGGGCGGTACCCGGCGCCTCCACCATTTTTTTAATCTGTGGGGGCGAAATAGGTTCGACGCGCGCAGTAAAGACGTAATTTTCGTTCGGCGTGACACCACCGTTACCGGGGTCAAATTTACAGATGCTAACGATAACGAAGCATTTGCCGTAGCTGCTTAATATAGCTACACGGGGTTCGGGGAGGCACCTGGCAACAGAAGCCTCCTCACTTAAACGGGGGCACTCCGGATTAGCCTGAAACCGATGAACAGGCGGGAGAGTAGAAAAGTGACTGACGGCGATTTTAACTATAATATTCTTGTTGAACAGGCCCTGCTGGATGTAGTGCGCAAAAGTTTGCAACACGCAGCAGAAAATGGCCTTGTCGGGCAGCAACATTTCTATGTCACGTTTAAAACCCACCATCCTGGCGTTTCCATACCTGATCATCTTCGGGAGAGATACAAAGACGAAATGACAATCGTCTTGCAGCATCAGTATTGGGATCTGACCGTGGATGACGAAAAATTCAGTATTGGTCTGAGCTTCAACCACCAACGTGAAACCCTGGTAATTCCACTGGATGCCATTACAGCCTTTGCAGATCCATCCGTTCAGTTTGGCCTGCAATTTAATGTCTCCCCGGAGGACTTGGAAGTGGACGCGGTGCTGGAAGAAGACGCACCCGAGGACACAAAAGAAATGTCCTCATCTGCAGACACAAAAGAAGCAGATGAAACAAAACAGGGCGAAGTCATTGCCCTGGACGCATTTCGCAACAAATAGGCTTTCAGTTGACCTCAGGGTCGATACTTACAGCCTTTTAACCGTCCAGCCATTCATCAGGACAGGAACCTAAAAGAATGCCAGAATTTCACTATCAGGAACTCTTCTCTCTTGGAAAAGACAAAACACCTTATCGCAAGCTGACCGACAAATATGTGTCAACGATTGAGGTGGACGGCCGCGAAATTCTTAAAATCGAGCCCGAAGCGTTGGAGCTTCTATCCGCTGAGGCCATGCGGGACGTCGCTCATCTTCTACGCCCTGAGCATTTGAAACAGCTTGTCAAAATTTTAGGCGATGATGAAGCCTCTGAAAATGACAAATTTGTAGCAACGGAACTGCTGAAAAACGCCAATGTTGCTGCCGGCATGGTTCTTCCCAGCTGTCAGGATACCGGCACAGCCATTATCATGGGCAAAAAAGGGCAAAATGTTTGGACATCCGGCGAGGATAAAAAATACCTCTCTAAAGGTGTCTACAAAACTTACACCGAAACAAACCTACGGTATTCCCAACTGGCCCCGATCAGCATGTTTGAGGAAAAGAACACTGGTTCAAACCTCCCCGCCCAGATCGATATCTACGCTACCGACAGCAGCGCATACGAATTCCTGTTCGTAGCGAAAGGCGGTGGCTCTGCAAACAAAACCTTCCTGCATCAGGCTGTCCCAAGTGTTCTAACACCTGAACGGTTAATGCCTTTCCTAGAAGAGAAAATCGCTGAACTCGGGACTGCGGCTTGCCCTCCTTACCACTTAGCAATTGTCATTGGCGGTACATCTGCCGAAGACACCTTGAAAACAGTTAAGCTGGCCTCCACCAAATATTATGACGAACTGCCGACCTCCGGTAACGAGCATGGCCGGGCGTTCCGCGATGTTGAAATGGAAGAAGAAATCCATAAACTGACACAGAACATTGGTATTGGCGCTCAGTTTGGCGGCAAATATTTTTGTCATGATGTGCGTGTGATCCGTATGCCCCGCCATGGCGCCAGCGTTCCAATTGGAATTGGCGTTTCCTGCTCAGCAGACCGACAGGTAAAAGGGAAAATCACCAAAGATGGCGTTTTCCTTGAACAACTGGAAACAGATCCAGCGCAATATATGCCTGAGATCACTGAAGAGCATCTGGATGACAACGTGGTCAAACTCGACCTGAATCAGCCGATGAAAGATATCCTGGCTACGCTAACCCAGTATCCAATTCGCACACGTCTCAGCCTGACGGGAACGATCATTGTGGCCCGCGACCTGGCGCACCGTAAGTTGCGTGAAAAATTAGAAGCTGGTGAAGATTTGCCAGATTACTTCAAAAACCATATCATTTACTATGCTGGCCCCGCGAAAACGCCTGAAGGGTTTGCGTCCGGCTCATTTGGTCCAACAACAGCTGGCCGTATGGATGGATATGTGGACCAGTTCATGGCCGAAGGTGGCAGCATGATCATGCTCGCCAAAGGCAATCGGAGTAAAGCAGTAGTTGATGCCTGTAAAAAATATGGCGGCTTCTATCTTGGCTCCATCGGTGGCCCAGCTGCAATCCTTGCCCAAAACAACATCAAGAAAGTCGAAGTGCAGGAGTTTGAAGAGCTCGGCATGGAAGCAATCTGGCGTATTGAAATCGAAGACTTCCCTGCTTTCATCGTCATGGATGACAAGGGCAACGACTTCTTTGCACGCAAATAAATACCATCCCTGAAATGTCAGACGAAATCGTCAAACATTCTGTCAACATTTCAGGGCACCGCACCAGTGTTTCCATAGAACGGGAATTCTGGGACTTATTTGCTGAGGCCGCGGCAGCTCGCGACCTCAGCCTTAACCAGTTGATTACCCGTATCGATGCGAAACGGACCGGAAATCTTTCCAGCGCCATTCGCCTTTTTGTTTTACGTGAAGTGACAGGAGCCTCTCAGGATATCTAATATCTTGAAATTTATTGGGTCCAACCAACTTAATAAGAGTAGCTTCACCAACAATGGAGGAGTAAATGGGCGATATCGTTAATCTGAATAAATTCAGAAAACAGAAATCACGGGCAACGCGCGAAAAGCAAGCAGAAGAAAACCGCGTGAAATTTGGGCAAACCAAAACACAGAAAAAACTCAACCAAACTAGCGCAGACAAAGCCAAATCGAAACTGGATCGAAAGAAACTCGACAAACCAGATGAAGAATGATTTCTATTCATAAAAACTATTTGGATTCAAATAGTAAGCCAAATCACAAAGACATAAAAAAAACATCTGACATTCACAAATCTGACGCATAAGGCACCTAAATGGATAGCGTCAAATGTTGGACAAGGAGCCACAGACGTGAATACAGAAATCGAAGTTCAAAGCGAACCACTTGTCGAAGATCTGCTAAGAGATTCCGTATTGCTTGCGGTACTAGAGCGAGATGGCCTCACCGTTGACGACGTCAAAGCTGTGATCGCAGATTACCACCGACAGATCGAAGACCGTGATACAGTCACCCATTGAGGTTTTAAACATCCAATCGCTTTTCTCAGCTAGAAAAAGCGAGTAAGCTCAGGGGGCCTTTTCAGGCTCCCTTTTGTTTTGGATTTTCAGACGATGCCCGATAAAAAAGTTAAACTTAATGCACTTCAGTCCAAGACCCTTGTGCTGCTTCAGGTTATGGCGAAAGATGATCGCATGTCCGCACCAGGCTCCATAGAAGGCAGCCGCCTTATTGTGAGCTTACCGCACGCGCATGGGAACCATATGCATGTAGGACAGTTTGTTGTCTCTTCAAAAGATGCAACCGGGTTGCAAAATCCTTCCGTGTGGAAAGCGCTGATGAGAAAAGGTTTCGTTGGCGAAAACTGGCCTTCTGAGATGCTCATCACACAGGAAGGGCTTGAGTTTTCCACGGGATTGGAAGACAAATTTATGAGCGTTTCTGATCATTGACTCAAGGGGTAGGTCTTGACGCAAACCATAGAGAGAAAACTCACAACCATCCTCTGCGCTGATATGTGTGGCTATAGTCGCCTGATGGAGCAGGACGAAGAGGGGACCCTAAAAGCGCTCAAAAATGCGCGGGCCTTGTTCGAAGAAGAAATAAATAATTTCTCCGGTCGTGTCATTAACATGGCCGGTGACGCCATCATTGCAGACTTCTCCAGCGTGGTAAAAGCGGTTGACTGTGCCGTCGCCATTCAAAATCGCATGAAGAATGCCCCCAACGAAACGACACACAAGGCCCCAGTGTTTCGGATCGGCCTTAATCTCGGCGATGTCATCATCGAAGGAAACGATATATTCGGCGATGGCGTCAATATTGCGGCCCGCCTAGAGAGCCTTGCCCCGATTGGCGGGGTTACTATTTCGGGTACCGTTTATGAGCATATCAAAAGCAAACGGCCGATCGGTTTTGAGTACACTGGCGCCCAAAATGTAAAAAACATTGATGGTGCGGTGGATGTTTACGCTTTGGATATCCTGCGAGGACCGAAAAACTCTTCTAACGAAGACATGGACCATGAAGCCACCGCCCAGCCAGAAAATCTGGATATCTCAAGCGAAGAAGAAACCCGTATTCGTAAACAAGTAAAGCGGGAAGCTGGCTTCTATCGCCGGGCCCTTTCAATGGGAAGTGTTATTTTCTTCCTATTCCTGATCAATATTTTCACATCTTCAGGATATCTTTGGTTCTTCTGGCCCGCGCTCCCGATGACCTTTGTCATCGCAATGGACGCCTTGAGAGTTTTCGGGAAAGGCCACCATTCGGATGATTGGGAAGAAAAACGATATCGGCATCTGAAATCTAAAAAGGGGCGCTAACACCCCTTTTATAATATGCCAATTAGAAAGAGCCGTCCTGCCCCATCGCCCCCCATGCGATTACATATCTTATGAAAGCCGCCAACAGTTTCCTCAATAATATCGGCAACTGATTTTTGCTCATGAATAAGAGCTGCAGATTGACCGGAAAGTCCTGCACTCGCCATCATATCACCACCAAAATAAAGATCTTTGATGCGGGCGAACATATCCTTCGGCATCAAACCATTTTCATGGATCTCCTCTGTGCGCTCGGTCTTAAGGGCCCGAATGCACGGGGTAGCCTTTTTGTTCAAGACTAAAGTACCCGTATCCGCAGCCTCAATAATCGCATTTTTGAAATTCGTGTGAACGGGGCTTTCTTTTGCAGAAACAAAGCGCGTGCCCATTTGAACAGCCTCCGCACCTGCAGCAAAGGCTGCCGCCATCCCCCGGCCATCCACAATTCCGCCAGCAGCGACCATTGGAACGTCTACCTTCTCGCGAATTGCCTGCAACAGAACTAATAGAGAGACTTCCTCAGGGTTTTTAAAGCCACCGCCTTCTCCACCTTCGACAATAAGCCCATCAACACCAGCTTCAACCGCTTTAATAGCGGCCTTAACCGTTGGCACTGCGTGATAAACAACGATATCATGCTCTTTCAAAATACCGATAAGCTTGCCTGGATTGCCTGCAGATGTGGTGACAAATTTCACACCAGATTCAGCGACAAAACGGATCATATTTTCATCACGAAGGAATAAGAGCGGCAGATTAATCCCAAAAGGCCGATCCGTAAGTTCTTTCATTTTGTTGATCTCGGCGATGCAATTCTCTGTCTCGCCGGATGAGGTTTCGATGATACCAAGCCCCCCAGCTTGACATACCGCAGACGCCAATTGTGACCGAGCAATCCATCCCATCGGCGCTTGAACGATTGGATATTTCGCTCCTGTATGCTCAAGAAATCTATTCATTATGCTATCACTTTATTTTAAGAAAAGTTGCGCCCAAGCGCTGCCCCTAGATCACTGAGAAGCTGATCCTCGTTCAAAACCTTGATGGTTTTCATTCCCATCGCAGCAGCCGGTTTTAGGTTTACCCCCAGATCATCTAGATAAAGGATCTGATCAGGCTTCTTACCCATTTGCTCGCATGTGTATTTATAAATTTCTGGATCAGGTTTGCGCATCCCAATTTTACTGGATTCGATCACCTGACTAAATAAGGACATCACCTCCAGCACGGCTTTTTGTGCTTCTTCGGATCGGCTCATCCCCGGCCCTTTGCCCGCAGACACATTATTTGTCAGACAGACACAGGGCATATCTTCCGCAATCGCTTTTAGCGCAGCAATCACCCGAGGGCGCATGTCACCAGACAAAAGCTGGATCACATCACTTCCCGGCACCGGATGACCGAGCTCAGTACTCTCTTTGAGGAACAGGGTATCAAACTCCTCTGCAGTTACCTGGCTCCGTTCAAACTTGGCCCACGCGTTCTGGTCAGGATTTGTAGAGTTCACAGTGCGAAGGAAATTCTCAGGCAGTCCTTTTGCGCGCTCATACCGGTTAAAGGCTTCAAATGGGCTCGTCGTTAAAACACCGCCAAAATCCCATAGAACGGCTTCAATCTTTTGATCTGTCATGAATAAATTTGGGGATATCCCACCCTATGTTGTTTTTCATATTTTTGTAGAGTGTGGCAGTATGGTAATTATAAGTCAATTAAAGCGGATGAATTGAAATTCGACCACCCGCCTCTTAAGTCTATTAAGAATAAGCAATATTAAGGGAGCCTAAAGACATGAGATCAGCTATCGCAGCAACCATCGGCATTGCCCTTCTCAGCCTACCCCTCCCTGCCAGTGCTTATGACAAAAATGATCTGGAGCGTCTCAAAAAATCCGGCTCCTGTCAGGAGTGCGACCTACAACGATCTAAAATGCATTCCGATGACATGAAAGGCACCGATTTAAGAGAAAGTAACTTAAGAGATGCAGTCCTCAAAAGCGTGATTTTAGACGAAGCTCGCCTCGATGAAGCAGATATGAGACGCTCTGACTTGGAAAAAGCGAACATTCAGGGCGCTAGCCTTCGCGATACAATCCTAATTCAGGCCGATCTGGAAAAGGCAGTTGTAATTAAGTCGGATTTCACAAAGGCAGATCTGCGCCGAGCTGATCTGGAAAATGTCGACGGGCGCAATGCCGTATTTGATAAAACTGATATGCGCCAAGCCAATTTGAAGCGGAGTGTTTTGGAAAACGCTAGTTTTAAAGATGCCCGGATGTCAGAGACTAACTTCAAACGCGCAGTCCTGAACAAAGCTGATTTCACGAATGCACGCTTAAAAGATACCCGGTTCACACGTGCAGAACTTCGCGGAGCGGTTTTTAACGAAGCCAATCTCTCTCAAGCTAATTTTTACCGCGCAGAGTTAAACGGGGCTAGCTTTAAAGGCGCAGATTTGGACGCCACAATTTTCTGGCTTGCTGACGTATCCGGAGCTGATTTCTCTCAGTCAGAAAATCTAACAGATGAGCAATTAGAAGGTGCCTGCGGGAATGCTGACACCCAACTTCCATCCGGTGTCAAACCACTCCCACAGTGTGATTAGTATAGCTTAAATGATTTTGCCTGGATTCATGATGTTATCTGGATCCAGCGCTTTCTTTAACGTTGCCATCACCTGAACCGCGCCATCTCCGAGCTCTTTTGGCAGGTATTTTTTCTTACCCAAACCAACGCCATGCTCTCCTGTGCAGGTTCCGCCCATGGATAGAGCCCGCTCAATCAGACGCGCGTTAATCCGCTCTGCTTCGGCCATTTCGTCTGGATTGCTCATGTCCAACACAAAAGCCAAGTGGAAGTTACCATCCCCGACATGACCAACCAATGGAGCGATAAGCGTACTTGTTTCCAGATCAGCTTTTGTCTCCATGATACAATCCGCCAAGCGTGAAATCGGCACACAGACATCGGTCGCCCAAAGCGATGCGTCAGTCCACAGTGCTTTCGCCGCATATGCTGCATCATGGCGCGCCTGCCATAGTTTGGCTCGATCTTCCGGTTTGGTTGTCCATTTAAAGTCTTCCGCCCCAAATTCAGCACAGATATCGCCAACAAACTCAGACTGCTCTTTCACATAGGCATCACTGCCATGAAACTCGAGGAACAGAGATGCTTGTACGGGCAAATCGAGACCCGAATATTTATTGATCGCATCGATCTGAACCTCATCCAAAAGTTCAATCCGGGCAATCGGAATACCGCTTTGAATTGTGAGAATAACTGCGTTGACTGCGCTTTCAATATCCGGAAAGGACACGGTAGCCGCGGCAATGGCTTCAGGAATACCGTAGAGGCGAAGTGTTACCTCTGTGATGATGCCAAGCGTTCCTTCTGCACCGATGTATAGACGTGTCAGGTCGTAACCAGCAGCGCTCTTCTTGGCACGGCCGCCGGTTTTAATGATGTCGCCATTTGGCAGCACAACGGTCAAGTTGAGAATATTATCTCGCATGGTTCCATAACGAACAGCGTTAGTACCAGATGCCCGTGTAGAAGCCATCCCGCCAACGGAAGCATCAGCCCCCGGATCGATCGGGAAGAAAAGACCAGTATCCCGAAGATATTCATTAAGTTGCTTACGGCGCACACCTGGCTGAACAACACAGTCTAAATCCTCAGGATGCACTTCAAGGATTTCGTTCATCTGGTTGAGATCAATAGACACACCACCTTCTACGGCGTTGATATGTCCTTCCAATGACGTTCCAGCGCCAAATGGAACAACCGGTACTTTATGCGCGGCACAGACTTTAACAATCTTGGCGACTTCCTCTGTGCTTTGGGCAAAGCAGACAATATCAGGGGCACAGGTCTCATGCCAACTTTCATCCTTACCGTGCTGATCCCGAACAGCTTGTGATGTTGAACAGCGATCCCCTAACAAGGCTGTCAGTTCTGCTTGTACCTTCTGAAGAATATCGGCGCTAATTGCCATTTTTGACCTCATGACCCAATAAATAAGTAACCCAACCAACTGGGATGGATAAATATATCCAATTTATACTGCGACTTCTGTTTTATCTAAAGCATTTACAGGAAGAAAAAATTGATTACGCTACATGCATGACAAAAACAGAATTAAGAAAAATCAACGATCTAAAGGTTCTACCCGAATGGATCGACCATAACCAGCATATGAATGTTGCCTATTATGTACTGATATTTGATCAGTCACTAGATGAGCTTCTCGACCATATTGAGCTGACCCGTGAATATCGCAAACAATCAGGAAACACGGTTTTCGTATTAGAGACACATGTTTGCTATCTTCAGGAAGTCAAAGAGGGCGACCCACTGGAAGTATATGTCCGCGTTGTGGATTGTGATGAAAAACGAATTCACCTTTTCCTCGAAATGTATCATCGTGATGACGGCTTCCTCTCGGCAACATCCGAGCAAATGATCCTGCATATTGATGCATCAGGTCCCAAAGCTGCTCCAATGCCAAACCATATTCAGGAAAATTTGGCCCGCCTGAAAGCCGAAGCAGAACATTTACCTGCTTCACCGCATCAAGGGGCGCAAATCGGAATTCGCCGAAAGGGATAAGAAGTTGATCCAATCAAATGGTGCTCGGGCCGCATTGGCGATATCACTCCTAGCGGCTTTCAGCTATCTTCTGCTGCCCTTCCCGGTGGGTTCGATCTCGATTATTATTCAGAAGTCATTGGCGTGTTTTTCCCTAGCCATTTTGGTGACACTTGTTGCTCCAGCGGGGCACACCAAGAAGACACTCATCTTGGCCCTCCTCGCCTCAACCGCCGGAGACGCATTTCTGGCAATCCGCACAGGTGACTTCTTCATTCATGGTCTTGGCTCATTCCTAATCGCGCATCTGCTTTACATCCGGATTTTTGCTAAAAATATCTCAGGGGCTGCCGCGTCATCGCAAAATTTAAGACATACTGGCAGTGCACTGATCATCGGATTTGCCATTATTATGATGTATTTATTGTGGGATAACCTTGGAGGCATGAAGGCTCCCGTTTTTATCTACATCACAGTAATCTCGATAATGGGCGTCACCGCTATTCTATCGAATTTTTCACTGCTTTGGGCTGGACTTGGCGCCATCAGTTTTATGGTTTCCGATGCTGCAATTGCCGTGAACAAGTTCCTGAGCCCCTTTGATTGGTCAGGCCCCTTTATTTGGATCACCTACATGCTCGCCCAATATGCGCTTGTATATGCAATCCTAAGTTCGGAACCACAAAAAAAGGCTGCCATTTAGGCAGCCCAGACTGCTGACAAAGTCCTCGCTATTTGCGGGGACTTTTGATTCAATGGGGAATGCTTAAAAAACCCACTCCTTTACAAACCGAACTTGAGATGGTGACGCTTGACAGTTTGGTTCCCGCGGATCATCTGTTGCGCAAG
>JAEPMY010000134.1 GCA_017643685.1 Sneathiella sp.
ATAGTCGGAATTGCAAGCTCTTTGCGAAGACGTCCAGTGACTTGGGTAAATGCTGCGCGAGGCACCATAGTGGCAATAGTTGGGACTGTAGCTTCATGCCAGGTGAAATGAGTACTGATAATATTAACACCAACTTTCTCCATTTCCTTAGCGAGCCGCACGACCTCCTCCCATGACATTCCCCCTTGCAGCATGTCCATCGCGGCGATACGGAAAATCAAAATGAATTCAGGGCCAACAGCAGCGCGAATTCGGCGCATAATTTCAAGCGGGAAGCGCATTCTGTTTTCATATGAGCCGCCCCATTTGTCTGTACGGCGGTTCGTTTTTTCTACAAGGAAGGTACTTAAGAGATATCCAGCAGAGCCAATCACTTCTACGCCATCATAGCCCGCCTCTTTAGCAAGGAGGGCACAGTTTTCCATATCTAAAATTTGTTTTTCGATACCTGCTTCATCCAGCTCCCTTGGCGTGTTAGGCGCGATACGAGAACGAACCGCAGAAGGTGCCACCGCATTCGCACCACCAAGAGGCCCCCGATGAAGAATTTGCATACAGATTTTAACATCTGGATCGCCAGCATGAACCGCGTCAGTGATTAAGCGATGCTGATCCGCTTCAGACCTAGTCGAGAGCTTTGCACCGCTACCGCCATCCTCACTCGGTGAGATACCACCGGTGATAATCATTCCGACCCCACCCTTCGCCCGCTCGGCATAGTATACAGCCATACGTTCAAAACCGTTCTCGGCTTCTTCAAGCCCGGTATGCATAGAGCCCATCAAGACACGGTTCTTTATTTTAGTAAAACCAAGATCTAACGGAGTGAACAAATTAGGGTATTTTGAAGCTGCAGACATGGGATGCTCTTTTGTTAATTATTTTTCTCATTAGAGTATTCGGATTTTCGCCGCTTCGCAACTAAGCTTGAACATGCGCCTTTGGCATTAATTCTTCTTTCAGGACTTCCCCTTAAACTTAAGGGTATCAGCGCTTGCCATTTCATAAAACTTGCCTAATGTATCAGCGGTTCTTGGCTAATGCGCCTTGTTAGTATGTATGAAAGTATCGGTTTTGTTATTGATGAGTGGTCCCACAGATATCACCCAAGCAGTCGCGAAATTCTCAAACTGGGCAACTTCTGAAGCCCGGGATTTATCGGTTGGACTGGATATTATTTCAACGGCTTTCGAGGCTGAAGAGATTCAACTTTCACTCTTCTCCGGATCTGACCACTATATAACTCACAGCCATTGCAAGCGAAGTGGTTATAGCCAAACACCAAAACTCTACCCCCTTGAATCAAATATAGATCTTACACTCAATTCGGATCACCGCTCAGATAATCTGGAACAGATTTCTTCCCCTTGCGGCGTTGGGTATTGCGTCATTTTCAAAGGAATTTTGGCCGCGGGAGAGATTACCTATTTCGTAGCTCTCAGAACGAATGAGAAGTCTGATATGCAAGGAGAGGCATCCGTTTTCCTAAAGATGGCTGCGCCTCAAATTGCCTATATTGCCACTCGATCTAAACGCCGTAAATCTGCCCTCACCTATACGAGGGAAGCCTTAGAATCGATTGATGACGGCGTCATCATTTATGACGAAAATGATAAACTTGTTCTCCACAATGAACGATACCGAGAGATGTTCCCATCGGTCGCAGCCTATCTTGATTTTGGTGTCAGTTATGACGCCCTGCTTAGGGAGCAGGCAAAAAACAACCCCCTTCATGGGAGCGAGGCAGAACTTGAAGGGTGGATCCACAAACGGAAACGTAATCTTCATACCCATCAATATCAAGAAGAGCAAAGCTTCGCATCTGGCAAGACTTTCAGGCTCACCAACTACAAACTAAAGTCCGGCGGCACAATCTCTATTCGCAATGATATTACTGAACTTGTGGAAGCTAGAGAAGCCGCGGAACACAGCGAAAAACTCTTTAGAACCTTGCTTCAAGGTGCGCCTGTCGCCTTGGCTGTCACAGCGAAAGAAAAAGTGCTTTTTGCCAATGAGCTGATGTACCGGCTCTTGGAAGCCGAAGATGGTACCCTCATTGATGTGAATACAAAATCATTCTTCGACGACCCGCGTGATCATGACACAATTACGGACTTGTTGCTCAAAACAGATACGCTAATGGGACATACAGTGACCATCAGAACGTCCAAGGGCAAAGCAATTGTCGTTTCTATTACAGGATCTCACATCACCTATCATGGACGCCCTGCTCTTTTTTACTCGCTCGTCGATGTAACTGAAACCCAGCAAAACCGGGAGGCCCTAAAGCGCAGCGAAAAGCAAAAGCGTGATATCCTTGAATTGATCCCTGATGCTCTCCTCGTGCAGCAGGAAGGTAAGATCGTTTATGTTAACAAAGGGGCACAGCATATTTTAGGGGCCAGCTCTACACAGGAGCTTCTGGGGATGGATGGCCTTGATATTCTGCCGCGCGATCAACGCCACGAGATGTTGCGATTAAGGGAGCGTGCACTGGAAAATGGCCGCCCCTTGAGTCAGCGGACACGACACAGACGGGTGAATGGCGAAGAATTCCACTCAGAAATATACACTACCTCTATTAATTGGAATGGTGTCAAATCCACTTTGAACGTGATCAAAGACATCTCTCGCCGGCATCAATATGAAGAACAGCTCAAGAAGAATGAGCGTGAAATGCTGCTGGCCCAAAACATCGGTAACTTCGGACACTGGCGCATGAATGTCGAAACCGGTCAAATCACCTGGTCTAAAACGCTCTATGATTTGCATGGTTTCTCATACGATACTGAGATCACTCATGAAACCGTTTCTGCTCTGCTCTCTGAGGAAGATCGCGCCCGACGGAACCAGACCATTGCCGACGCAACAGAAACCGGTGAAATCACCCATTATGAAGTGGAAGTAGATCTGCCTCATCATACGGATAAACGTATTTTTGCAGGCTCACTTTTGGCTGAATTCGGCGAACACGGTGAGGTGACGTCTATCTTTGGTGTATTAGAAGATATGACCGAACGCCGGACAATGGAAGAGCAGTTCCGCCAATCCCAAAAAATGGAAGCGGTAGGTCAGTTAACCGGTGGGATAGCCCATGATTTTAATAACTTGCTGGCCATTATCCTAGGGAATGCTGAGCTTCTTTCGGAAGAAGTTCCAAGCGAAAACACTCAGCTTCATCATCACGCAAACAGCATTGTAAGAGCGGCAACCCGGGGAGCGGAACTTGTCAACAGCATGCTTGCCTTCTCAAGATCTCAGGAACTTAGGCCAGAGCGGACATTCCTGACCACCTCGGTCACCCCATTGCTTGACCTTTTGAAGCGAACCATTGAAGAGAATATCAATATTGACATCGAACTGGACCACAGTGTTTGGCCTTGTATTGCCGATGTCGGCCAGGTGGAAAATGCACTTTTAAACCTATCCTTGAACGCCCGCGATGCCATGCCAAAAGGTGGAGCACTCTCAATCGCCATTAAAAACTCTACCCTCACGGAAAATCTGACAACGCCAATTGATGAAATCCTGGCAGGGGAATATGTCTGCTTAACGGTGAAAGATACGGGGCAGGGAATTCCTCCGGAGAAACTGAAACGCGTCTTTGATCCGTTTTTCACCACGAAAGATGTAGGCAAAGGAACTGGTCTCGGGCTTTCAATGGTTTATGGATTTATTCGGCAATCCAACGGTTTTGTAAACATTCAGTCTGAGCCAGATATCGGGACGATTGTGGAATTATATTTACCAAGGGACTATTCAGAGGTTTCGGCGTTGGAAATTTGATCCTCTGCAACCTCTGACCAAATATTGAGACCATAACTAACCACCAGTACGACCAATGAGGCAAGCGGCAACCACGCACTACCGGTTAGATCATAAAGAACTGCACCGAACCAGCTGCCAAAAGACATCCCCAGATACAAAGACGAGGCATTCAAAGAGAACATCAGGTTTTGTCTCTCTGGATCAAGACGGCCCATTCGCTGTTGTTGTGCAGGTTGGAACATCATACCAAACACCGGCCAGAAAAGCAGGCACAGGAAGCCGATAAGCGCTTGTCCTGTGAATAACCACAAGATGAGTAAGGAGGTGCCAAGCCCTATTGTGCTGATGCGATAGAGACGACGCCCCCCAATTCGGTCCAAAATCTGACTAGCGACTAAGTTGCCAGCCACACCGCCTACACCGAACAGCATCAAAGCTATGGATACAGATGTTGGGGCAACATCAAACTGCTCCACCAGATAAATTGCGATCAACGCATAAGTGATAAACTGTGCTGCCATCTGAAATAAGGTTGTTCCAAGCGCCGTGACCTTTGCCGGGCTAAACATGGTTTCAACCATCGCAAATAAGGGCAATCGCCCCCCTGCAGAACGATCGGACACACTGAATTTAATCAATAAAGCAGTCAGCAAGCACAATAGCGCCAACACCCAAAACACGAGCCGCCAGTCGATTAGCGTTCCGGCAAGCGATGCCAACGGGACACCGACCACAGTACTAATTGTTAACCCGCTAAACGATAATGCCAGGGCTTTTCCTTGCTGTTTTGGTGATACGATACTGGACGCAATGGCCGCGCAAACCGGCGAGACAACCGCAGCGCCGATGGCCAATAGAAAGCGAGAAAAGAACAACATTCCGTATGTGGTTGCCGTTGCACCAAGGCCTAAACTACAGGCCATCAGAACCAACCCGGTTAGCAGTAAATGCACTCTCGGGAAATCACCAAAAACTGAAATAGCAATTGGCGCGGTTATGGCAAATGAAATTGCAAATATGCTAACAAGATAGCCAATAAATGGCGGAGATACCTGCAGTTCTGTCATTATTGGGTCGGCAAGCCCCACAACGACAAGGGACGCAGTGCCCACCATAAAATAGGCGGTCGCCAGCGCGAACAATGCTCCATACGGAAATTTAGTAGATTGATTTGGCAAAATTACTGTCAGCGTTTTTAGTTTTTGTGCTCACAGAATGACAGATTTAAACCGTAAAAAACAAGGAAGAACTTGTAAAACCTATTAGGCCGCCTTCTCCAATGCCTGCTGAAGTTCTACGAGGTACTCCTCAACGGAGATCGAAATCTCAGATGTGATTTCCAACTCCCTGTCCTCAAACACATCCCGATCCGGGTGCTTTTCTTGCCAATCCGCTATCGCCTGATCCCGCTTCCTAATCAGGTCAATTATGATGGGACGATAAAGACGAATTAATGCTGTCAGCCAAATATTCACGGGCCAAGAAGGCGGAACCAGATCCATCTCAAATCGGTCCAGCATCTGGATCACCTCTTCAGCTGCGTACCAATTCTCAGCCGTTACCCAGCGGTTTGTCGTAAATAACGCAATTGGAAAACCCCTGTTATCCATTGATATGGCAATAAGGTGCGAGATTTTGTCTTCTCGCTCGTCCATATAACTTTCTTGCGATTGATCGGCGATTGGGGTGACACCTTCAGCCATCCCCTCTTCTCGCAGGAACGTATGGAAATGACCATGCTCATCCGCGCCCCGGTGGGCATGATAATAATACTGGCTATGACTTTCTGGATCATAAATGTCACCTTCCGGATAATGATCCATTTCATAGAAAGTTTCGACCCCTTTCAGAATTTCCCCAACGATATTATCGCCAGATTTTGCGAGAACCCGATAACAATTGAGGACATATTCACCCGCTTCCTGCATTTCCAGAAGCTCTGATTTAGAAAGTGAAGACCAGTTCATTCTGCTAGTTTCCTAAAGCTAAGATCACGCAAAGGTCACCCCCCGCGCGATCTTTTCAAAACGCTACTATACGATCTCCAAGCTTAGCTGGCTTTGCAAGGGTTTTTCGCAGCGCATGGGTTACATGGGTTTTTGGCCGCGCACGGATTTTTCGCAGCACAAGGGTTACATGGGTTCTTCGCAGCACACGGATTTTTCGCCGCACATGGATTGCAAGTGTTCTTTTTAGCAGCACATGGGTTACACGCATTGGCAACAATGATGGCGCCTCCTTTTTCTGCGGCCTGAACCGCAGGTGTTGCCGCAATAGCTGCAACAGAGAGAGCAGATAAACCGAGAGCAGTTGCTTTCATAGATTTTTTAAACATGGACCTTTTCCTTTCGATATTTGATTAGAGAGCTTTGATTTTTTCTAATTCTATAAGGCGACACGCCTCAGCTTTAGCGCCGTAATAACGCCGAGAAGAGCTTCCCTCGCCTTGCAAGGTTAGGATGAGTGGATACTGAAATCTGACGACGCATTAGAGACTGCATGATTGTCCTCCCATTTTTAACAACATGCGGTTTCATTCCCTTGAAATTGAATATGGCAAATCAAACGCCATGCGCCCAATAACGTTGTGTCACGTGTTTGTGACGCTTCGCGAGCAGTGAAAAGGTAAGAAAAAAGCGCGGCCGAAGCCGCGCCCTAGGGAGAGAACATAGAGGATTTGGGAGACTAGCTGCCTTCCACCACCAGATTGTAATCCAGCGTTGTGTTAAGCGGGCAGGAGAAGAGATATTCTCCTTCCTTCAAGGTAACCTTATAGTCCAACGTCTCACCTTCATGCAGGCCTCCGCCTGACACACTGGTTTTATTCAACTTATGAAGTGGATTTGCCCAGTTATAATCTTTTTCACGAAGCCAGAAGCCGAGTTCATATGGGACATTTTCATTTTTGACGCGGAATATATATTCCCCCGGTTTCAGCTTTAGAGTTTTAGACTTTGCCAGACGATCATCACCGGTTTTCTCGTTAATCGCCTCACAATCAGCTTTCTGTGTTGAGGAATAACCGTGATTTTCCTCAACATCGAGGAATTGACACGCAACCTGAGTGAGTTCAATCACCTGCGGCTCCGCTCGGGCGGTTGCCCCAAGCGCCATCAAACTGGCCCCCATAGCAATCCCTAAAGTTAGTCCTTTTGCTGTTTTTAACATGGTGTTCATGATCTCACTCCTTTATGCGGAACATCCCATCCGCGTTTAGTTTTGAAGCCCAAAATATTTTCTCAAATGCATGCCAACCCAGTTGCCTGGTAAGGCACACATTATCCAGATCCATCCATGCAGGCTGCCGGAGGCTGCGCCGCTTACAAAAGCCCCAATGTTGCAGCCATAAGCAAGCCGAGCACCGTACCCAAGAAGCAAACCACCGATCACCGCAGATACAAGAGGCCCGGCGCGTTTATCCCATTTCCGAAAGTTTGAGCCCCGCAACCACATCCCAAGAAATGCGCCTCCCAGAATGCCCACATTCATAACTGAGGTTGTATCCTGCCAAAGAGGAGCTGCAAGAGCTTGTTGAGGGAATCCATCTGCCCAGAAACTGGCCGTTGATGGATCCCACCCAATTGCGGCAGAGACCTTTGCAGCCCAAAGCGTGAAGCCCCATGTAATGCTCCAAGGGTGGCCTGCGGTAAGCAGTGTCACTAAATTCAGAATTGCAAGAATTAACGCGGCGGCGCCCAACGACCAGGGCCTTCTGATAGATTGCCAGATACCTGTCTCCCGCTTTACTGAGGTATCTTGAGAGACTGGCTTGTGAAGGCGCTTCAGCAGAACATACAATCCAGAGAGAATACCA
>JAEPMY010000151.1 GCA_017643685.1 Sneathiella sp.
ATTGACGCCGCCGCCTGTCAGGGCCATCAGCTCCTTGAACTGAGCCCGGTCACTTGGGTCAAACGCGGCTTCCGCCCCAGCATCAAGGCCCATCTGGCGCTTTTCAGGGTCAATATCAGCAACAAACACACGGGCATTGGTAACGGATTTAACGATAGACATCGCCGCCATACCGACACCGCCGCAGCCAATGATCATAATAGTGCCGCCATCGGTGCGCGATTTGACCTTCTTCAGCGCGCTGTAAGCTGTCAGACCTGAACAGGTGTAGGTACAAGCAGATTCTTTATCAACACCGTCGTAATCCAGCAGATATTTAGAATCCGGTACAATCAGATGATCGCTGTATCCACCATCCACATCAATGCCGAGCGCTTGCGGCCGATTACAAAGGTGACCATCACCCGCTTCACAAAGATTACATTCCTCGCAGCCTATCCAAGGATAGACAACCCGCTGATCCCCGATGGAAACGCCAGAGACTTCATCACCGACGGCGATAACCTCGCCCACAATCTCGTGACCCAACGTAAAGGGGAGTTTCCGCTTGCCCTTCACATCCAGCTTATTGCCGCCGCCCATATCGAAATATCCTTCCCAGATATGGATATCACTGTGGCAGACGCCGCAGGCAGAGATTTTCATCAACACCTGCTTGCCGGAAACCGTTGGTGCCTCGGTTACGTTTTCGACCAACGGTTGCCCGTAATCTTCAAATTGATAGCTTTTCATGATTGTCCCTTGTTTCCCTTGTGGTTTTTATTTGTTCTTTTTCAATCCCAGAATGAGGATAACAATCAGGAAAGGTGAGGAAAACTGTTAATTTTATGATGTGGCAAAACAGGCTCGTTTTGGATGTTATCCCTGTATCGCCCGAATGAAGTACCCTCCCTCAGCGATGAATTTTTCAATCATTCGATTGACCCGTGGCACCAAGGCCTTATGCCGCTTAGAAAGCCAAAGATGGTAATTGAGTTGAATGACTGATTTCACTGTCGGCTCATTGTGTAAGCCATAGCCCTCTATCATACCGATTGGAGCAAGAATGCTCGCAACCCTGCCTTTTTGATAGAGCGCATTTAAGTTATCGAGATTATCTACCCGAATAACTTGATCCGGATTGAGGCCTTCTATGACTTTTTCCATCCAGACCCAACCACGGATAATGCCGACCTTTCCTTTTAAATTCACGATAACATCACGGTTTTCTTCACGGCTGATAATCATACCCTCTGACGTGAACATTGGTGTTTCCACCATGAGTGCGGCTGGACCTATCTGGTCTTTGTAGAAACTGATCCTCGCAACTTCACCGTCGGCAGAGCCGTTCAGGATCATATTGGTGGTCCGTTTGCCCGGCAAATAATCAACCGTGGCACAGAGCCCTTCTATTCGCATGAGCTGGATCAGTTTTTCGGAAATCTGTGGATAGCGTTCATAAGTCGTTTCTGCTGTCAGCTTAAGGCAGTCTGCTTTTGCAGGTCCTGAAACAAGAAAAGCTCCTACAATAAACGCAAAAACAGTCAAAAAACGCTTCATTAAACCGCTCAATCCGATTCAAGACTTCTTTCAAAGTTACATTTATGCATCCTAATAAGAGATGCGATAAAAACCCAAGTTTAAGAAGACTTCTCGAAATCCCTAACAACAAAGACCCCGCCATCGTTCAAATAGCGGCTTATTATTTTATCAATTGAGGGAACCAGTTTTTGGTGCCTTTTGTGAACCCAGATATGAAAGTTTAGTTGGGCGGCCTTATACAGAACGGGTTCAGACTCTAAATTAAACTGGCGAACAAGATGTTCCATCAGCAGGATGCCATCAACTCGCTGCCGATTATATACCTCAACAAGGGTCTCTAATTTATTGATCTCAAGCAATTTCTGGATTTTTAAATCGCTAGCGGTCTTGGTCATCCACCGCCAGCCCCGCAGGATACCTAACCTCATATTTCGATCTGGCAGTGAATTGACCAGCGGCTTTCGGCTGACCAGAATGCCCCACGAGGAAAACACGGGCGTGGGGACCATCACCGCTTCGCTCCCAATATCATCTTGATAATGGCTGATCCGTCCAATAACCCCATCAAATTCGCCGCTCTTTAACATATTGTGGGAGCGTTTTGCAGGCAGGTGGGATGCCTCCACACAAATATTGGCACGGCCCATCAATCGAACGAACACACCACTTGCATGTTCCAGCCCGTGATAATTTGAGTCAGCAGAAAATTTAAGGCATGGGGAAGAAGCGTGAGCGAGAGATGCCCAGAAAGTGCATATAAGCAGAAATAAAACCGTACAAGTTTTCATGCAAATAAGGCCCCGCCCGTTACCATCTCTATTAGATTACCATCAATTACAGCAATCAGATATAGAGAATAATCGGGCGAAAACCTTAATTTATCAATAAGTTCAGAACTGGCCGCTTCTGTAATCTTCGAAGGCTTGCAGTACTTCTTCGCGGGTACTCATCACAAAGGGGCCGCCTTTGACCACTTGCTCACGCAGACGTTGGCCAGAGACAAACAGGCATCGTCCGCCTTCTCGCTCCCCTTTGATCTGCAACTGCTCCCCGTAGCCGAGGACAGCCAGATCGCCGGGACGGACTTGCTCCCCGGCAACTGTGATATCGCCGTCGATGCAGAATACAAAGCCGTGGTCATCCTCATCCATACTTTGGGTAAAGAGACCCTCTGCCGATAGCGTAATATCCATGAAGTTTGGGTTGGTATGCGGGTTCGTCACCGGACCGCTTTCCCCGCTATCCAGTTTCCCCGCGATCAAGCGAACAGTGCCATTATTATCTGGCAGGTCAAAAACTGGAATATTCTCTGGCGGGAATTCCTGATATCCGGGTTCCGTCATCTTATGTTCAGCCGGCAAGTTTACCCAGAGCTGAAAGCCTTTTAGAAGACCTTCCGTCTGTTCGGGCATTTCGGAGTGAATAATGCCGCGCCCTGCGGTCATCCACTGAACACCGCCTGGGATAATGACCCCTTCGTTGCCCGCATTGTCCTTATGGCGCATTTTACCGGCCAGCAGATATGTCACCGTCTCAAACCCGCGGTGCGGATGAGACGGAAATCCGCCGATATAATCCTGTGGCTCGTCCGTGCCGAATACATCCAGCATCAGAAACGGATCCAAGTAGTCCAGTTCAGGACCACCGATATACCGGCGCAGCTTGACGCCATCCCCGTCGGATGCGGCAACACCCTTTAAAACGCCGAGGATTACGCGATTTTCTTTTGTCATGTGTGGTCACCTTTACTCATGACACCCCACGGAATAAGTAATTGATTGGTATAAAAATTAAAGAAGAAAATGAGAATTGCCGCGTTTGGGCAAAAAAAAGGCGGAAAGTCGGTCTCCCCTGATACGACTTTCCGCCATCTCCCCCCTCAAGGATGGAGAATTAGTAATTTTGCCCACCTTCCGGCGGACCGTACACAGAGAGAATTTTTTCTTTCCAAGCAACATCCGTGTAAAAGTCACCCGGCTCCTGATAGGAAATGCCGCGTCGTTTCATGTCGGCACAGAACACATCAGCTACCAATTGCGGTGTCAGATCATGACTGTGATCGTCATAGGATGCAGCCTCGGCCTCATCCTTGAAACAATGCGCTTTCCAAAGGACGGAAACCCGCACCTGACCAAAGTCAAAAGCCTCCCGCAGCTTGCCATTTTCCATGACATGCCACTTATCATCATCAGTCAGTTCCAGTGTGGCGTCATATGCAACATCGTCGTAGCTTTTTTGACGATCTGCCGGGCCAATTCCGCCAACCCGGTGGTACATATATTCGTTGTCCGCCAGAACAGAGCGATTGAAATAAGGAGGGCTTTCGGTTCGGGACGGCTGCCCCAAACCATCTGGCCAATATTCAAACTCCCCGCCAATACCATCGTAAAACCAGGTAATGGCAGAGGCCACAGGAATGGCCCATTCATGGAACAGGCCGGAATATCCCATAGGCGCCAGCATCCAACTCGGTACCTCTTTATTCTGGGCCCCTCGGAAGAATGGCAGATCCAGATGAAAAGGTGCCTCAGGCGCTGGCAGGTTCAGGTTCGTCATCATGGCAACAGGCCGGATCACCTCTGCCCTGAATGACGTTTTGGCCGCCTCAATAAACCGCGGATTGAAGAAGAAAGGATCCGCGCCATCGAAGGCAACCTTACCGCCCAAAGCCCAAAAATTACGGAACCAACCGCCGCTTTTCTGTTCCTTATCCTTATGAACAGCCGCCAATGTCTTATAAGGCGCGCCGCGTCGGATCAGCGCCATAACACCATCGGCGTCATCGAAAGCTTTTTCCATCCGTATCGGCGGTGCCAAAAGAGATTTGCTGCGAACGATTTTGTTCAAAATTGAATTCCGTTTTTCTTATATTTGGTTGGTGGGTGAAGATTATTCAGGTTTTCATTCCTGTGCAAACAACTTATCCTTGCGCCAGCATTACAAAATGTTAATCTCACTTAGAAAATGTGAGGAAATATGCAACGAGAACTTCCCCCGCTTAATCAGCTGAAAAGCTTTGAAGCTGCCGCAAGGCATGAAAGCTTCGCAGCTGCCGCAGAAGAGCTACACGTCACCCCCGCCGCTGTGAGCCGGTTGGTTAAAGCGTTAGAGGAATATCTGCAAATTTCCCTGTTTTATCGCGGGGCAAGCCATGTCACCCTCACCACGCAAGGAGAGCGGTATTTGAGCAGGATCACCACAGCCCTTGACGAGATTGCCGTTGCGACCTCTGAAATTAAGGGGGATTGGCACAAAAAACTGACGGTTGCCGCCTTTCCCTCTGTGGCCCATCGCTGGCTTATTCCGGTGTGGGTCGAATTTTCAAAAGCCCATCCTGATCTGAATATGGAGGTTCGCACAACC
>JAEPMY010000166.1 GCA_017643685.1 Sneathiella sp.
GTTGGATTGTCTGCACAAAGGCTAAAACAAATACAAACGGAAGCTGCAAACGATAACTGCAGCACCCTTCTTGCAGAACTGGAGGAGGGGCAGAGCAATGATAAATAATATTATTATTATCGTCGTCGCCAAAGGACCTCATTGTGCATACCGATCATCAATTTTTTATGACATTCAGTCGTAGAAAAATTAGGTCAGTCCTCCCAATGAACCTGGCCCAAGGGGGGCGAGCCCCCCTTGGCCCCCCCCATGCGTATGTATGCGGAGGTGCCTGTGATGAGTGAAAAATACACAGAGCGCCTCTTCATCAAAGTTCGCCTTTCAGAGAAACAGCGCATCCAAACACGAGCCAAACTCGCGAGGATGAGTGTTTCAGATTTTTTGCGGCACACAGCCGTGACGTCGATAATTCGGCCACGGCGTGTGCATAGCTTCCATGGCCCGCTGGATCTCGTCAACTCGTATTGCATATCTCGCTATCGCCTCAACCGCAGGACTCTGCTGGAACTCCTGCGTGAGCTTCACCGCGGCGGGCACCTCCGGTAGGGTGAACTGTGTATTGAACACGTTTATTATCCCCCGAACTGGGCGGAGTTGCTCTTGCTGGGCGGATGCATGGTTGAAAACGCCTGATCTGCACAATTCTTCAAATGGCCCCTGGGCGGTGCGAATAAGCGCCTGATGATGCTCCATATCGGCCATTAGCCGAGTTATCGCGGAAATCTTCTGGAGCGCTCTCCTGGCCTGCATGGCCGGGCTGTACGTCGAACGCGGACTGTTGTTCAAAAGCAGCATTTGGCTTTTTTCTCCGAGAATAGCTCCGTTCTGGTTCGCAGAAGAGAATTCTAGGGCATTAGCGGATTCCAATTAAATTGAACATGCAAACAGAAATTTCAGACTTAATCGAGTCAGGATTTTTCATCTATAGCTGTGATATTCTGATGCCGAAATGCCATCTAGCAAGTTTGTTGCTTGATCTTCAGTGAGCTTCCAGAGTGCAAACAGTTTGACGACGGCACGCTGCATTACCTTTATTTCTTGAGGAGTAAACTCGACCTCTTTCGTGAAGAAAATCTGTCGATCTTACGTAAATTTAGATATAAAAATCTCCGTATCTCACTCCTCATTCTTAGAATGAAGAGTCATTTCTATCAATCGCCTCTGTTTTTGGAAAGTCTGCCGAAAGCTCATCGAACATTGAATGATCTTTCTCCAGTCCGGGACGATTTCCATTTAAATTTAATAGGAGGCTTCTAGTATAAATTGGGAAGTGTTAGAGGCATATGGGTGGATCTCTTGGATAATTCGAAAGAATTCAGGGCTGTATTTTGAATTAAATTTTTGTCCAGAAGATTGTGTAATGCGATAAGTTCGATTTCAAATTTGCTTCTGATTGGAATATTTAGCCTTCTAAGTATTCAGTAAGAAAAATTTTATTTTCTAATTTTGATAGGCAGTGTTGATCTAAGGTTTTTAATTGAAAATTTTAGTTCAATTGCAGCTTTTTTTTAAGCTCAAATTGTAAAGGGCGCAATAACGCATTTTTTATGCAAAACCTCTATTATTTTAACTTCTAAAGGCTGGTCTTGCACATCGTGTTTTTTGATCGTGATGTACCAAAATTTCTCGGCTAATTCCTTATTAGTGATAATTTTCGAGCTGATTTTTGTGTTTACTCGCAACCCAGTTGTGAAAAATAAGATCTTCAAATGTGGTCAAAACAGAAATTGTAGTTGTCAGATAAAGTTTGTGTTTTTGACTTTAGTGAATTTTATATCGCACGTTTACCATCTTACCTGTCGTTGCAATTGCGGTGGGAAAGTGTGATGTTATCACGATTTGTCGCTGTCAAATTATTGACGAATTGTTCCTAGTCTGCGAAAGGCTATGTGATTTTTTTGTGCTTTGTATATTTCAGCGGTTAGGTCGTTGACTCATAAAATCTAATCTAGGTGCGGATCGCGGCGAGCTTGGCCATTGCAAAATAGTATGATTTGAGTGTTCCCCTTCAGAGCCTATGGCACAGAATAGGTGTTGTGAACATGTGAGTGTTTTGGTTTCATCGTAGTGACGTAAGGAACGAAGATGAAAGCAAAACAAAAGACCTCAAAAGCCTCCGCAGATCGAGTGGTTAAAGACATCCGTCGAGCAACCCGTAAGCACTATAGCGCAGAAGAGAAGATACGCATCGTCCTTGAGGGACTGCGCGGGGATGATAGTATAGCTGAGCTGTGTCGACGAGAAGGCATAGCCCAAGGCGTTTATTACAAGTGGTCGAAAGACTTTATGGAAGCTGGCAAGAAGCGCCTGGCCGGTGATACGGCCCGGTCTGCAACTGCTGATGAGGTTAAAGACCTTCGGCGAGAAGCCCGTGACCTGAAAGAAGTGGTAGCGGAGCAGACTCTGGAGCTTCGATTGCTCAAAAAAAGCATGCTCGGGGATGGGGGAGATGGCGAATGAGGTATCCCGCATCTGAAAAGCTAGAGATTTTGAGCAGTCCCATCTACCGGCCAAACAAACATTGGACCGTTTAGGCATACCTCGGCGCACCTTTTATCGTTGGTATGATCGTTATCTTGAGGGTGGTCCTACAGCCTTGGAGGATAAGACCTCTCGTCCCAACAGGATATGGAACCGTATCCCTTCGAAGATACAGGATCAGATTATCGAAATGGCATTGGAACGGTCGGAGCTGTCTCCAAGAGAGCTGGCTGTGACCTTTACGGATGCCAAGGGCTATTTTGTATCAGAATCCAGTGTGTATCGGCTCCTCAAAGCCCATGACTTGATCACCAGCCCTGCCTTTGTCGTGATCAAGGCAGCAAATGAGTTCAAGGACAAGACAACACGCCCCAATGAGATGTGGCAGACAGACTTCACGTATCTGAAGATCATTGGCTGGGGATGGTACTATTTGTCCACCATCCTTGATGACTATAGCCGTTACATCATTAGCTGGAAGCTGTGTACATCCATGAAGGCCAGTGATGTTACTGATACGCTTGAACTGGCACTAGAAGCATCAGGTTGCGACAGCGCCAGGGTCATCCATAAACCACGCCTGCTGTCTGACAATGGCCCGAGCTATGTTGCTGATGAACTGGCCGACTGGTTGAGCCATAAGCAGATGGATCATGTCAGAGGGGCGCCTTTCCATCCGCAGACGCAGGGGAAAATCGAGCGATGGCACCAAACCCTGAAAAACCGCATCCTGCTGGAAAACTATTATCTACCCGGTGATTTGGAGGCGCAGATTGAAATGTTCATCGATCATTACAACAATCACCGATATCATGAGAGCCTCAACAATGTGACACCTGCTGATGCTTACTTTGGTAGAGCAGAAACAATCTTGAAACGAAGAGAAAGGATCAAACAAAACACCATCAACAAACGCCGCTTGCAACATCAAATACAAGCGGCATAATATCTAAACAGGATGAGCCAAACACTCACATCATCATCCCCTCAATCTGTGACAAATGTTCTGACGACGGACA
>JAEPMY010000035.1 GCA_017643685.1 Sneathiella sp.
CCAAGAATAAGCTGCACAGGTGCTCCCCAACCACGCTGACCAAGGCTCGCAGGGTTAATCGCAAAAGCTCGCACTCCGGGGACAGATAACAAACCTGGGAACACAGATCTTACGATTTCCTGTTGAGACCGGTCTCTTTGCTCCCACGGGACCAAACGGGTAAACATGAACGCAGTATTCACTGGCCCCGGTCTGGAAAAGCTACCCACCAACGCAAAAACACTCTCCCCTTCCCCCTTCTCTACAAGAGGAGTTAAAACATTTTCGATCTTTTGAACGCTGCGGTTTGTATACTCCATACTTGCGCCTTCAACCGCTTTAACGGGAACGAAGAAGACACCACGATCTTCGGTAGGGGCAAATTCTTTAGGCAATGCTTCATACAGCAAATAAGCCACACCGGACACACCGATTGCACCTACGACAATGATCAATGGAATGCGAAATGCGAGTCGCAATCCAGCTGCATATAAGTTAGATAAACCAACAAAAACAGCCTCTGTTGATGTATAGAGCCAACCTTCTTTTTTCTGCTCGACCAACAGCTTGGAACATAACATTGGGGTTAAGGTCAAAGCCACAAAGCTTGAAAACATAACGGCTGCGGCGACCGCAATTCCAAACTCTCTGAAAAGGCGCCCTGTTGTACCTTCGAGGAAGGAAATAGGAAGAAATACAGCGACGAGGACGAGTGTTGTCGCGATAACAGCAAAAGCAACCTGCTTCGCACCGCGATTAGCAGCCAAAAGAGGCGGCTCCCCCAACTCAATTCGGCGATGGATATTTTCAAGCACCACAATGGCATCATCGACGACAAGTCCAATAGCAAGCACCAATGCCAAAAGTGTCAGAACATTCACCGAATAATCAAGCGCAGCCAGCACAATCAAAGTCGCAATGATGGAAACCGGGATCGCAACAGCCGGGATAAATGTTGCCGGAATAGAGCGTAAAAATACAAAAATAACCGCAACCACCAATCCCATTGAAATAAACAAAGCAAGGAACACTTCCTTGATGGATTGGCTGATAAATACCGACTGATCATAGGAAACTTTAAGTTCAACGCCCTCTGGCAGGCTATCTTGCAAATTGGCAACAACAGCTTTAACGCCATCTGCAACTTCCAACACATTCGCGCCTGACTGGCGAACAACACCCAACCCCACTGAAACCTTGCCATTCACCCGAAGCGCAGTCCGTTCATTCTCTGCGCCAAGCTCTACCCGGGCGATATCTCCAAGACGGACGATCCCAGTTGCGTCATGACGCAGAATGATCTGACGAAACTCATCTTCAGTCTCAAGGTTTGAGCGGGTTCGAATATTAAACTCTCGCTCCGCAGATTCAACACGGCCAGAAGGGAGCTGAACATTTTGAGACCGAAGAGACTGCTCAATATCCTGAACGGTCAGATTATGTGCGGAGAGACTATCTGTATCCGCCCAAATGCGCATGGCATAGCGTCTTGCCCCGCCTACACGGACATTTGCAACCCCGTTTACAGTTGAAAGCATATCCACCAGATTACGTTCAGCATAATCGGTGAGTTCTAGCGGCCCCATGCGCTCGCTTCTTAGAGACAACCAAAGGACAGGCCGCGCATCACTCTCGGATTTGGAAATGCGGGGACTATCCGCCTCATCCGGTAGTCGTGATACAATTCGAGAGACGCGCGCCCTTACGTCATTGGCTGCCTCATCGATATCACGGGCCAAACTGAACTCAACATTAACGGAAGAGCTCTCCTCCCGACTGGTTGAGTTAATTCGCTCTACCCCTGAGATACCGGCCACAGCATCTTCTACGATCTGCGTAATTTGACTTTCGATGATGTCCGCGGATGCCCCGCGGTAAGTTGTGTTGATAGACACATTGGGCTTATCCACGTTTGGATATTCCCGAACACTGAGTTGCTGATAGGAGAACAACCCGAACAACACAAGAACTAACGATAAAACAATCGAGAGAACAGGTCGTTTAATCGATATTTCAGAGAGCTTCACTGGGTCACCTCACTAAGCGCTTTTTCATCTTGAAAAACACGCTCCTCTAGAGTGACTTTCAACTTACTCCCATCCCGGATTTTCTGAAGTCCTTCTATGACAACAACGTCATCCTCCTGAACACCACTAACAACCTGCACCCAGCCTTTACGCCTCTGCCCCAAAGTCACGTCAATCTGTTTGGCTGTCTCATCTTGAACTACAAAAATAGATGCCCCTTTGGGCGAGACCAGCACCGCATGCTCAGGTACAAGCACACTGCCCTCATCGACACCAGTCTGTAGGGAAACAGATAGATACATGCCCGGGCGTAACGCCCCGTCTTCATTGGGAATTTCACCCCTCACACGAACAATACGCGTGACCGGATCAACACGACTGCCGATCGTCGTCACCTGCCCCTTGAACACTCGCCCCTCGTAAGCAACGCTTTTTGCAAAAAAGGCTTGTCCCGGCTTAATTGCCGCCAAATACGCTTCAGGCAGACCAAAATCCAACTTTAAAGTTTTCACATCATCCAATGTGGTGATCATATCCCCCGGCCGAACGAGAGAACCAACGCTCACTTCTCTAAACCCAAGCACTCCCTCAAAGGGCGCATCAATTACAAAATCGGCCAAGCGAGCACGATCGGCCGATACCTTTGCTTCCGAAACTTTCAGCTCTGATAATTCCAAATCTACGCGCGCTTTCGGTGCATTCCCACTTTTGTAGAGTTTCAAAGTCCGCTCATATAGCTTCTGACTATTCTCTAATTCAGCACGCGATTCTGCGACTGCAGCACGGGCCTCAGTATCATCAAGCCGAACCAGCACCTCACCTTTGGCAATAACAGCTCCCTCTTCAAACGAAATTTCTTCGATCACGCCCGCCACTTTAGTTGTTAGCTCTACCGATTGATTTGCTTCGAGTGTGCCGACAGCGGTAACGATTGAGACCAAATCACTTCTAACTGCAGGGGCCGCGATGACGGCGGAGGGGCGCCCCCCACCTCCTCTCGATGATTTCTGCTCAATCGTTTTCTCACCTAAGAAAGGAATATTTTCCTGATAGGTCCAGCCAAGAAATCCCATGGCGCCAATGGCAGCCAGCAGTGCGAATTGAGTTGTTATTTTCATTTTATACTTTCCATCCACCTGGAACGAGATGATAGGGACCTACAAAATTTGAAATCAACAGAAAAATCTGACAGAACATGTTCTGCAGAATTTCTACGATCAAATTAGCTTATGGATGAGTTTTATGACGGTTCACCTGTTTACCCACCGCGACTGCCTTTTTCATGACAATGGTAAAGATCATCCTGAAAAAGCTGATCGTCTTCGTATGGTCTGGCACTACCTAGAGGACGAAGGGTTTGAAGACATTGTCCGTCACGACGCATCTCTTGCAGACGAAGAATTGCTAAAACTAGCACACACCCCTGCTTACATAAAATACATCAAAGAAAAGCGTCCTGTCTCGGGAATTATTCAACTGGACCCAGATACGTTTATGTCCCCAGGTAGCTACGATGCAGCCCTTCGCGGAGTTGGTGCCGTTCGGGATGCTGTTGATTTTGTCCTGAAGGATGAAGGTAAAATCGCCTTTTGCGCAGCCCGCCCCCCAGGACACCACGCAGAACAAGATAAAGCGATGGGTTTCTGTCTCTTCAATCAGATCGCCATTGGGGCTATTTACGCGACAGAAAAATATGGGCTTAAGCGTGTAGCCGTGATGGATTTTGATGTTCACCACGGTAATGGCACACAAGCAATTTTTGAGAAAAACCCCAAATTATTTTACGCCTCCACTCATCAGGAAGCCCCATTTTATCCGGGTACAGGCCATGCCCATGAAACAGGCGTTGGGAACATTCTGAACTGCCCCCTTCCAGAAGGAACAGATGGCAGCTTGTTCCAGCGAGAAATGACAGAAAAAGTCCTTCCTGCACTTGAAGAGTTCAAACCGGAACTTCTAATGATTTCTGCAGGTTTTGACGCTCATCATGCGGATCCTCGGGCAGGCCTCAAATGGGTCGAAGATGACTATAAATGGGCCACTGAACAACTGATCGAAGTCGCCAAGAAAAGTGCAAACGGCAGGATCATCTCTGTTATGGAGGGAGGGTATGACTTGGTTGGTCTGGCTGAAAGTGCCAAAACCCACGTGAAAGCGTTGCTTGCCGCCTAAAGCCAGAGTATAAGAGCCAAAAGGAGAGATCATGACCGAAGAAACAGAAATTCCAGCAGACATCAAAGAAATGAG
This sequence comes from Sneathiella sp., assembly GCA_017643685.1. Lineage (GTDB taxonomy): Bacteria > Pseudomonadota > Alphaproteobacteria > Sneathiellales > Sneathiellaceae > Sneathiella. The sequence continues at coordinate 4,254 of JAEPMY010000035.1, forward strand.
CTTTGAAGCAGCCCTGCAGGAACTGGAGTCCATTGTCGAAAAACTGGATTCTGGAAATGTTGATCTTGACCAATCCATCAATATCTACACGCGCGGTGCACAGCTTAAATCGCATTGCGAGCAAAAACTACGTGCCGCTCAGGAACGTGTAGACAAAATTGTAAATCAGAACGGCTCGCTTGGCACCCAGCCAGCGAACGTTGAATAAGTTCCCTAATTCTTGATATTTTTTGTAATCGAGACATTGTATGAGCGAAGAATTTGCAACGGCATTACGCCAGACAGCAGAGCTAATGAACCGGGAGCTTGGGGAATTTCTCCCTGAGACTGATAGCCCTGAACAAATGCTTCATAGCGCCATGCGTTATGCAACACTCGCCGGCGGAAAGCGCCTCCGTGCATTTTTGGTAATCCAAAGCGCTGACTTATTCAATGTGTCGCGGGATTATTCTGTTCGTGTCGCAGCCGCCCTCGAGATCATGCACACCTATTCCCTCGTGCATGATGACCTTCCTTGCATGGATGATGACGATCTTCGCCGCGGCATTCCAACTGTTCACAAGAAATTTGATGAAACCATTGCCGTATTAGCAGGTGATGCCCTGCAAGCTCTCTCATTCGAAATTCTCGCTGATCAGAAAACGCACCCATCAGGAAGTGTCCGTGCCGAACTGGTTTCAAAGCTTGCGCAAGCGGCAGGTGGCCATGGAATGGTGGGCGGTCAAACCATGGATATCTACACAGAGCAGAGTGACCTTGCCGTTTCCACAATTACCCGATTGCAACAAATGAAAACCGGCGCCTTGATCACGTTCGCCTGTGAGGCTGGCGCTATTCTTGGCCATGCTGCCCCGGCAAAACGCATGGCGCTGCGGGCCTATGCCCACGACCTGGGGTTGGCTTTTCAGATCACCGACGACATATTGGACGTAGAAGGTGATAGTGATCAGATGGGCAAAGCGACGCGTAAAGATGTAGATGCAGACAAAGCCACATTTGTTTCGCTGCTTGGCCTGGAAAAAGCCAAGATCCATGCTGATATGCTGTCACAACAGGCTGTTAATCATCTGTCTGCCTTTAACACAAATGCGGATCTGCTGCGGGATGCAGCTGTATTTACCGTTAAACGTAACAAATAGAGCTAGAGTAACAACGTGAGTCAAAAACCACACACCCCTTTGCTGGACACTGTGACAGAACCAAAGGACATGCATTCCTTCTCACTTGATCAGCTTATCCAACTGGCTGATGAATTGCGTCAGGAAACCATTGACGCTGTTTCTGTGACTGGCGGGCATTTGGGAGCTGGTCTGGGTGTTGTCGAGCTCACCGTTGCAATTCACCACGTTTTCAACACCCCTGCAGATCGCCTAATTTGGGATGTCGGGCATCAATGCTATCCGCATAAAATTCTGACCGGGCGGCGCGATCGTATTCGGACCTTGCGCCAACAGGATGGCCTCTCAGGTTTCACCAAACGTTCCGAAAGTGAATATGATCCGTTTGGTGCAGCTCACTCATCCACCTCTATTTCCGCGGGCCTTGGCATGGCTGTTGCGCGTGATCTTCAGGGTGGAAACAACAACGTAATCTCCGTGATCGGCGATGGCGCAATGAGTGCGGGCATGGCTTATGAGGCGATGAACAATGCAGGTGCCATGGATAGCCGGCAGATCGTTATCCTAAACGATAATGATATGTCTATCGCACCTCCTGTTGGTGCCATGAGCGCTTATCTCTCTCGCCTGCTCTCTGGTCCCTCCTATCGCTCTTTGCGCGAACTCATGAAACAAATAGCAGCTCGCCTTCCTGATCCGCTAGAGCGGACTGCAAAACGCGCCGAAGAGTTTGCCCGCGGCATGATGACAGGTGGCACCCTTTTTGAGGAGCTAGGTTTTTATTATATTGGTCCGATTGATGGTCATAATCTTGAACATCTGGTTCCGGTCCTGAAAAACGCGCGCGATGCACCAACCGGTCCGATCTTGATCCATTGTGTCACACAAAAAGGGAAGGGTTATGCTCCGGCTGAAGCTGCGGCCGACAAATACCACGGCGTTGCAAAATTTGATGTCGTTACAGGCGCGCAGGATAAAGGCATACCAAATGCCCCATCCTACACCAAAGTCTTCTCTGACTATCTGATGAAAGCTGCTCGTAAAGACGATAAAGTGGTAGCTGTTACTGCAGCGATGCCTGATGGAACCGGGCTAGCTCAGTTTGCGGAAGAATTTCCAGATCGTTGCTTTGATGTTGGTATCGCTGAGCAGCATGCCGTGACTTTTGCCGCAGGCATGGCCACCGAAGGAATTAAGCCATTTGTGGCGATTTATTCCACCTTCTTGCAACGCGGCTATGATCAGGTCGTTCATGATGTTGACTTGCAAAACCTGCCAGTCCGTTTCGCCATTGACCGTGCGGGACTGGTTGGCGCGGATGGCGCAACACATGCTGGATCTTTCGATACAACATATCTTGCGACGCTTCCCAATATGGTCGTAATGGCTGCAGCTGACGAGGCTGAGCTTGCGCATATGGTTGCAACAGCAGCAGCCTATAATGACGGCCCGATCTCATTCCGTTATCCGCGCGGTGAAGGTGTCGGTGTTGATTTACCAGAAGAAGGTGACATTCTGGAAATTGGTAAAGGGCGCATCGTTAAATCAGGTACGCAGGTTGCGATCTTATCATTTGGCACACGCTTGGAAGAATCTCTCAAAGCTGCAGAAGCACTGGATAGCCTCGGCCTCTCAACAACTGTTGCTGACGCCCGTTTCTGTAAACCACTGGATGAAGACCTCATCCGTAACCTCGCAGAGGAACACAGCCTTCTGATTACAGTTGAGGAAGGTGCGATTGGTGGCTTTGGTAGCCATGTGATGCAATTCCTTGCAATGAACGGCCTACTTGATAACGGGCTGAAAGTCCGGCCAATTTGCATGGCTGATACTTATATCGATCACGGCAAACCAAATGCCATGTATGATGAGGCAGGCCTCAACGCCCCTCAAATCATCAGCACGGCACTGGCTGCGTTAGATATCAAAGAGGATAAGGCGAAGAATATTTCTTCCCTGTGAGGCCGTTATGACATCCAAACGTCTGGATATGGCAATGGTGGAGCGAGGGCTAGCACCAACACGAGCACGTGCCCAAAGCCTTATCCAGGACGGCATTGTCCTTGTTGGGCAGGAAGCTGCGCGCAAAGCCAGTCAAAAAATCTGGGACGAAGATCAGATTACTCTCACCTCAGAAGAGAGACAGTGGGTCGGACGAGGAGCTTTAAAACTGATAAAAGCCCTGGACCATTTCAAGATAAATCCATCGGGAAAAGTGGCTGCGGATATCGGCGCTTCAACCGGTGGATTTTGTGAGGTGTTGTTGGATCGCGGAGTCTCTAAAATCTACGCAGTAGATGTCGGCCATGATCAACTACACCCCAGTTTACAAGGCAACCCGCAACTCATCAATATGGAAGGGGTCAATGCCCGTGACTTGACGCCCCGGATGATCCCCGAGCAGCTTGATTTGATTGTCAGCGACGTCAGCTTCATCTCATTAACTAAGGCACTTCCAGCTGCACTAAGTCTTATCGCTCCCGGCGCTGAACTGGCTGTGTTGATAAAACCACAATTTGAGGTGGGACGAGAAAATCTTGGAAAAGGTGGCATCGTAAAAGATCCAGAGATTGCCAGAAAAGCCGCTGATGATATAGAAGACTGGATTTCCGCACACGCCGGTTGGCGGTCGCTTGGTGTGACCACAAGCCCAATTAAGGGCGGAGATGGTAATACAGAATTTCTTCTTGGAGCCCGTTATGAACCCTGAAATTACAATTGAACAGCTTGGTAGTGGTGGGGACGGTATTGGCCAGTTAGACGGCGCACCAATTTATGTCCCTTATTCTGCGATCGGTGATCAAGTCCGTGTTCGTACAACTGATAATCGCGGCGCAGGAGTTTTGGGAGAGATTGAAGAAATCCTGACACCTTCTGCGGATCGGCAAGAAGTAAAGTGCCGCCATTTCGGGACATGTGGTGGCTGTAGCTTACAACATCTGCAAGATGAGTATGTTGCAGACTGGAAGGCAGATCTGATCCGTCAGGCGCTTGCCCAAAAGGACATTACGGATGTTCAAATTCTGCCAACCGTTATGAGCCCAGAATTAAGCCGGCGGCGCGTCGAATTCGTAGCTAAGAAGCGCAAAAAAGGCGTCATGATTGGCTACCATCGACCGCGCTCTCATCAGATATTTGATGTCGGTGAATGTCCATTGGTTCTGCCAGAGTTGCTAAATTTGGTAAAACCCCTTCGTGTAATCCTGCCAGATCTGATGCCCCGAAACAGTGAAGCACGTCTGACACTCACTGCCACAAATAATGGTGTTGATCTGCTGGTTAGTATCGCCGCGCCTATCGATCTTGCAGGGCGGGAACAGCTCGCGCAATTTGCGCAGCAACATAAACTCTGCCGGATTAGCTGGTATGACGAGGCTGAAAAATTGATGGATCAGGTGGCGTCCATTAAACCTGCGGCGATCACAGTTAGAGATAAAGACACGCTACTCCCTGCAGGCGGCTTTCTGCAGGCGACATTGGACGGTCAGGAGACTCTGGTCCGACTAGCCCTTGAAAACCTACCTAAAAAGTCACGCATTGTTGATCTTTTTGCCGGTTGCGGCACATTCACCTTGCCCGCCGCGCAAGGCTCCAAGGGTGTTCATGCGGTCGAAGGAAGCAGAACCCATACTGACAATATGCAGGAAGCGGCAAATCAGCAAATGCTTGCTGTCACTACTGAGGCCAGAGACCTATTCCGCCGCCCTTTATTAGCAGAAGAGTTTAAAAACTTTGATGTTGCGATTATTGACCCCCCTCGCGCTGGCGCAAGAGCACAGGTCCAGGAACTTGGTCTATCCAACATCAAAACGGTGATCTTCATCTCCTGCAATCCTAAAAGTTTTGCAAGGGACGCGGAGATGTTGCTGGATTATGGCTTTAAAATGGGACCGATTACACCGGTGGATCAATTCCGCTGGTCGACCCATGTGGAACTTTTTACGACATTTACGCGATAAATTATCGGATACGGTTGGATTTTAAGGAAAACGGGGAAACCGGCGTCTCCTGAACCCGACCGATTACATCGCCGCTCAAGAAGTCGACGCGCATCTCAAAGGCCCGGCGGGCGAGATCGTCACTCGAGACACCTCGCCAAAAGGTGCGTGCATTATTTACTTTCGCGCGCTCCACCAATGGCTCTATCCACATGAGGTCTTCTTCTCGATCACCAAAGAAACTAACGCCGTAAACGGGCAAATCACGAACGACGTCAAACTCATCCCAATCTGGCCCAACCTCGAAGATAAAGCCCAGCGCCAGCGGCTTCAGCGTCGTCAGAATTTGACGGATACGGCTATTCAACAACCCGGCAGGCACTGAAGTAACATTGATCAAAAAATGTTTCTGGGTATATTTCGGCAGGCGTTTTAAAATACGGGCATATTCATGACGGCGATATGAATTTGCCAGCGTATCATAATCAACGGACGCAAGGATTAAGGGCTTCTTGCCAAGCCCCCCTAAACCGTTCACAGCGCCTTCGGCCTCGCTAATAAGCTGATAATCCACATCAGCCCGCATACGACTTCCTTGCATCTCTGCAAGTTCATCACGGCGAATACGATCTCTTTTTCCATTCTGAATACTGCAAGGAAGCAACTCAGAAACAGAAACCATATTTTTATTGCAATTGATCATGGAACGGAAAAGAACAGAGTGATCTTCTTTTTCGTCTGACGCCTCTCCCTGCTCTTCTTCAGTGTCAGAAATCGCCAGATTAAGATACTCGATCATATCAGCGATATCATCAAACTCGCTCATATGCTCCACAAGATCAGCATCTAAAACAACAGTCTCAATTGAAACATTGTCATGATCCGGCAATTCACCGAACAAAAGCTGAAGAAGTTCGCTTGCAAGGGTGCTTGCTCTCTCCAGCCCTTCTTCGTAGCTCGTATTCGCAAAGAGAAGTGCAAAACGGTTCTTGGCCATGCGGATAAACATGTCCCGTTTACCCAGTTTTTTTGTAAAGAAGGCTTCAACCGCTTGGTCCACCCGCTTTTCCAACTTCTCCCACTGGTCGGCATAACGTTCTTTAACGTCTTCTAGGCCGATGATTTGCAAACTACTTGCGAGCAGAGATTTGGTCGCCTCATCCTTGCTTTTTCCAAAACTTTTCAAGAACTTACCAACCTGGCCGATCTCATGATGCTGCACAACGCCTTGCCCCGCACCCTTAGATGCAGAAGCGGAAGTAACGCTGCCTTGACCTTTACCTTGCATCATCAACATACCGAAGAATAAGTACCTATTACCGAATCAATTGTAAAAAAAGTGGTTAATAAATCGACCTAATATCTCTAAAACTTGGTAAAAAAGGGTTAATCGAAAAAATAACTCCTTTTTTTAATTCACCTTTTTCTAAATTTATAAAATTCAGTCCACTTTTAAACTTCCTGTTAAGGGGATTTCCGGCACCCTGAACATCTCTGGTGAAGATCTCTTGTCTCACCATTTCAGACGCAGGATTGCAGCCATGTTTGATCTGGAAAGTTTAGAAGCAGGCGTCCCGCTAACGCCTCTTAGCTCCATTATACTGGCCCGCCCTCTTCAGACGCGGCATGTTTCCGTGCTCAAACAATATTTCGCAAATTTATCACAGAGCAGTCATTGGTGCGGCTATGCCTTTTTGGAAAATATTCCAGAATCTCTTAAGCGCACTCTTGCCTTCGACGGCAGCAGCAAAAACCTTGGTTTAGTATTATTCAGTGAAAATACTGATCAGGTTCGCTTCATTTATCGCGACACCTACGAAAACTTCCACCTCATAAATGCAGATGGTGATGCAGTCTTCATGTCGGACCAACTGGAGCAGCTACTGCATAGATTTGTCGACCGGCCTGTCTGCTGAGAGTTGCGGTGAATATATAAATGACTATAGTCGCCCCATTGATTTTATGGGGATCATCTCTTGCAAAAAATAACGTTGGATACAAGCGGCCTTAACTGCCCTTTACCTGTTTTAAAGGCAAAGAAACAGGCAAGGTCTTTGAGTGTCGGAGACCTCCTCATGGTGATCGCCACAGACCCTGCCTCCAAAATCGACTTCGGTCATTTCTGCCATACGGACAGACATAAACTTCTGGACCAATCTGAAGAGGAAGGCGTTTTCACCTACCTAATCGAGATTGGATCCTCAAAAGAGGGTTAAGGCCCCCTTATTCATTCCCTTGCTCATCACCAACAGAATGATGTACTTCCGTTTTATGATCTGAGGGCGGGATGAATGGCTCCGGTTTTTCTGGGCCGGCAGCCCCTCGATAAACAGTAAGAGATGGAAACGCGAACCCAGTTCCGGCTCCCTCGACAATGTGTTTAATTTGGTAGGCAAAGTCCTGTTTGATCGCCAGCCACTCCCCCCAATTCGTTGTTTTGGTGAAGCAGTAAATCATAATATCGATGCTACTGGCATTAAAGCTGTCCGTAACGACGAATAAAGTTGCCTCGTCAGGCTGTGCGAAATCCTCATTCCCGATCAGATAATCTCGGATTTGGTCTGTGATTAACTGTAGCTGCTGGATAGAAGTGGCGTATTCAACTCCAATTTTCCAATAAATCCGCCGATACGTCATCTCAGAGAAGTTAGTCACAGCCTTATCAGCGAAGACCGCGTTTGGAACGATCGTTGGTGCCTTATCAAAACGGCGGATCATTGTTGAGCGGAACCCAATCTTTTCAACGGTCCCCTCAACGATGCCATCCACAAGAACCCAGTCACCGACGCTAAAGCGTTTCTCAGCCAGGATAAGAAAGCCACTTATCAGGTTTTTAAACAAATCCTGCGCGCCAAGGGCGACTGCCACACCAACCAAACCAAAACCAGCTATAATAGGCCCAACTTCAATCCCCCAAAGCTCAAGGATAGTGGCTGCACCCAGGCAGATTACAGCCCCTTTCAACACCTTGATGGTGAAATCCACCATCTCGGCAGAAAAGATCTGAGCCAAGCGACCCATCAAGAATTTAAGCGGGGAAACAAGACAGAAGAGACCCCAGAACAGGTTAAAAACGATGAGGGAGCGAACCAGGTTATCGGTTGCACCATCGAATAAACGCTGATCAGCCAACCCGCTAAGCTCAATGGCAGCGTAGACACCAATTACAACTGGAACAAACCGGATAGGACCTTCAAGAGCATCAATGATATGATCATCGAATGAGTTTTTAGTCCTGCGTGTCATGCCAACAAGCCGGTTCACCACAAACCGGGTAAAGACACCCCGAAATGTGAGTGCCAGCAAAAGCACACCAACGGAGGGGATAACCGCGCTAAATTCGATGCCCATATAACCTGAGCCCCAAACATCTTTTAATATGTCCCAAAAATTGGAAACAAGTTCTTCCACGCTGATATCCTCTATTTCTTATTCTGCTATATTGATTGATACGAGCTAGTTGTTTGAACCCAGTATTTCAAGCATCTCATCAACTTCGGTTACCGCTGTATTCCATGAAGTAACGAGGCGAACCTCAGCCTTATGACGAGGGCCCATGACATAGAAAAGAAAACCGGCCTGTTCAAGCCGTTCTATTGCGGTCTCAGTCAACGTCGCGAACAACATGTTTGCCTTCACAGGAAAATGCAAACGTGCTTTATCGTCTGGCAGCTTACTGATGCCCTCTGCCAAACGGCACGCCATTTTATTTGCGGTTTCGGCCATTTCGAGCCAAAGACCGTTTTCAACATACCGTTTGAGTTGCGCTGACAAATACCTTGATTTGGAGAATAGATGTGCCCCTCTTTTCCTCCTAAACTCAAACTCTTTTGCCTTTTCCTGATTGAAGAAAACAACGGCTTCAACGGCCATCGCGCCGTTCTTTGTAGCCCCAAAGGAGAGGATATCCACCCCGCCTTTCCAAGTTATATCAGCAGGTGCACAGCCAAGGCTCGCAACAGCATTTGCAAACCGGGCTCCATCCATATGAAGACCAAGTTGGTATTTCTGGGCGATGTCTCCAATGGCCCGAACTTCGTCAGGGGAATATACGGTTCCCGCCTCGGTAACTTGTGTCATGCTAATCGCGGTGGGCGGTACGTGATGAACATTTGTCGGGTCTGTCAGCGATAACGCCTGATCTAAAATCACTGGGTCGAGCTTGCCATCATCACCGTCTAACAAAGTCAGCTTTGCACCCCCGGTATAAAACTCAGGTGCTCCGCATTCATCCCCTTCAATATGAGAAGATTTATGGCAATAAATGGTTCCATAGGGTGGTGTTAGGACTGCTAGAGAGAGAACATTGGCTGCTGTTCCTGTGGCAACGGGAAAAGCTTTCAAGTCGCATCCGAACAAATCCTGTAGACGCCGCTCCATATCCATTGTGGTCGGATCGTTCCCATAGCCCATCGCTGGCCCGTTATTTTCGGCGACCAGAGCTTCCATTAATGCGGGATGAACTGGCGCTGCATTATCGCTGGCAAAATTTTTCAAGTTTTTGTTGGGCATATGGAATTACTTTTCTTCTATCTTTAATGACACGGGTGTGAAGCCTGCCCCATTTTGAAAGGGTAGGAAAGCCCCCATATGAAATTCATCAGCGCCATTCAAAGAGGCAATAAGCCAAATAAAGTTCCGCTCTATCACCATATTCGCATCCGCATTAGAAGGTTTCGCCTCACCATCTGGGTGGGAGTGAAAAACCCCAATAATGCTCTGACCGCTCTGTCTGCATTTTTTCTCTGTATGAATACGAGCTGATGGGTCGATCTCAAAAAAGCGTGTTGGATTCTCTGCAATATTAGGGGCTAAAACTATCTCCTCGGCTTTATCGCCGCAACCAACGATAAGCGCGCAAGCCTCTTCCGGGTACCGAGAGAGGCTATGCATCCTTAACATGTCATATTGTTTTTGAGACAATCTCATCAGTTACGGACGCAGATTAATCAAACCTAGCTGTTTTCCAGTTGCCAGAGAAATAACCGCTACTAGAGAGGCCTCGCCCTCCTTGCCATAGGTCACCATCATCAAGCCACTATCAAAATCAACAGACATCACATCAACGTCTTCAGGGACGCTCACATTCAACTGATCGAATTTCGCTGCTCTTGTGAGAGTGGCAGGCGCAGGGATTTCACTCACCTCCGCAGTCTCTGCAGATTTGGTTGCCCGTTTGTAGATGGTGACCCCGATCAGGGAAGCCACGCCAATGATCAAGATACCGAGAATAATAACCACGGATTTCAGAAAAGTGGTGTTTGGAACGTCTTCTTCTGTCATAAGATCAGCCAGTCAAATTATATTTTGGATACTGTCATATGCCATCACCTGAAGGTACACATCAAGTCGAAGTTTCAGCAGAAGATGTCGGGGAGCGCCTAGATCGCTTTCTTGCTGAAAAATTGGGCGGTCTTAGCCGAAACCGGGTTAAGCCTCTGGTGAAAGATGGTCAGGCAACGCTGGCAGGTGAAGTGATTACGGATCCATCAAAAAGGGTACGTGAGGGAGAAGTCTACGAAATCACCATTCCTGAGGCACGAGATCCAGATCCAACACCGCAAGATATTCCCCTTGATATCGTTTTTGAAGACGAACATCTGATTGTTATCAATAAGCCTGCCCGAATGGTTGTTCACCCGGCCGCCGGGAACTGGAGCGGAACACTTGTAAACGCACTCCTTTTCCATTGCGGAGATAGCCTATCCGGTATTGGGGGGGTCAAACGCCCAGGCATTGTTCACCGGATTGATAAGGAAACAAGCGGTCTGATGGTTGTCGCAAAAACCGACGATGCCCATCAGGGATTGGCTGCGCTATTTGAAAAGCACGACATTGAACGTACTTATCGGGCCATCGTTTGGGGCCGGATGTATCCGCTATCAGGAAGCGTGGAAGCAAAAATTGGACGTGATCCCCATAATCGCAAACGAATGGCAGTAGTTAATAACGGCGGGAAAGAAGCGCTCACCCATTATGAAGTGGAAGAAAATTTCCAAGACATCGCTTGTCTAGTTAAGTGCAACCTCGCAACAGGCCGAACACACCAAATTCGCGTTCATATGTCTCATCTTGGTCACAGCTTGGTGGGCGATCCGGTTTATACACGGCCTAAACTAAGCCGTACAAAATCACTACCAGAAGCGCGTCAAAATGTAATCCGCAAATTCCCGCGGCAAGCTCTGCATGCACAAACCCTTGGTTTTGTGCACCCCATCACAAACAAGCCCTTGAAATTTGAGGCAGATTTCCCATCTGATCTAAAGAAATTGCTTCATGCATTTCGCGGGTAGTCGTGCGCCGTCATCAAATCGCCGCATTATTCTGCCCTAATAAAATTAAGTGGGGGTTCCATATTCTGGCTTATTTGAAGCAGAATGAGTGAACCAGCTGCAGTCAATTAGGAGAGGGTATAATTCATGAGCAATTCGTCTCTGCCAACTATTACACCCGAAGGTGGACTGACACGTTACCTTCAGGAAATCCGTAAATTCCCGATGCTGGATCCGGACGAGGAATACATGCTGGCAAAAGCGTGGAAAGAGCGCGAAGATTCTGAAGCCGCTCACAAAATGGTAACAAGCCATTTGCGCCTCGTTGCAAAGATCGCGATGGGATATCGCGGATATGGTCTCCCTGTCGGCGAGTTAATCGCCGAAGGTAACGTCGGCATGATGCAGGCCGTAAAACGTTTTGAGCCTGAAAAAGGCTTCCGTCTTTCAACATATGCCATGTGGTGGATCCGTGCCGCCATTCAGGAATATATCCTGCGGACTTGGTCCCTTGTCAAAATGGGAACGACCGCAGCGCAGAAGAAACTCTTCTTCAATCTTCGTAAAATCAAAGGCCAGATTGAGGCAATTGACGAAGGAGATATGACACCAGAGCAGGTGGAGACCATCTCAACGAAGCTCGGTGTATCAGAGGAAGAAGTTGTGAATATGAACCGCCGCCTTACAGCGCCGGATCACAGCCTAAACTCCCCTATGCGTGCCGACAGCGAAGGGGAATGGATGGATTGGCTCGAAGATGACACGCCAAACCAAGAATCCGTTTACGCTGAGAATGAAGAACTGAAGCGCCGAAAAGCAATGCTTGAAGGAGCGATGGACTGTTTGAATGACCGCGAAAAACACATTCTGACACAACGTCGCCTTCGTGAAGATCCACTGACACTTGAAGATTTGAGCCAAGAGTTCAAAATCAGTCGGGAGCGCGTTCGCCAGATTGAAGTCCGCGCCTTTGAAAAGCTACAAAAAGCAGTGAAGGCAAAAGCGTTTGAAGAACGCTTAGGCTAACATACCAATTCCAAGTATAAGGCCGCCGTTAAAAGCGGCCTTTTTTATTGTCCCCACAGAATATTGCACTTGCGAAAAAAGCAGGTATGATACTTTAAATTACTTCCAATAAGCACATAATCTTCCATCAGGGGGCAACCTATGAAACGTACCTTTCTGCTTTCCGCAACCTTTCTCGTCCTAAGCAGTGCACCTGCCCTGGCTCATACCGGTGACCACGCGGCTTCTGGCCTAACCTCAGGTCTTGCACACCCGTTTATGGGCGCTGATCACCTGCTAGCAATGGTTGCTGTAGGTCTCTTCGCCGTTCAAAGCGGTGGGATCAACCGTTTCCTTCTGCCGCTTCTTTTTGTTGGTACAATGATTGTTGGAGGTGCGCTTGGCCTAAATGGCGTAGCAGTTCCATTCGTTGAGGCCGGAATTGTCGGCTCTGTTATTCTCCTGGGTGCTGCAATTGCGTATGGGCGCCAAATGCCAACAGCCGTTGCCGCGGCTATGGTATCTGCTTTCGCCCTCTTCCATGGTGTAGCTCACGGTACAGAAATGCCAATTGAGGCATCCGCCCTCGCATACGGCGCGGGCATGGCAGTTTCTACAGCGATCCTCCATGTAATGGGCATGGGTGTTGCTAGCGTAGTGCCATCTATTCTGCGGATTGCCGGCGGTGCAATTGCTCTCTCTGGCGTCGCTCTCGCAGCGATGTAATTTAGGTATGTATCAAAAAAGGGCCTGGTTTTCCGGGCCCTTTTTTATTTCTGCTTAACGTGAAAAACCAGCAGCGGATGACATTGCGACATATCCCATCGGCTTCATGGCATTACAAACCCGCTCATCCGGTGCCCCATAAAGCGTGCAGCGAAATGGCTTCAAAACGCCCATAAACCGACCAGCAAATTTACTCCCAAAATTGCCCATATGGACCATCGTTGCATCTGAGTCTTCATACCGCTCGAAGATATGGCAAATGGTTTCGTCTTCACTCAAAGACCATTCGTAATTCAACGCGCCCGGCTCATCTGCTTTGGTTGCCTCACTCATTTCCGCCATAAGCGCTTTGAGTTCGTCCAACTTACCGTCTCTTACATTGGCCTCAATAATCCAATACACATGATTTGACATAGTTTCCCCACCTATTCTTACAAAGAAGAATAGCATATCAAAGCATTACAAAAACGGAAGTTAAGTTTCTTTTTCTGTGTCGCTTTTTTCTGATTTTTTGGGAACAGACGGCTCCACACGGGAGTCCTCAATAATACGGCCTCCCCATTCCTCAATCATCTTCATTCGCCGTTTCTCAAGCCGCCCAATCATGTGGCGAGCCTGCATCTCGTAGACCGCCTGCACCACAATCGGTACCCCCCACAACAAAAACGCAGCGACACCTGCGCCGCCAAGCATCATTAGCCACATGAACACGTCTGATAGCAGATTAAATGCCTGATCCACGGTATGGCCCCGTTGCCACAAGAAACCAACCACCGGTATAACGCCAGCGAGGTTCATCGCCGTCATCGCGGCAACACTGCCTTTCACCTGATTAACCGTAATGAATGTTGCAACAATGCTCGGCATCATACCTGCTGTGAGTACAATGATCGTTGGTGGTATCACGACAGCACCAACCCCTAAGAAAATCAGGAGTGGAAGGACACCTTTTGTTGCTTTTTTCGCTTGTTCAGATGCCACTGGCCTACCTCAAAAAGTACATGTATGACAGCCCCATACTACTGAGAAGAGCTGCAATTGAAATCAGCGAGGCCAACCAATGACCATATTTCTGCGCGGCAAGCTTACGCACCTCTACCCCATCTTTAAGGGAGCGAATATTTTCAACGATTGCGATAAAAGTATTGATCGCCTGATTATATTCTCTCTCATCCCGTGTCAGATTATTGAGCAAATCGATATCTTTCAGGATCTGCTCAATGTTGCCGCCTTGAACGGATTTATCCAATCGCTTTAGAACTGTCTCTCGGCGAATATCTGAATGAATACTTTTGACAAAAGGCTTAAGCGTATGCGCCGCCCAAGCGCAAAGCCCTGGTTTGGGCGACGGGCTAAGCAGGGTTTGCATGCGCGCAAATACACTGACAAGGTGGATCGTATACTCAACACTTCCGGGCCTTAGAGTATTGAACCTTTGAAATTGCTTGGTGAGGGCCTTACTTCTCGCTGCCAAAAAAGCGGATACATGCCGATCGAAAGGTTTAATTTTCCCTTCCGCTTTCAACGCTTTCACTTCAAGAATTTCAAGAAGTGTTTCCGGGTCTTTGATATAGGCCCCTTCAACAGCTGGACTCATGCAGGAAAGGTGCGGGTTCAATTCATATAAGCATCTCTCCAGCCCATAGCCTTGAACGTCCCGCTTTTCCATATATTCAAAGCAGTCCGCAGCAAGGTTTAACTTAATCCAACCTTCCTTCTTCTTGGACGGCATGAGCCCAAGACCCGCGGGCTTTGATTTCACCTCTGAATACATCACATCCAGAAGTGTTCCATTTTCAAGCAGTTCTCCGAGAGAATTTCGAAGGGTTCCTCCCGTTCGGAAAGCATAGGCCAGCAATCCTGGCAATCCCCCACGGGAAAAACTTGCTTCGCGGTACCAAAATGACCCTTGAGGATCTAAAATAGCGCAAGCTTTTGAAACACTTTGAGTATCACTTTGACGTCCTCTTGTGCCGCCGGATTTTCGCACCGATATGTCCGACATACGAGACGCGGCATCTTTGTCATTGAGCGAATTTCGAACCCAACTTTCAAGCTTTCCATTTTCCATCAGCGTAAATGCCTGCGCCGACCGGTGGGTCATCGCAAGCGATAGCAACCTTGGAGAGACATATTCCTGCCCCTCAAACACGATAGGCCCCGGTGCCTGCCGATCCCCAAATCCAGGACGAGGTCTCTCATACACTCCATCTCGCCAACGCTTTAGGACCTCAACATTCCAACGTCTGGTAGGGTCATCATTTAAAAGCCCCGCTAACAGGAAGCCAACACGTGTCGACGCAGGGATTTTCGGAACAAGCACCGCATAACTTCCGTGCTGTAGCTTAGCCGCATATAACTCTTCCCGAGAGCGCCCTTCCCCTGGCAAAACCCCACCCAGCATATGAACGATTAATATGCCAAGCGCATAGATATCTGCCATCTCGTCGCCTTCGCCCCGCCCTTCGGCTAGAGAATTGGCACTTTCAAGGGGCTCATATACATCTGGTTGCAAAGATCCCGCGGGAGAGGAAATACACTCCCCTAAGACCACGCCAGATTCGCCAGGCTCCATATAAAAAAGGTTATCGGCTCTAATTCCGCGGTGCGCCATTTTGCGCCCAGCCATTTCAATCAGCAAATCGACCAAACGCGGAATGATTTTGCCAAGCAGTACATTTTCACTAATCGGGGCGTTATTGAAAATACGCCCGCCCAGCGGCTGCTCAAACACGAAGGCGTACTGGATATCTATATCCGAAAATTTAACGATGCCATGGCTTTGCAAAGGTACCAACCCAGGGGGGCTTTTTTTCATCAAATCCTGAACCATCTGATCGCGATGAACGATCCCTTGGCTCAGTAGGATTGCAAATAATTGGCTGGTACCATCACGATTGTCTTCAACCTTGTAGGCGCGATTTTCACCGCTATCCAGATGCGGCAAAGGTTGCTGTATCAGGATACGATACCGCCCATGCAACAATCCAAGGTTATTGTCGTCTACCATTCTCGTATTTCCGGCACCTGGAACTCAGGCATTGATCAACTTCTACAATTTTCCTGAAAATGAACAAACAGCGTTAAGATGACGTTAAAAGAAGCCTCGATAGGCAACAAAAAAGGCGACCCAGAAGGCCGCCTTTGTTTTTAGTAAATTTCTGAGTTTAATCAGAAAATGGATCTTTTACCAAAATCGTATCGTCTCGTTCTGGGCTTGTGGAAACCAGCGCAATTGGGGCTTCGATCAATTCTTCAACACGGCGAATATATTTCACCGCTGTTGCAGGCAGATCGTCCCAGCTACGCGCACCAAAAGTGCTCTCAGACCAACCTTCAAGCGTTTCATAAACAGGTTCGACTGCTGCTTGATCCGCCATGTTGGACGGGAAGTAATCAAACATTTTCTCGCCGATTTTATAACCGACGCAGACTTTCAGCTCATCCATTCCGTCCAAAACGTCTAGTTTTGTGAGCGCGATACCGGTAATACCACCTGTTTTAACTGCTTGTCGGACCATCACGGCATCAAACCAACCACAGCGGCGCTTACGACCCGTTACTACACCGAACTCACGTCCCCGCTCACCAAGGCCTTGACCAACTTCATCATTCAGCTCAGTTGGGAATGGGCCCTCACCGACACGTGTTGTGTACGCTTTGGTAATGCCTAGAACATAGCTCACTGCGCTTGGGCCGACACCACTACCAACAGCAGCTTGACCTGCTAAAGTATTGGAGGATGTCACGAACGGATATGTTCCGTGATCATTATCCAGCATAGTCCCTTGCGCGCCTTCAAAAAGAACAAGTTTACGCGCTTTGCGGGCTTCATCCAAGCGGCGCCAAACAATGTCCGAAAACTCAAGAATTTTTGGAGCAATTTCCAGCAGTTTTGCCAAGAGTTCATCACCATCCACTGGATCAGCGCCCAAGCCCTTACGGAGGGCATTATGGTGCATCAACAAAGTAGCGATTTTCTTTTTCAAAAGCTCTTCGTCAGCCAAATCAGACACGCGAATGGCACGGCGAGCAACTTTATCTTCATAAGCTGGCCCGATACCACGGCGTGTGGTTCCAATTTTAACCGCAGCAGTAGCATCTTCACGCAGCGCATCCAGTTCCCCATGCAATGGCAGGATCAAAGTTGCATTCTCTGCGATCTTCAGATTTTCATTAGTAATGGTCACGTTTTGAGCTTGAAGCTTGGAAATCTCACTCAGCAGCGCCCAAGGGTCCACAACCACACCGTTACCAATGATGGACAGCTTTCCTTCTCGCACAATACCAGATGGCAACAGGCTCAGCTTATACACTTCACCATCGATGACCAGAGTGTGACCGGCATTATGCCCGCCTTGGAAACGAACAACAACGTCCGCACGCTCGGACAGCCAGTCCACAATCTTGCCTTTGCCTTCATCCCCCCATTGGGAACCGATGACAGCCACATTTGCCATAATCTTTAGTCCTTAAATTATGTAAACTTAGGAAAGCGCGTTGGCGCTACCATTACTAAATATGTGAGAACAACCAGCTTTTCTGGCTTCTCCAGCGTGATCCAGCACTTCGGTAAGGCCCGGAATGATAATCCAGCCATCGGCTTTCAAATCCATTGCAGCCTGTCTATCTGTACCGAAAGGCAGGTAAACTTTCTTAGATGACTTACGCTTTGGTGCGGCCCGAAGCAGACTATCCATAAAGAGCGTAAAACCAGTTGCGCACTCGCCATCCAACAAATGATAACGACCACCCCTGCCTAGTTCACCGCGAACATTGTGCGCAAAAATCGTGAAGCTGATACCGGTCTGATATTCGAAGCCCCGATATTCACCCGGATCAATGGTCAGCACTAGATTAGGAGCCGCCACCTCCAGCATTGTAACAAGCTCTCGAAGATGAGCCACTTGTTCTGTAGCTTTGGCCGGCAGTGCGATTTTCTCTAGACGTGTCAAAGCAGGCGCGGCAGGCCCGGCTGCGTCCAACAAGGCTTTCAAAATAGGAGAAAGTGTTTCGCCAAAAGCCTCAAACGCCGCTGCGTCTTTTTGATCAAGCGCATCTCGTGCTTCTGCCGCTGTTTCTTCATCTATGCCGATTTCATCACAGATGGTTGGCAGCAGCGTAGGCAAGGTCAAATCAATAGAGAAGCGCTTAATGCCGACTTTTTCGACCGCTTCTGCCGCCAGAAGGATCAATTCTGCATCTGCAGAAATTTCCTCTGAGCCAATAAGCTCAACACCTGCCTGAGCAAATTGTCGTTCAGGGCGTAGCTGTCCACCATAAACACGCAAAACCTGTCCTGCATAAGACAAACGAAGCGGACGCGGGTCCTGCTTCAAGCGAGTTGTCGCAATACGCGCCACTTGAGGTGTAATATCCGTTCTTATGCCCATCATTCGGTGGGATACAGGATCCATCACTCGGAACATCTTTGCTGATAGGGCTTCCCCAGCGCCTTCCAGCAAATGCTCTTCGAATTCAATGAGAGGAGGTTTGACACGTAGGTAGCCGTTTAATTTGAAAACCTGCATCAGGTTTTCACTCAATTCGGCTTCAGCTGCGGCGGCGGGCGGTAGCATATCGGCCAATCCAGCCGGCAGCAGCCCTTTTTCAGAGTAACTGTTCATCACATGCGCTTATAAAGCACATTTCGCCCCACTCTGCCAACAAGAAGTAACAAAAAAGCGGCACTTTTTAAGTGCCGCTTTTTTTGATCAGCAATACCGCTGATTTTTCTTAGAATTTCAAGCTCTTTACCTGCTCCACATGAGGCAAAGCATTCACTTTTTCAATGGTATCAGTATCCAGTTCCGAATCTACTTCGATAAGAGCAATCGCTTCACCTTCGGCAGCATGACGACCAAGGTGGAATGTCGCGATGTTGACGCCCTTCTCGCCCAGCAAGCTACCCAGTGCACCAATGAAACCAGGTTTGTCCTGGTTAGTGACATAAAGCATGTGAGGGCCAAGTTCGGCCTCCATGTTAATGCCTTTGATGCTGACGATGCGCGGACGGTTATCACCATAGAGCGTACCCGCAATATCACGACTGCGTTTCTCCGTTGTGACTGTGACACGTATCAAGGTGTGATAATCTTCAGCACGCTCGTTAATGCTCTCGGTAACATCGATACCGCGCTCTTTGGCAACAACAGGTGCGTTCACCATGTTGACGCTATCAAGGAGCGGACCAAGCAGGCCTTGAAGGATAATTGACGTCAGTGGT
Organism: Sneathiella sp.; assembly: GCA_017643685.1. Taxonomy (GTDB): domain Bacteria; phylum Pseudomonadota; class Alphaproteobacteria; order Sneathiellales; family Sneathiellaceae; genus Sneathiella. The sequence continues at coordinate 23,539 of JAEPMY010000035.1, forward strand.
TTAATGTTCAGACCTGCAGCCTGACCTTCATATTCCACCAGCACCCGCTTCAGACCTGTCTCTGTAACCTGACCGGCAAAACCACCCAGCTGCTTCGCAAGCTCCATATATGGCTTCAGCTTAGGTGCTTCCTCAGCCGTAACAGAAGGCATATTCAAAGCGTTCGTTACAGAACCAACTAGCAGATAATCGGCCATTTGTTCTGCCACCTGAATAGCGACATTCACTTGCGCTTCGTCTGTAGATGCACCGAGGTGAGGCGTACAAACAACGTTCTTCATACCAAAGAGGATATTTTCTTTGGCTGGTTCTTCCACAAACACGTCAAGAGCAGCACCTGCAACGTGACCACTTTCCAAAGCAGCTTTCAAATCTTCTTCAACGACCAGACCGCCACGGGCACAGTTGATCAGGCGAACACCTGGTTTCATCTTGGCGATATTATCTGCGTTGATGATGTTGCGTGTTCCATCTGTGATAGGCGTATGCAGAGAGATATAGTCAGCCCGAGCAAACAGCTCATCCAGCTCAACCTTCTCAACACCCAACTCAATCGCCCGCTCAGGAGAGAGGAACGGGTCGTAGGACACGACCTTCATTTTCAGGCCAATTGCACGATCCGCAACGATGGAGCCAATGTTACCACAACCGATAACACCGAGTGTCTTGCCATACAGCTCAACCCCCATAAACGCTGACTTTTCCCACTTACCCGCATGTGTGCTTTCGTTCGCAGCCGGGATATGGCGGGAGAGAGAGAACATCATCGCAATTGCGTGTTCAGCTGTTGTAATTGCGTTACCGAAAGGCGTGTTCATCACACAGACACCAGCCGCCGTTGCCGCAGGAATGTCCACATTATCCACGCCAATACCAGCGCGGCCGATTACTTTAAGGTTTGTCGCAGCCTGAATGATTTCTTCGGTGGCTTTGGTAGAGGAGCGAACAGCCAATCCATCATATTCATGAATACAGGCCTTTAACTCTTCCGGTGTCATACCGGTGATTTCGTCAACTTCAACGCCACGTTCACGGAAAATTTCAGCCGCTTTTGGGCTCATCTTGTCAGAGATAAGAACTTTAACCATTGTGTAGATCCTTGTCCGATATAGAGATTTACTTAAATGTCTTCTTGAGTTCAGCGTAGCCCCAGTCGAGCCATGGCATCAGAGCTGCCAGATCATCAGTTTCAACCGTTGAACCTGCCCAGATCCGAAGACCTGCAGGTGCATCACGGTACGCACCAATATCAAGAGCTGCCCCTTCCTTGGCGAGAATGGAGACAAGCGACTTCGCCGCTTTCGCCTGATCCTCATCGGAAAGATCTGTAAACCAGTTGTCTGTAATCTTTAGACAGACGGAAGTTGTGCTGCGGATCATTTCATCTTCGGCTAGGAAATCCAGCCAATCAGATGCCGCTACAAAATCAGAGATCACTTTTGTATTTGCATTGGCCCGTTCTACGGTGCCTTTCAGCCCCCCAATGCTTTTCACCCATTTCAAGGCGTCCAATACATCCTCAACCGCAAGCATGGATGGTGTATTGATAGTCTCCCCACGGAAGATACCTTCGTTGAGCTTACCGCCTTTGGTCATGCGGAACACTTTTGGAAGTGGCCATGCAGGTGTGTAATTTTCCAGCCGTTCAACAGCGCGAGGGCTCAAGACCAGCATACCGTGAGCGGCTTCACCGCCCAGCACTTTCTGCCAAGACCAAGTCACAACATCAAGTTTTTCCCACGGCAATTCCATGGCGAACACTGCAGATGTCGCATCACAAATGGCAAGACCTTCACGGTCGTCGGCGATCCAGTCACCATTTGGAACCCGAACGCCAGATGTTGTCCCGTTCCAAGTGAAAACAACATCACGCTTCCAATCAACAGTATTTAGATCAGGAATTTCGCCATAACCTGCTGTCACCACTTCTGCATCATCCAGTTTCAACTGCTTAACAACATCAGTTGCCCAACCAGAGCCAAAACTTTCCCATGCTAGAATTGTAGAAGGACGCGCGCCCATCATGGACCAGAGCGCCATTTCAACGGCGCCGGTGTCAGAGCCCGGTACAATACCGATTTTGTAATCGGCCGGGATACCAAGAATTTCACGGTGTTCTTCAATAACGGCCTTCAGGCGTTCCTTACCTTCCGCTGCCCGGTGGGAGCGACCAAGAAATGCATTATTGAGAGCTTCAGGAGACCATCCGGGGCGCTTTGCGCAAGGGCCGGATGAGAACAAAGGAGAGTTAGGGCGTCTCTCCGGACGCATTAAGTCTGTCATGTTATACTAAACCTTCCAGTCTAGAGCATCCCGGTGGGGGGATGTGGCCCACCGACGAAATTAGTTTTTGCGCCCCAATTGTCAACGGATTTTTTGCACTGCGACAAAATCGCGCATTTTCGGCATCAACATCCAATTTTAGTCGTCTCAGTTACCACATATCATCGAATCTTTATTTTGATCGATTGTATTTAGGACAAGTTTACTCTGGCTCTCATATAGCTTAGCCCTTAAATTTATTAGGAAAATTTTAAGGATAAAAAGATGATTGAAAGCCAAAGGCACCTGTTTGACACCCCTGATGATGTTGCTTTCTTTAACGCAGGTTATATGTCCCCGCTTCCAAAAGCCTCGGCCGCAGCCGGAGAGGCTGCCCTTCGCAGGAAATCAACGCCATGGGTGCTAACACCTGAAGATTTCTTTACAGAAACCAATATGTTTAGATCCCTCGCTGCCCAGTTGATCGAAGCAGATACAAATGATATCGCGATTATCCCATCCGCATCCTACGGGCTAGCTATCGCAGCGAAAAACATCCCGCTTCAATCGGGGGCTGAGATATTGGTACTGACAGATCAATTCCCGAGTAATATTTATTGCTGGCAACGCGTGGCCCTAGAGAAAGGGGCAGTGATCAAAACCGTTCCAGTGCCCAAGAACCGGGATTGGACTGATGCAGTCCTCTCTGCAATCACTAACAACACCGCAGTTGCCGCCCTACCACATAATCATTGGGCGGATGGTGGTCTATTAGATCTTATCCGAATCCGGGAGGCCCTTGATACTGTGGGCGCAAAACTTGTTCTGGACACCACTCAATCGCTTGGAGCGATGCCCCTAAGTGTGAAAAAGGTACGTCCCGATTTTCTTGTAGCCGCTGCTTATAAATGGCTGATGTGCCCTTACAGCACTGGTTTTATGTATGTCGCGCCTGAATTTCAAAACGGCACCCCAATCGAAGAAAATTGGTTAAACCGCAAAGGATCCGAAGATTTTGCCGGGCTCGTCAATTATCAAGAGGATTACCAGCCAGGCGCAATTCGCTTTGATATGGGGGAGAGAGCCAATTTTGGCTTAGTCCCTGCTGCCATCGCCTCACTGCAACAGCTTCTGGATTGGGGAGTTGAAAATATTCAGGAAACGCTCAAGAAGCGCAATTCTGAGATCATGAATGCCTTATCAGATACCGACATCACCGCTATTCCAGATCAATTACGCGCAGGGCACTTTTTAGGCCTGGAGTATGAAGCTGGCTTTCCAGATGATATTTTGGGTCGTCTTGCGGCTCAAAAAATCTACGTATCAAAACGTGGTAATTCACTCCGGATCACACCACATCTGTATAACAATAATCAAGATTTTGAGCGACTGACCGAGGCGCTTAAACAAATATTGACTTAATGCAGCCCAAGGGGGGTGACAATGACTTTGGATATTCAGAAACTTCGAACCGATACACCGGGGACAAACACCTGTCTTCATCTTAACAATGCAGGCTCTGCTCTTATGCCGCGGCCGGTTTATGACGCGGTTGTTGAACATCTGAAATTGGAAATGGAAATCGGGGGGTATGAAGCACATGCCCGCGCCTTGCCTGCATATGAGCGGACCTATGATGCCATCGCTGAAATGATCAATTGCCACCGCGATGAAGTTGCCATCGTCGAAAACGCGACCATGGGATGGTTGATGGGTTTTCACGGCATACACTGGCAAAAAGGGGACCGTATCCTGACCGCTGAAGCTGAGTATGCCAGCAATGTTATCTCCTACTTGCAGTTGGCGAGAAACTCAGGCGTTGTGATCGATGTTGTTCCATCCGACAAGGATGGTCAAATTGACATTAGCAAGCTGGAGGAGATGATAACGCCTGACGTCAAACTCATTTCCATCAGTCACATCCCAACGAACGGTGGCTTGATTAACCCTGCTGAAGAAGTTGGGAAGATTGCGAACAAGCATGGTATTCCTTATTTACTAGATGCCTGCCAATCAGCCGGGCAAATCCCGATTGATGTCAATAAAATAGGTTGTGACATGTTGTCTGCCACTGGCCGCAAATATTTGCGAGGTCCTCGCGGCACAGGTTTCCTCTATGTTCGAAAATCATTCATGAACCAGCTAGAGCCCCCCTTCCTGGATCTACATAGCGCTGAATGGACTGGCAAAGACAGTTACAAGATGCGAGATGATGCTCGGCGTTTCGAAAACTGGGAAAACAATGTTGCAGGCGTGATCGGATTAGGTGTCGCAGCAGATTATTATTTGAGCGTTGGCATGGAGGAGGCTTCCAAGCGATTGAAATCATTAGCGGCTTCTGCACGAGATAGATTATCCCAGATCGCAGAGGTTACGGTGCAGGATATCGGACAAGAAAAAGGTGGTATGGTCACCTTTTCACATGATCGTATGACGGCAGAAGAAATAAAGGCCACGCTGGCGAGGCAACAGATCAATGTGTCAACCTCATCGGTAACATCCACTCGCTACGATATGGAAAGACGCAAGCTCCCAACCCTGGTCAGGGCCTCATTCCACTATTACAACAGCGAAGAAGAGCTAGATATATTTGTCGAAGCAATCAAGAATTTGTGATCTGGAAACACAAGCATTCCCTTGGCTTTTAGGCAAAAATTAATCATTCCTTAATGATTAGAGAGTATTAATTTTAGGTCTGCCAGAAGGCGGATATCAGGTATAGAAATTCCGAAAGGTAATTACATGTTCCCTGCAAGCGTAGGTTTCGGAAGCAGCGCAGTTGCCCAGCATAGCGCCCTCCAAAAACCACAAGCTCCTGAGCAACAATTTGCGGCAGAAGAGCAAGCGGCTGAGAGCCCTGAAGTTAAAATTAGCGGGGAAGCCCCAGAAGCGACCGCTCCTGTTACTCCCCCTTCAAACGGGGCTTCTCTCTCTGTTGAAGCGGTTACCGCTCTACAGCAGGTTCAGGAGGAACAGGCTGCAACAAACCGTCAGGACATTGGCACGATTGGTGCTCAGCAAAATGATGTTGTGTTTGAGACGCAACAAGCTGCTGTTGAAACAGTGGAGAGCACTCAAAACGCCGAACAAGCCCGTCAGCAAAATAATGCGTCTCAGGCTCGTGACGATGCTCGTGGTGATGTGCCGCAGAATGAAGACACGGATACAGCAGGTCGTTCTACCCGCAATCCGCTGGATCTGCAGATCTGATAACCTCAAGTTGAGGCCTTCATGCTATCAGCAGTCGCTTTAAATCAAAGTTACATTTCGCTCCCATCGGTAAAACCGTTGGGAGACAGTAACTTTGCATCTAACGGCCGAGCTGAAGCGGAGGCCCCAAAACAATCTGAAAACCCCTCGGCCCCATCAAGCGGCTATAATACTGCCCCCTTATCAAAAGATGCCGTGACAGCCTTGCAAGAGGCGGACGCGTCAGGAAAGTCGGAAAACCAACTTGGCCTTTCAGAAGAACAGGCTGCTCAGGTTAAACAACTGAAAGAGCGGGATCGGGAGGTGCGGGCGCATGAACAGGCGCATGCCCAGGTCGGTGGTCAATATGCCGGCTCCCCAACTTACGAATACCAGACGGGTCCGGATAACCAGCGATATGCGGTTGGCGGCGAGGTGAAAATCGACACCTCAGAAATCCCAGGAGACCCGGAAGCGACCATTACAAAGATGGATATTGTAATCCGAGCTGCATTAGCCCCGGCCGAGCCGTCCGCGCAAGATCGCAAAGTCGCGGCGATGGCTTCCGCCAAGAAGAGCGAAGCTCTTGTTGAATTGAACCAACAAACTCAGGCCGAACGAAACGGTGAAGCCACTGATAGCGACACAGTTTCTCCCTCTAGCGATGTAACAGGGGGCGTGACAGGCGGAACACCAACACCCCCAATCATTGACTTAATCGCTTAGAATTCTGGAATATTATGGCCATGGTCAAGAGGGCCGTGACCACCCCCAAAACCCGGTGCGCCTTGGATTGCCAACTCCACATACCGAAGCCCGCGCTCCACGGCACTATGCAGTTCCATCCCTTGCCCTAACCCCGTCGCAATAGCTGACGACAAGGTACAACCTGTACCGTGGG
>JAEPMY010000156.1 GCA_017643685.1 Sneathiella sp.
GACGCAGGTCATGGGTTTAATTGCGATGTTCGCGAAAGTTATAATAAATCTGCCGCAGATTTGGCCCGAAGCCGGAGCCTAGCGTTTTTAGAGGGGGCGTGATCGCCCCCTTTGATTATGGGGTATCAACTACATGTGGCTCGATAAATTCCAATATTACTCCGGAAGCATCTTTTGGCTGAACCCGAAGAGCCCCATTTGAGATATCCTGAATCTCAATACCAGCTTGCTTCAAATAAGCCGCTGTGTTTGCTCTGCTAGCTACAGCGATCCCCATGGAGAGGATATGCGGAAAGCTCGGCCAATCCCCCTCAACAAAAAGCCCTGGGAACAATAGATCAATATCTTTCTCAGCTACGAAAATCAGATTTAAACGGCCAATTCGAACAGACATTGTATGGTCAGTCATCGTTACATTAATTGCCCCGCATAGCTCAATATAGTGCTCCTGCAGTGCAACAGGATCCTCGACAAGAACCACAACCGATTGAACATATAACGCCCCATTAGGGTGGATTTGCCATTCAGGACGGCGGATCAATTCCGGCGTCAAGTGATGACAGATAAACAAACCACCAAGCGGCATTCCTTGATAAGGGTAGCGGATCAATTTGAACTCAGGGATCACGTCGCCCTCTTCAAGCTCCAATTTCCGTTTCAAATCATATAGCTTTGCCTCACCTAGCCCCGCCTCGTTCAATGAGGTGACAGTTCCCTCTGGATTATCACTAGAGAAGGCAATACCCAGCATCCCCTCCCCGCGTTCGGCAAGCTTTTGATCCAGGCCGTTGGTTTCTTTCGATGCATCAACAATACCCAGCAATTCAACATAATCATCTGGGAACATGATACAGTAATTCGCTGTCCCCCAACCAATATGGGAGCCTCGCGGGGTCAATGTGAAGCCCAGCTTTTGGTAATCGGATTTAGCCTTTTCCAGATCAGCTACCCCAACCAGAGTGTGATCGAGCCCAACAATATTATGAGGCATTTTTATCCCCCTTATTCGCCTTCATATTCGCAAAGTGTCCGAACATTTACGCCAAGATCTTCAACTTTTTGCCGACCGCCAAGATCCGGCAGATCAATGACAAAACACGCTCCAACCACAGTTCCACCGCTTCTGCGGATCAACTTAATTGCAGCTTCCGCAGTACCACCCGTCGCAATCAGATCATCAACAATCAGGATATTTTCACCTTGTTTAATGGCATCTGTATGAATTTCCACAGTATCAGTGCCATATTCCAAATCATATTCTTCACCGATGGTTTCTGCGGGTAGCTTGCCTTTTTTACGAACAGGCACGAACCCTACACTGAGTTGATGAGCAAGAGCACCGCCAAGCACAAATCCCCGCGCTTCGATACCTGCCACTTTATCAATTCTTACCCCGGCATATGGCCAGACCAACTGATCAATAGCGGTCCGAAGCCCCGCCGCATCCTGCCATAAAGTCGTGATATCCCTGAACATAACTCCCTCTTTCGGGTAGTTTGGCAAGGTTCGGATGTATTTTTTAATATCCACTTTTGTATCCTTTTTAATCAAGCAGGCGGCCCGCTATTGCGTCCAGTCGGGCCGAAACCTCAAGGTCTCGCGCTTCGGGAGAGGTAATCAACGCATTATCCAAAGCATGGTGGCACCCAGCAGAACAAGCATCATGACGGGTCGATAACTTTGGAACGACGTTGGCGACCAGACTCCGCGCATTCGCAGCATTCTCAGTCAGCACCTGAATAACCGCTGAAACATCAACATTTTCATGATCAGGGTGCCAACAATCATAGTCTGTCACCATTGCCACCGTGGCGTAGCACATCTCCGCCTCCCGCGCCAACTTGGCTTCGGGCATGTTCGTCATCCCGATAACCTGACATCCCCATTGACAGTACAGTTCTGACTCAGCGCGCGTCGAAAATTGTGGACCTTCCATCGCTAAATACGTGCCACCTCTGACAGCCTTCAGCCCAATAACTTTTGCTGCATTTTCCAACGCATCGCCAAGACGACGGCAAACCGGATCTGCCATGCTAACATGGGCTACCATACCATTTGTAAAAAAGCTTTTCTCGCGCGCAGCTGTTCGATCGATGAACTGATCCACGATAACAAACGTTCCGGGATCCAGCTCTTCCTCGAAGGAGCCACAGGCACTTACAGAAATAATCTCTGTGACACCAGCCCGCTTCAAAGCGTCTATATTCGCCCGATAATTGATCCCACTTGGAGATAAACGATGCCCCCGGCCATGTCTGGGGAGAAAGACAAGCTCTTGCCCATCCAGTTCTCCGCACAACAGTTGGTCCGACGGGTCACCAAAAGGAGAGGTGACCGTTTTCCACCTTTTATTTTCAAGGCGGTCCAATTCATAAACACCGCTGCCGCCGATAATACCGATAATTGGTTTTGTCACGTAATCAGACCTCCATTTGATGGAAGAATAAACCCTTTACGGATACAGGTCAGCCAGAAAAACGAAGCTCTCTCACTCACAACAAAACAGCAAAAGCGAATTGATTATTGATTAGATTCTTAAAATGTGGGAGCCTTTTCCCACAGAAAAGATTCCGACAAAACGGAACCACCCTTGGGAGGAAGTAAAATGCGAAAAATTTTCCAGAAAACAAGCATTGCTGCTTTGGCAACTTTCGGTATGGCCACAATGGCCTATGCTGAAGACATTAAGTTGCCAAGCACTATTGTTTGGACGGCATATAACACAGGTACATCCGGTTATAACCAAGCCGTCGGTATTGGTAGCGTAATTAAGAATAAATATGGGACAAACCTACGTGTTATCCCGGGTAAAAACGACGTATCCCGCCTATCCCCTGTAAAAAGCGGTGTCGCTCAATTTTCAGCCACCGGCTCCGACAGTATCTACGCACAGGAAGCCGTATATGTTTTTGGCACTGATAACTGGGGCCCTCAACCTATTCGCTTGATTATGCATAATCTGGCTGATGGCTGCGCGGCATCTCTTGTCACCGCGAAAGACGCGAATATCAAAACCATCCCGGATTTGAAAGGTAAACGTGTTGCGTGGGTCCGCGGTGCATCTTCCCTGAACCAGGCGATGACTGCCTATATGGCACATGCCAATATGACATGGGACGATGTTGAAAAGGTTGAAGTTGGAGGCTATGGAGCTTCAATCGACGCCTTGATCAACAATGACTTGGATGCATTGATTGGTGCTACTTTCTCTAGCACGATGCGAAAAATTGACGCCTCCCCTCGTGGCCTATATCACCCACCAGCACCACATGGCGACACCGAAGGCTGGAGCCGTTTGAACGGTATCGTCCCTTGGTATTACAAACATCTATGCATGGCGGGTCCAGGTGTTCCAAAAGAAGGATATGAGGGTGTCGGTACCGGCTATCCAATTCTGGTGACGACAACCAAAATTTCTGAAGATGTCGCCTATAACATGACAAAAGCCATGTATGTGCATTTTGACGACTATAAAGATTCCGCACCAGGGGCGACCGGTTGGGCGTGGGAACGTCAGAAAATCGAAGAATCTTTCATGCCGTTCCATGATGGTGCGGTCAAATACTATAAAGAAGCAGGCCATTGGACTGATAAAGCTCAGGCGCGCCAGGACGCGAACCTGAAACGCCAGGCTGTTCTGATGAACGCATGGGAAGAATATAAAAAATCTGCACCAAGCGATGATGAAGGCTTTAACACTGGCTGGATGAAGGCTCGTGCAGACGCACTAAAAGCCGAAGGAATGATTCCCGTTTTTGAAAAATGGTAGTCCTCAAGTGATTTAAGTGGGGCGGGACCTTTGGTCTCGGCCCACCACCTTAATGTAATCATTCCCCGCTTTGCCCTCGAATATGGGCAAGGCTATCTAGGTATTTAACATGACTGAACAAGCTTCCAAGCTGAAGACGGAAGCGGATGATGTCGAGGACCACGAGGTCGCTCGTTACCGTCGCCTTCCTTCTTTTTGGATGGGAATTTGCCTATTTTTGACAGTTGCAACCATCCTCCTTGCTATCAATCAACTATTTCATCTCGGCTTCTTCAAGCTGACAATCGATAAAGTACTGGTCAATAGCCGGTATATGTATCTCCTCTGCGGCGTAACAGTTTCTATGCTGTTTCTGATTATGCCCGCGACCAAGAACGCATCACGGGATTCTGTTCCGTGGTATGATGTTCTTATCTTTATTGGCACACTTGTGCTCACCGGATATTACGTTTTCTTCGCTGAGGCCAGCCTGGATGAAGCCTGGGAATATAATCCGCCGGTACATGGTCAGTATGTCAGCTTAATCATGTGGGCAGTTATTCTTGAAGCAGGTAGACGTGCTGGCGGCATGGCCGTGTTTATCATTGTCTCCGTCCTTTCGCTCTATCCCGTATATGCGGACATGATGCCGACTGTCATCTCAGGTGTCAGCCAACCTTTCCTTAATGTTGGCGCCTTCCATATGTTCTCAGCGGAGAGCCTCCTCGGCATTCCTATGAAAGCCTTTGCAACTCTGGTGTTTGGCTTCCTGCTATTTGGGGTAGCCTTGATCTATACCGGAGCTGGACAGTTCTTTATCAACTTCGCCTTCGCCCTTATGGGGCATGTCAGAGGTGGCCCTGCAAAAGTTGCGATTTTCTCTTCTGGTCTATTTTCTGATAGAAATATTGAAAAA
>JAEPMY010000072.1 GCA_017643685.1 Sneathiella sp.
ATTCCGAGACTGGAAGGCTTCCGGCATCTGCCAATTTTTTGTCTCTATATTCTTTTTTAGATAAAGAGTAACGCCTTCTGGTTAAATTATGTTCAGTCCCAAGAGCGGGCACCAGCATATCAAAATGCCGAATCTGACCGAGTGCACTTAAAATGTGATGAGGCGGCATTAATTAGGTTTAAAACTGCTGGTGGATAGCAAAGAGTCGAAAATGAACACAAACGGCGCCGAAACTTCGCCTGTAAACTCCAAACACAACGATATGGCAAACGCAATCCGTGCATTGTCCATGGATGCGGTTCAGAAAGCCAACTCTGGCCACCCAGGCATGCCAATGGGCATGGCTGATGTTGCCACAGTTCTGTTTTCCAAATTCCTGAAATTTGATCCAGCGAAGCCAAACTGGCCAGATCGCGACCGCTTTGTTCTCTCCGCAGGACACGGATCCATGCTGCTTTATTCCCTGCTTTATCTGACAGGTTATAAAGATATGTCACTGGAAGATGTTAAAAACTTCCGACAGCTCAGCGCAAAAACTGCCGGCCACCCAGAGTTTGGCCATGCAAGCGGCATTGAGACAACAACAGGCCCGCTGGGTCAGGGGCTTGCAACAGCTGTCGGCATGGCATTGGGTGAGCGCATGATGGCGGCTCGCTTTAAGGATGTTGTTGATCACCATACATATGTGATCGCGGGTGATGGCTGCCTCATGGAGGGTATCAGCCACGAAGCAGCCTCTTTTGCAGGCCACCTCGGACTTGGTAAGTTGATCGTTTTGTGGGACGACAACGAGATCAGCATCGATGGTAAAACCGAAATTGCTGTCGGCGATGACCAACTGAAGCGTTTTGAAGCACTTGGTTGGGATACTTTCTCCTGCGATGGTCATAACCCTGCTGACATCGAAAAAGCGATTGCCGCTGCCCGTGAGACGAACAAACCTTCTTTGATCGCTTGTAAAACAACAATCGGATTTGGCTCTCCTAACAAAGGTGGGACATCCGGTGTTCACGGCGCGCCGCTAGGTGACGAAGAAATCGCTCTGACACGTGAAGCTCTGGGATGGCCTTATGGTCCATTCGAAGTTCCAGCAACTATTCTGGATCGCTGGCGTGCTGTTGGCACCAAAGGTGCGCGCTTCTCTTGCGAATGGGAAAAAGCTCTGGAAGAGTTGAACGCCGAAGAAAAAGCTGCGTTTGAGTTTGCGCTTTCTGGAGAACTTCCTGCTGATTTTGAAGAAGTTATGGCCGCTTACAAGCGTCAGCTTGTTGAAGATGCACCAGGTTGGGCGAGCCGTAAAGCAAGTCAGGAAGCGTTGAACGTCATCAATGCCAATGTTCTGAATACTGTTGGCGGCTCTGCCGACCTGACAGGCTCCAACCTGACAAAAACAGCGCAGACAGATCCGGTTACACCAACTGACTTTTCCGGTCGTTATGTTTATTATGGTGTCCGTGAATTTGGTATGGCCGCAATTATGAACGGTCTGGCACTGCACCGCGGCTTTATTCCTTACGGCGGTACATTCATGGTCTTTACCGACTATGCCCGCGCCGCAATCCGCCTCTCTGCACTCATGGAGCAGCGTGTTGTTTATGTGATGACACACGATTCCATTGGCCTCGGTGAAGATGGTCCAACTCACCAACCAGTTGAACATCTAGCGTCCCTTCGGGCGATGCCAAATGTCAATGTGTTCCGCCCTGCGGATGCGGTTGAAACCGCAGAATGCTGGGAACTGTCTCTGAAGTCCAAGAAGACACCATCTGTATTGTCTCTTAGCCGCCAAGGTCTACCAACAGTTCGTACTGATGCCGGTTCTGAAAATCTGTCAGCACGTGGTGCTTATGTTCTCTCCCCTGCAGCAAGCGATGCGAAAGTAACACTTTATGCAACGGGCTCCGAGGTAAGCTTGGCACTTGAAGCACAGAAATCACTACAGGCCGAAGGTATTGGCACACGTGTTGTCTCCGTTCCTTGCTGGGAATTGTTCGACAAACAGTCTGCTGACTACCAACGCGAAATTATTGATGCCGACACTGTTAAAGTAGCCGTTGAGGCTGCCTGCTCCTTCGGATGGCAGAAATTCATTGGCACAGGCACCTTTATCGGTCTGGACAGCTTTGGCGCCTCCGCGCCTGCCGATGCACTGTATGAGCATTTCGGCATTACAAGTGACGCCGTTGTGAAAGCGGCAAAAGAACAGCTATAAGCTATATCCATAAGAGGAAATGGGCGGCGGGCGTCGCCGAAGTCATAGGAGTTGAAAAATGACAGTTCGCGTAGCGATTAACGGGTTTGGCCGCATTGGCCGGAATGTATTGCGGGCAATTTACGAATCTGGTCGTACAGATGTCGAAGTTGTCGGCATTAACGATCTGGGCTCTGTAGAAGCAAACGCACATCTGCTGAAATATGACAGCGTTCACGGTCCATTTCCGTTCAACATCGAAGTAAAAGACGGCTCCATCGTTATCGAAGGTAAGCCAATCAAGGTAACAGCTGAGCGTAACCCGGCGGATCTGCCATGGGGTGAGCTGAATGTCGATATCGCCTACGAATGTACAGGTATCTTCACTCACAAAGATAAAGCAAAAGCGCACTTGGAAGCTGGTGCAAAGAAAGTTCTGATTTCTGCGCCAGGTACAGAAGTTGATAAAACTGTCGTATTTGGTGTGAACCATGACACACTGACTGCAGACGACAAGATTGTCTCCAACGCGTCTTGTACAACAAACTGCCTTGCGCCAGTTGCACAGGTTCTGAACGACACTGTTGGCCTGTCCCACGGTTTCATGACAACTGTTCACGCTTACACCGGTGACCAGCCAGTTCTGGACACATTGCACAGCGACCTGCGCCGTGCGCGTGCTGCAGCAACATCCATGATCCCGACTTCAACAGGTGCAGCGAAAGCCGTTGGTCTGGTTTTGCCAGAGCTTGCAGGTAAACTAGACGGCACATCCGTACGTGTTCCAACACCAAACGTCTCTATGATTGACCTGACATTCGTTGCGGGTCGCTCTACGACACCTGAAGAGATTAACAACGCCATCCGCGAAGCTGCAAATGGTCGCCTGAAAGGTGTTCTGGGCGTTTGCGACGAGCCTCTGGTTTCCATCGACTTCAACCACAACCCAGCAAGTTCCACATTTGACGTAACGCAGACACAGGTGATCGAAGGTACCTTCGTTCGTGTTCTGAGCTGGTACGACAACGAGTGGGGCTTCTCCAACCGGATGAATGACACCGCTGTTGTAATGGCTAACCTCGGTTAATCGGGTAGAAGGAGAGTAACGCCAAATGGCTGCGTATAAGACACTGGACGGTATTGAGGCCGCTGGAAAAACCGCATTGGTTCGCGTTGATTTGAACGTTCCAATGCAGGATGGCAAAGTTTCTGACTTCACCCGTGTTGAACGGGTTGCCCCAACGGTTCGTGAATTGGCCAAAAAAGGTGCCAAAGTGGTTCTTCTAAGCCACTTTGGCCGCCCTAAAGGTCAAGCAGTTCCTGAAATGTCGCTCGCAGCTGTCGCTGATGCCATGGCATCGCATCTGGAGATGAATATTGCCTTTGGTAAAGACTGCATCGGCGCAGATGCCAAAGCTGTAATTGATGGTCTGGAAAACGGCGGTGTTACTCTTCTGGAAAACGTCCGCTATCACGCGGGCGAAGAAAAGAATGATCCGGGTTTTGCAGCTGAGCTTGCAAAACTCGGCGATTTCTATGTGAATGACGCGTTCTCATGCTCTCACCGTGCGCATGCTTCAACTGAGGCGCTGGCCCATCTGCTACCTGCATTTGCAGGCCGGAATATGGAGGCCGAGCTGAAAGCTTTGAGCGCAGCATTAGAAGCCCCGGAACGCCCCGTAATGGCCATCGTCGGCGGCGCAAAAATTTCAACGAAGTTGGATCTGTTGTTCAACCTCATCGAAAAAGTTGATCACCTGGTTATCGGCGGCGGCATGGCCAACACGTTCTTGAATGCCCAAGGTATCGACGTTGGCGCCTCTTTGTGTGAGCACGACCTTGCTGACACTGCAAGCGAGATCCTGAGCAAAGCCGAAACTGTAGGCTGCAATATCTTTTTGCAGGCTGATGCTGTTCTCGCAAAAGAATTCAAGGCAAATGCGGAAAATCGCACAGCCCCTGTTTCAGAAGTTGCCAGCGATGAAATGATGCTCGATATGGGTGCCACGTCTGCGGTTGATCTGAAAACAAAACTGGCTTCTTGTAAAACTCTGATCTGGAACGGCCCGCTCGGTGCTTTTGAGATCGACCCGTTTGGCGCGGCGACATTTACCGTTGCAGAAGAAGCCGCCAAACTCACCGAAGAAGGTAAACTCGTATCTGTTGCAGGTGGCGGCGATACTGTGGCCGCACTTGCCAAAGCTGGTGTGAGTGATAGCTTTACCTATATCTCCACCGCTGGTGGTGCCTTCCTTGAGTGGATGGAAGGAAAAGAACTCCCGGGAGTGAAAGCCCTCGGCCAATAATTTAAGGAGTAGAGATAGATGGCAAGCGTATTGATGGAAGACATCGCCGAAATGCTAGTGGCCCCGGGTAAGGGGATCCTGGCAGCTGATGAAAGTACTGGCACCATCACAAAGCGATTTGCCTCTATCGGTGTTGAAAGCAGTGAAGAAACCCGAAGAGACTACCGGGAGCTTCTGTTTTCAACTGAAGGCCTTTCCAAATACATTAGCGGGGTCATCCTATATGATGAAACCTTGCGTCAATCCACCAAAGACGGTGTTCGTTTCGCCGACCTCTTGGCCGAAGAAGGCATTATCCCCGGAATTAAAGTTGACAAAGGCACTAGCCTGCTTGCCTTCTCTGAAGACGAAACCATCACAGAAGGTTTAGATGGTCTGAGAGAGCGCTTGCAAGAATATGTAGAATTGGGTGCTCGCTTTGCAAAATGGCGTGCTGTTCTGCGAATTGGTGCTGGCGCGCCAAGCCAATACGGTCTGGATACCAATGCGCATGCCCTTGCCCGCTATGCGGCCCTTTGTCAGGAAATAGGTCTCGTTCCAATCGTCGAACCTGAAGTCTTGATGGACGGTGATCACAGCATCGACGAATGTTATGCAGTGACCGAAAGTGTTCTGAAAACCGTTTTTGATGAGCTTTACAAACAGCGCGTTGTCTTGGAGCAAATGCTGCTAAAACCAAACATGATCGTATCTGGCGCAAACTGTCCAGAGCAAGCGGGTGTCGATGAAGTTGCCTCCAAAACCATTTATTGCTTTGGCCAGACGGTTCCTGCAGCTCTTCCCGGGATTGTGTTCCTCTCAGGCGGGCAAAGCGAAGAAGATGCCTGTGCGCATTTGAGCGCAATGAATAGCATGGATAGTCGCCGGCCATGGGAGCTCAGCTTCTCTTACGGGCGTGCATTGCAATCCACTGCCCTTCACGCATGGCAAGGGAAGACAGAAAATGTCGCCGCTGCACAACGCGCCTTGATTCGCCGTGCCGCTCTTTGCAGCTCAGCCCGGGATGGACGATATGATCCATCCATGGAAAAATAATTCCCTTCCCGTTTGCAGGAGCAGACCCATAGAAGATTTTCGCACTCGCCTTTATTTGATCTCTCCACCAGCGATTGACCTGGATGCTTTTGAGGAAGCTGCAAAAGCAGCTTTATCAGGTGGAGACATCGCATGTTTTCAGCTTCGCCTCAAAGACCAACCAGCCGATGTAATCCGCGCGGCGACAGAACGTCTAATGCCACTTTTTCAAGAGCATGAAGTGGCTTTTCTGCTAAATGATGACCCTAAGCTCGCTAAAGAGCTTGGAACTGATGGTGTGCATGTTGGACAGGATGATACGCCATATAAAGAAGCGCGGGCCATTGTCGGAGAACAGGCAATTGTTGGCGTAACTTGTCATAACTCCCGCCACCTCGCAATGACAGCTGCTGAAAATGGTGCGGACTATGTCGCATTTGGAGCCTTCTACCCAACGACAACTAAAGACGCCAAGTTCAGTGCAGAACCCGAGCTTTTAAGCTGGTGGAGCAGCCTTGTTGAAACACCTTGCGTGGCAATTGGTGGGATAACTGTTGACAATGCCGAGCCACTCATTAAAAGCGGTGCAGACTTTTTGGCAATCTCCGGCGGTATATGGAACCATTCTGATGGTCCAGAAGCCGCAGTAAGAGACCTGAACAGGGTGATTGATAACCTCATCGCTTCCTGATAGGTTCCGCCGACATATTCTGATATTCAAATAGATGATGGTTCGCCATGAAAATTAACGGAAATGCTATTCGTCCCGGTAACGTGATCGAGCATAAAAATGGGCTTTGGATTGCAGTTAAAATTCAGCACACACAACCGGGTAAAGGTGGTGCTTACCTTCAGGTTGAGCTGAAGAACCTGCGTGACGGCACAAAACTGAACGAGCGGTTCCGCTCTTCGGAAACTGTTGAGCGCGCGCGCCTTGAGCAAAAAGATCACCAGTTCCTGTTCCAGGACGGCGAGCTCTTTACTTTCATGGACATCGAATCCTACGAGCAGGTTTCCCTCTCCTCAGAACTGGTTGGCGATAAAGCTCAGTTCCTGCAAGATGGCATGCAGCTTGAAATCGAATTTTATGAAGATGAAGCTCTAAACGTTCTACTTCCTGAAAACGTGGTTCTGGAAATTACAGAAACAGAACCAACTGTTAAAGGTCAGACGGCCGCGTCTTCTTACAAACCAGCAATTCTGGAGAACGGCATGCGCATTATGGTGCCGCCTTTCTGTAACAGCGGCGAAAAAATCGTCGTCAACACAGAAACTGCCGAATACTCCAAGCGGGCGGAATAACCGCCCCCTTACTTGTCTTTTCTTTTAAGTTATCCCAGGTATCCCAATATGGCTCGCAAAACCGCACTTATCACCGTCATGGAAAATGCTGCCCGCAAGGCAGCGCGCAAACTCCTGCGCGACTTCAACGAGGTGGAAAACCTGCAGGTTTCTCGGAAAGGTCCTGCCGATTTTGTGAGTAACGCTGACGTCGGTGCTGAGAAAATCATCCGCGAAGAGTTGGAGCGTGCACGCCCTGACTTTGGCTTTCGTTTAGAAGAAGGCGGTGAAGTTCCAGCTAAAGACGGTAAAAGCTACTGGGTCATTGACCCGCTGGATGGTACAACAAACTTCCTGCACGGCATGCCTCATTTTGCGATTTCTATCGCACTCGTTGAAGGAAAAGACATCATCGCAGGCCTGATCCTTGATCCGGTTAAAGATGAATTGTTCTGGGCTGCAAAAGGAGAAGGTGCGTTTGTCAACAACCAGCGTCTTCGTGTTTCTGGTCGTAACCGGATGGCTGATTGTGTTTTTGCAACAGGTATTCCGTTCCTTGGCAAACCAGGTCACGAAGCTTTCCTTCGTGAAGCTCATGAAGTAATGGCGGTGTCCGCTGGCATTCGCCGCTTCGGTGCGGCTTCTCTTGATCTGGCATATGTCGCTGCTGGCCGGTTCGATGGCTATTGGGAACGTGGCCTTTCCGCATGGGATCTCGCAGCCGGTATTATCATCGTTCGTGAAGCCGGTGGTTTTGCCTCCCAGATCGATGGTGGTGAACGCATGCTTGAAAAAGGCGACATTCTGGCGACTAACAGCGAAATTAATACCCAGATCAGCGAAACACTTCGCCGCGCTCGCAAGAAATAACCAGTTACAAGTGATGGGGCAGTTTCACTAAAAAGTTGTCCCATCGCTTACCCTAAGTTATTGTTTTCCCCTGTATTCAAAAAATGCCCTTAAACAGTCATAATAAATGACTAAAGAGGGACATTTGGTAGGATCTATTGCCTAGAGACAAAAGTCCGGGCGCATGTAAATGTTCAGGGGGTGCCAGCAATGGCAATCAGCAGACGAACTGCAACGGGGAAAAACAAAATCAAAACAGGTCTATCAGGCGCCGCAATGGCAGCCTGCATGTTTGCGGCATCACCATCGGTTGCGCAAACAGTGATCATTGGCGGCGGTAACGACCGCCCGGTAATCGTAAATTACCCTCCCGCATACACACCTAGCTATCCTCAAGGAAACCTGTCCCAAGGACAGGCCATGGCCCCTTCCAGCCACACTGGTGTCGATTATTCAAAAAGTGCGACCATTCAGGCTGGTGATGAAGTCATTATTCTAACGCCGCCAAGTGAGCAGAAAAAGAAACCTGCAAAAGCCGTTCGTGCGCCAAAGAAAAAACCTGCCCCAGTAGAAACGACAGCCAAAGAACGTCAGGAAGAGCCTCAGAAGATTGTAAAAGCTGAAACACCGAAGGCCCCTGCACCCATAACGCCAAAACCTGAAGAAAAAGCTCAAGGAGCAAAACCTGCGCCTGTTAAAAAACAACCTGCTCCAAAATCAGTTGAAAAGGTGGGGAAGACTCCAGAGCCAAAACCAACAGTCACAGCGGAGACGCCAAAGGCCGACGAACCAACGGCACCTGAGGCAATAAAAGCTGAGGAAAAAGCACCTGCTCCTGTTGAAAAGGTTGAAGAAAAAGCCGAAGAAAAAATTGCTGATAAGGCGCCGCAGCCTGCTGCACCCAAGCCGATCGCGCCTGTGGTAAAAGAACAGCCACCTGAAGAAAAAGAACAAGACGTCGCGGCCTTAGACCCGAAGAGTGACATATCAGCACAAACCGCCAAAATCCCTGAGGTAAAACCAGAAGTGGATAAGGCATCACAAACCTTGATGTTTGAGAAAGACGAAACAAACCTTCCAAATAATTCAGGTCCGGTTTTGGCCGCCATTTCCAAGCAAGTTGAGGGTGGTCAGGACCGTGTCCAGATCGAAGCCTACGCAGATGCTTCCAGTAATGGTCGCGCGCGTCGTATCTCTCTAGGACGAGCCCTTTCCATTCGAACGAAACTTATGGAGCTTGGGGTTCCGAATAACCGAATAGAGGTTCGTGCCCTTGGGCTTCCCACCGATAACTCCCCGGCGGATCGGGTTGAACTCAAAATAGTAACGAGATAACGGATGAGCACACTTTCCAGCTACGGGGCAGCAAAAGAAAGCTCAACCCCAAAACTGAACCGCCCCAGACGACACCTGATCCGAATGGTTATTTTCCTGGTGATCGTTGCGGCTATTTCAGCACTGCTGTTCAAACCGGCACTGACTGCGTTTGAAGCAAATCCCTATCTGAACGGTCTGATCCTACTGACGCTGTTGTTTGGGATTGCGTACATGTTCCGGCAGGTCCTGATCCTAAACGGAGAGGTTTCCTGGACCGAGGATCTCGTGCGCATTCAGGAAGGCGGGATTTCTTTGCAGAACACGCCAACCCTACTTTCTCCGCTTGCGACAATTATTAAGGATAATAACGGACCTTTACGTCTAACCGCCGTTACTATGAACACGGTATTGGACAGCGTGAATGCGCGCCTTGAAGAAGGCCGCGATATCTCTCGATACCTCATCAATGTGCTTATTTTTCTTGGGCTGCTTGGTACTTTCTGGGGGTTGTTGGAAACCGTTGGCTCTGTTGGGGATGCCATTTCCACCTTGAATGTGGGTAGCGAAGACTTCTCCAAAGTCTTTGATGAACTTAAAATTGGCCTAGAAAAACCTCTCGCCGGTATGGCCATCGCTTTTTCATCTTCTCTGTTCGGCCTTTCAGGCTCACTCATCCTCGGCTTTCTTGATATGCAGGCTGGACAAGCACAGAACCGTTTCTACATGGATCTGGAAGAATGGCTGACCACCATCACCAAATTCTCCTCCGCAGGGCCTACAGCGCTCTCTGACGGGGGGGATCAGAGCGTTCCGGCATATGTTAGTGCTCTTCTTGAGCAAACTGCAGAAAGTTTGGATGGCCTGCAACGGACGCTGGCCCGCGGAGAAGACAAACGGGGAAGTTCAGAAGCTGCGATGATTTCAGTAAGTGAAAAACTCGCGGCCTTGACCGACCAGATGCGCGCGGAGCAAGATTTGATGGTTAAGCTTGTTGAAGGCCAGATGGAGTTAAAACCCGTACTCCAACGGATGGCGCAAGTTCAAGAACAAGGAGGCCTTGATCAGGCCAGCCGCAATCATCTTCGCAATCTGGATGTCTACATGGCGCGCCTTCTCGAAGATATGGCCGACGGGCGCAATCAGCTTAGTCAAGAAATTCGGAGCGACATTAAACTTCTCACACGGACTATCGCAGCAATCGCTGAAGAAGATCGCCGTGGGTAGAGGCTAAGCAATGGCGCGCAGAAGAAATGGACAACGGGCCAATTACGAAATCTGGCCAGGCTTTGTAGATGCTTTAACCACGCTCCTGCTGGTTATCATCTTCCTGCTGGTTGTCTTCGTCCTCGCTCAGTTTTTCCTCTCACAGGCGCTCTCAGGCCGGGATGCGGCCCTTGAGCAACTTAACCAACAAGTTGCAGAGCTTGCTGACTTGCTAGCACTTGAGAAACAAAATAACGCGTCCTTACAAAAAGAGATTGCCGCGCTTAACGTCTCCCTCACCAAATCCAACCAAGAGCGAGACAATGTGATTGTTCAGCTTGATGCGATCACAGCCCGTGCCCTCGATGCTGAAGGTGAGCGAGACGAACTCACCCTTCTCCTCCGTCAGCAAGAAGAGAAAACAGCTGAAACGGAAGAAGCGTTAAAAGCAGCAGAAGAACGGATCTCGCTTCGTGAAGATGAAATCGCTGCAAATTTGGCTGATATTGAAAGTCTTAAACGAGATATTGAAGCGCTTCAGAAAGTTCGAGAGGAATTAGAAGCTGAAGTTGGGGCCCTCACCGCCAAGATCGAAGCTAAGGATCAGGAAATTGGTGAAATCCGCAATCGCAGCAAAGAGCTAGAGGCCAAGATTGCCTCTGAGGAAGAACGAACCCTTCTCGCCCAAAAAGAGGTGGAGGACCGGGAGACAAAGCTGGCCGAGCTGCAAACCCTTTATCTTCAAACTCAAGACAACTTGACCGCCGAGGAGAAGATCTCCACGGAAGCACAGGCGCAAGTCAAACTTCTCAACGCACAGCTCGCTGCTCTTCGGGAGCAACTTGCCCGGATTGAAGAAGCTCTTGAAATAGCCGAACAAAAAGATCAGGAACAAAAAGCCCAAATTGCAGATTTGGGGCGGCGCCTAAATCAGGCTCTTGCTCAAAAAGTTCAGGAGTTACAACAATATCGCTCCGACTTTTTTGGACGACTTCGTGAAGTACTTCAAAACCGTCCGGGCATCAGTGTCGTCGGAGACCGATTTGTTTTTCAGTCAGAGGTCCTCTTTGGTCTTGGCGAGGCCGAACTTGGGGAACAAGGTCGTCAAAACATGCGCGATTTTGCTAAAACCCTGCTGGAGATTGCAAACACGATCCCGGACGATATTGATTGGGTGTTGCGGGTCGATGGCCACACAGACAAGCAGCCTATCAATACACCGCGCTTTCCTTCTAACTGGGAGCTCTCAATGGCGAGGGCGCTATCTGTTACGAAATATCTGGTAGCCCGTGGGGTTCCGCCTAATCGCCTTGCCCCCACAGGATTTGGAGAGTTTCAACCGCTAGATCCAAGGGATGATGAAATCGCTTTTCTTCGGAACCGACGGATTGAGCTAAAATTAACGGAGCGATAAACGCTCCGTTTTTTATTCAGCAGATAAAGACAAAGCTTCACGTCCTGTATCGAACTGGAGCCGTGCCAACTTCGCATAGAGGCCATCTTCCTTCATGAGCTCCTCATGGGTGCCCTGAGTAACCACACGCCCCCCATCCAGCACAACAATGCGGTCTGCGCTTAAAACTGTGGCAAGGCGGTGAGCAATGACCAATGTTGTCCGCCCCTTCATCAGATTCTCTAAGGCACCTTGAACCAACTGCTCACTTTCAGCATCAAGCGCACTCGTCGCTTCATCCAGCAGAAGGATCTCGGGATCGCGTAAGATGGCACGGGCAATTGCAATCCGCTGTTTCTGACCACCAGAGATTTTAATACCCTTTTCGCCAAACTCTGTGTCTAGGCCTTCTGGCATTTGCATGATGAAGTCATAGGCAGCCGCAGCCTTCGCTGCAGCGACAACCTCTTCTTCGGTCGCATCTGGACGACCGTAGAGGATATTATTCCGCGCGGTATCCGCAAAAATCATTGGCTCTTGCGGAACCAAGCCCGTCAAACCACGAACTCTCTGTGGATCAGCTTCAGTGATGTTCACTCCGTTCACACGGATAATGCCGGCCTCAGGATCATAAAAGCGGAGAAGTAATTGAAACACAGTTGTCTTACCCGCGCCGCTTGGACCCACAATTGCAACGGTTTCACCCGGCTTAATGTCGAGTGAAAAATCATTCAGTGCAGCCATATTCTTGCGCGATGGGTAATGGAAAGTCACATTATCGAATGAAACCCCTTCGGTCAGCTGTGCTGGCACTGGGACTGGGTTCTCCGGGCTCTTAATCTCTGGCTCTTCGGCCAATAATTGCAAAAGTCGCTCGGACGCGCCTGCCGCCCTCTGCAACTCTCCCCAAATCTCGCTCAGCGACCCCATGGAGCCCGCGACAACAATGGCGTAAAAAACGAAGGAGCCGAGCGTACCAGCCGACATCTCCCCTTTAACAACATCCGTTGCACCACTCCAAAGAACAAAATCAATGGCGCCAAAGACAAGAAGAATCACAAGACCTGTCAGCCAAGCTCGTGCCCTGATGCGGGCAACTGCAATCCGAAAGCTGTCCTCAACAGCAACATTGAAGACTTTACGGTCTAAATCCTCATGTGTGTATGCTTGGGATGTTTGAATAGCCCGAAGGGTCTCATCCGCCTGAGAGCTGACAGCAGCAATACTATCCTGATTTTCACGGCTGAGCTGACGGACACGGCGGCCAAACACGATAATTGGAACCACAATGCATGGCACCACCAACAACACCATCCCCGCAAGCTTGGGGCTTGTGTAAATCAAAAGCGCCAGCCCACCAACAAATGACAGAACATTTCGAAGAGCCACCGAGATGGAAGAGCCAATAACTGTCTGAATAAGTGTGGTATCTGTCGTCAGGCGAGAGAGGACCTCCCCCGTCCGAGTAACTTCAAAAAAGGTGGGACTGAGTTTTAGAATATGGCTGAACACCGCATTTCGAATATCTGCAACTACCCGTTCGCCAATCCAGGAAACCAAATAGTATCTAGCGAAAGATGCTACAGCGAGGCCGACAACCACGGCCATCAAGCCTAAGAAATATTGATCCAATCCGGAACCGGCGGAGAAACCGTAATCCAGAAGGAAGCGAATTGCCTGACCAATTAACAACAAAGCCGCCGATGCAAATACCAGCGCAATAAGCGCACCGATAACTTGCAATTTATATGGCTTCACGAATCGCAGAAGATTCCTCAGTTGAGAGATCGGCGCTTTTCGCTTTTCTTCGCTATGATCGACTTCGCTGTTCACACTACTGGTATCAGTCACGATAACTCTTTCTGAACTTGGTTTTCTGACCTTCGGTTTTAAGGAAAATCAGACCATCTACAAGAAAAATCGCAAAAAAATACTTCTTTGCTTGCCATCAAGGAGAAGCTTTTATATAAGGCCCGCTTAGTGAGTTACAGCATCCCCATAAGGGTAGAGGCGATATGAAAGCAGATACACATCCAGATTACCACACCATCACTGTCGAAATGACTGATGGAACTACATTCGAAACCCGCTCTACATGGGGTAAAGAAGGCGATGTTATGAAACTGGACATCGACGTAAAATCTCACCCAGCGTGGACCGGTGGTCAGCAGCGCGTTCGTGAAGATGGTCGTGTTGCCAAATTCAACAAGCGTTTCGCAAACTTCGGTATCAAATAATCGATACTCGAAATTCGAATCTGTAGATCAGGCGTCTTTTCTAAAAGGCGCCTTTTTTGCGTTTGAATTCAATGAATTAAACTTCAGGCTGTTTTAAAGGCTTCCATTGCCTGTTTATCAAGCCGATCAATCCGGCGGTACAGTGCTTCGCTTCTTGCCAACAATGACGCAAGTCCATCTGGCAATTCGGCCATCAGACGGTCATTGGTTTCCGTCAGGCATGTCGACTGATATTGAAGATGGCACTCCTCGGCCTGCCCTTCTTCCGGGGTAATTTCCCCCTCAGAGATGGCTCTTTGGAACATCAACCATGACATACACTCTGTGAGGCGTGTAGTCAGGCGTAATGATTCGGTTGCGTAATAGAAACTGACCTCAGGCGTCATTTGCCGGACGGCCATTTTGCCTGGCCCCAGAAGATATTCCCGCGCCTCAACAACAAGAGCCAATGCCTCATCGTAGGTGCGGGAGAAGAAAATCGCCCCGTCCACAATCGTGGTGCCTTCAACGCTCATCACAATCCTTTATCTTTTGCGAATAGTGTAACGCCGAAAATATTAATTTTCCATCATCCCTCTTGAACGCTCGTAGAGAGAGCTTAAATCAGTTTTATCAGAGGCCGATAGTCGGGTCTGATTTGGTACGCCCATTTTGGGGTACCGTTACATATATTGCTCTCGAGGAGGATATACACATGCGTAACTTCGATTTTGCACCCTTAATGCGTTCTACAGTTGGTTATGACCGAATTGGTCAAATATTTGAAACCATGGAACGGGCCGCTTCTAGCGACAAATACCCCCCTTACAATATTGTGAAGAAAGATCAGGACAGTTATGAAATTGTCATGGCGGTTGCCGGTTTTGCGGAAAGCGATATCGATATCACGGCAACTCATAATTCACTGGAAGTAACAGGCACAGCCCGTGAAGAAGAGCAGGAAGTTGAGTATTTGCACCGCGGGATTGCCGGACGCGCCTTTACCCAGAAATTTGAGCTTGCGGACACCATTAAGGTTGTTTCAGCATCAATGGAAAATGGTCTTTTAAAAATTGCCCTACAGCGGGAAATCCCTGAGGCAATGAAGCCACGGACCATCGCCATTGCAAAGCCAGAGGAAGCTACTTCCTAGTTACGGCTCTCTCTTCGTAACTCCCTATGTAGAACGCAGCCGGACATTGGCCCCGGCTGCGTTTTTTATTTGGATTTAGGCGATATCTTCACCTTCAAAATCACACAGCATTTTACGGATATCGCCCCCGACCCGCTCTGTTCTATGAGTGGTCTGATTTGTGTTCACCCAGATAATCTCGCCTGACGCATATCGGTCAGCGCTATCTTTATCAAAAATCTCCAACCAGAAAGTCAAAGACGTATTACCGATTTTCTGCGTGCGGCATGCCACCTGAAACTCTGTATCGAACAACAGCGGGCGCTCATAATTCACTAATGATTTCACAAGGTGAAAATCAGCGCCAGTTTCCGCAGGGTAACTTGAATAATCGAAATTCAAATGGCGGAAATATTCGGTAATTGCCACATCAAAATAGGTTAGGTAATGGGCATTAAAAACCACATTCTGACCGTCTATTTCTGAATAGCGAACACGGAAATCATGGAAAAATTTAAAATCCTCTCGGGCCATTTTCTGGATCCTTCTAGTTATAAATAATCTCGCCAATCTGGTTGTTCTATTCCAAAGACATCCTTGATCCGCTGACAGTCCAGCACTGAATTTGCTGGTCTGGTTGCCGGAGTTGGATAACCGCTTGTGGGAATAGGATGAACTTTCACGCCGCTGTGGTCTTTCAGGATATGACAGGCAAACTCATACCAACTGACCGAAGGCGATCCGGTGAAATGATAAAGCCCCCACTCTGCAAATTCTGGGGCTAGAACATCCTTCGCTATTCTTATCAAACTCTCAGCGATGGCTCGCGCTGGTGTTGGCCCGCCCCGTTGATCGGATACGACATTCAGTTCATCACGATCAGCCGCCAAGCGCCTCATAGTCTTGACGAAATTGGCTTCCCCGCCAAAAACCCAAGCAGTCCTCAGAATGATGTGCTTATCACTCACATCGCGAATTGCCCGCTCCCCATCATATTTGCTTTGTCCATAAACACTTAACGGCCGGCAAGTATCCTGCTCAACATAAGCCCCCTCTTTTGTCCCATCGAAAACAAAATCTGTAGAGATATGAAGCAGGATCGCCCCAAACTTTGCTGCGGCTTCGGCAAGGTGCAATGCCCCTTGGTGGTTTATGCGATTTGCCGCATCCGGTTCACTTTCCGCCCGATCTACAGCAGTATATGCAGCCGCATTAACAATTATGTCGGGTTGAGATTCCTTCACCACAGTCATCACGTGGTGCCGGCTGCCAATATCCATCTCTGTTCGGCCTGCGGCTAAAAACTCTATGCCCTCACTTTTGACAAGTCGGGTAAGCTCTGCGCCTACTTGACCATTCGCACCTGCAATTAAAACCTTCATGAAGCAGCTTTTCCAAGGCCGCGCCGGGACACTTCTGCTCCGTCACCAACCGCATCCACCCAATCCAGATTGTCCAGATACCAGTCAACAGTCTTTTCCAAACCTTGCTCCAACGTAACTGATTGCTTCCAGCCAAGTTCTCGCTCAATTTTACTGCAATCCACGGCGTATCTTGCATCATGCCCCGGACGGTCCGTCACATATTTGATAAGCCGATCATGAGGGGCTTTATCGGGGAACCTTTTATCGAGGATGTTACAAATGGCCTTCACCATATGAATGTTAGTCTGCTCTGCCCGACCACCAATCATATAGGTCTCTCCTGCAGTCCCTTTTGCCACAACCTTCTTTGTTCGACGAATTGCCCGCCGACCTGAAACAGGTCGTCACCGACGCCTGCATGGCCGAGCATGCCTACGCCCTGGCCGAAGCGGATTGGAAAAACGCGGACGCCCTGGACCGGTTG